>JBKDZS010000038.1:0-1642 GCA_047971445.1 Flavobacteriales bacterium
AATTTAGATCCATCTAGATATTCCAAAGTGCTAATAAAATCATATACAGAGTCTCCTGGTTTCATTGTACTTAAGATTGTTTTAGGAGTTGGAACCCGAATAATATTAAATGGTTTCCCATCTTGATCAACCGCTTTTTTCAATATTTCATAGTTTACATCAAGCCTCTTTTTATTTTCAACAGCTATAGGGTCATGAAGATCTTCATCAGGTACATCTGCTAATAAAATTGTTGTTGGATTAACAAACCGTGCAAATTCATCTATATGTCCTCCAGTTGTAACTACTGTATAAGCTTTCTTTCCACCTTCAATATCAATTGGTCCGTTAAAGGTATGGTCATCTTCATAAACACCTTCTTTTAACCAAATAATATTAGATACGCCCAAAACTTTTTTATATTCTATTTCTTCTTTGGTTTTCTCTAGGTTTCGGTTAAGTTCAACTGTTTCAACAACCATTAAAGTTCCTTTTCCATTCACTTCTCTATTCCCTCCTTCGCTATATAAATCAGAAGAAATAACTTCTAAACCTAATAATTCACCTATTTTTTCATCATATTTCTCCATTCGGATTGTATAGTCATCCATTTGATCATGAGGTGTATAACCCCACGCATCAAAGTTAAAATCTATAATTCCTTTTTTCCCATTACTCAATTCTACAAAATTAGGCCCCATATCTCTTACCCATAATTCTTCCGAAGGAATTATTTTCACTTCAACCTTTTTATCTTCGAGTAGATTTTTAGGTATCATAGATAAAGCTCTATTGTACAAAGAATCATTTTGAGCTGTAACCATTACTTTAGTATCAGAAACTAAAGATTCTATAACCTTTAATGTAACTTTTTCATTAGATAATTCTTGTTTATGATCTACAGGAGACCATATAATCCATACGGCCTCCTGAGGTTCAAATTCAGCAGCCTGTCGTACAACGGTAACTTCTTCTTTTGCAAGAGTGCTTTTAGTTTCAATTGCAGACGCTTTCTTTTTTTCTTCTTTACATTGTATAAAAGTAATACTTGCCAAAGAAAACACCATCATGTTTTTAATCCATTTAGAAATAGTAGAACTATTTCTATTTATACATTTATTATTTTCCATTTTATTAAATACTTTAATGTTCTGGTTTTTTAAAATTGATATGACATCCCTACTATAGCAAAGCTATCATTCGCAGTTGTTCTACCTTTAGAATCTGTAAAAATACTTTCCGAAGACCCGTCAATTCGAATTTCAGGGGTAATTTTTAAGTTACCTATATGATAATTAAACGATAAGGTTGCGTTGTATAGCAAATTATCATCTATTCCATAAAAATAAGAGTCTTTATCGTCTAATATTTCACCTCTAAATGCTATGGATGTTTTTTCACTTAATGTTAACATAGGAAATAACGCTACCCCAGATACATTTCCACTAAATCCATCTCCATCATCAAATGCTTGGTGAAAAAGATTACAGCCTATTGAAAATTTATCAGATAGAATCCATGTTCCAAAAAAATCTACTATAGAATGTGTTATACCGTCAGGTTCTGCACCTCTTAAAAGAGACAGTCCCCCTTCAAATAAATCCCCTGTATAATTTACATTTAAAGCAATCAGTTTATCAGAATCTGTTTCTTCTCGTTGATA
>JBKDZS010000039.1:0-13899 GCA_047971445.1 Flavobacteriales bacterium
TTTTACTAAGGCTTCATTTTTAATTTTTCATTTAATCATGTAAATTTGTTTGCAGTAAAATTAAAATAGTATAATGGGAAGAGCATTTGAATATAGAAAAGCTACAAAGATGGCACGTTGGTCAAAAATGTCCAAGGCATTTACGAAAATAGGAAAGGAAATTACTATGGCAGTAAAAGCTGGGGGAGCTGATCCAGATTCAAATTTGACTTTACGAAGAGCTATGCTAAATGCAAAGGGAGTCAATATGCCAAAAGATAACATAGAGCGTGCTATAAAAAAAGCTTTAGGATCTGACGCAAAAGATTATCAAGAAGTAGTTTATGAAGGGTACGGCCCTAGTGGAGTTGCTATTTTAGTTGAAACAGCTACAGATAATTCAACACGTACTGTAGCTAATGTTCGTGCTATTTTTAATAAGCATGAAGGAAACTTAGGAACTTCAGGCTCATTGAGTTTTATTTTTGATCGTAAGGGCGTTTTTGAAATTGAAACTTCTCAAATAGTAGGACAAGATTTTGAAGAATTAGAGTTAGCGTTTATTGATGGTGGGGCAGAGGAGGTTGAAAAAGATGAAGAAATGATTATGATTACTACTGAATATGATGATTTTGGTAATATGGCTAATAAATTAGAAGAATTGAATATAGAAGCAAAATCATCAGCTTTAAAACGCTTTCCTACAACTAAGGTAAATTTAACGGTTGAAGAAGCACAACCTATTTTAAAAATGCTGGAAAAATATGAGAATGATGATGATGTTCAGAATGTATACCACAATATGGAAATGACTGATGAAATTATTGCGGCTATGCAGTAAGAGAACATGATTTATTTAGTATAAAAAAGAATACAAAAAAGCCCTGTGAAAAATAAAATTTACTCAGGGCTTTTTTGTATCCTTTTAAGTATGAAAGAAGCTTTATTTTTCGCTATTTTCACCTATAATTTCAAAGTTAAAATTCATTAACACCTCACGATGTAAACGAATCTTAGCAGTATGATTTCCAGCTTTTTTAATGTTATTACCAGGTAATTTAATGTATTTACGATCGATTTTGTGTCCCTCTTTAGCTAAAGCTTCTGCAATAGATGCTGAGTTGATAGAACCGAACAATTTATTAGTAGCACCTACTTTTGCCTTGATTTTTAAATCAACTTTTTCTAAAGAAGTAGCAGTAATCTTTGCATCAGCAATTAATTTCTCTTCTTTTTTAGCACGTTGCTTTAAGGTTTCTTCTAATCTTTTTATAGCAGACGGGGTTGCAACTTCACCAAATCCACCTGGGATTAAAAAGTTAAGACCGTAACCGTTTTTAACCGTTACAATATCGTCTTTAAACCCTAAGTTTTCTACGTCTTTATGTAATATAATTTCCATTTTTACGATTTGTTTTAAAAATTACTTTAATAAATCACTTACATAAGGCATTAGTGCCAAATGACGTGATCTTTTAATTGCCTGAGATACTTTCTTTTGGTATTTCAAAGAGTTTCCAGTCAAACGACGAGGTAAAATTTTACCTTGTTCGTTAACAAATCGCAATAAGAAATCAGCATCTTTATAATCGATATATTTGATTCCAAACTTTTTAAAACGACAATATTTTTTTTCATCTTTACTATCAATCGAAAGCGGTGTTAAATACCGAACTTTATTCTCGTTTCTTTTTGCTAAATTATCTAAAGCCATTGTGTTCTTTTTTCGGGTTATTTACTTGATATTTTTTCTCTTCGACGCACTGAAAAATCAACATGATGTTTGTCCATTTTTACAGTCAAATAACGCATAATACGTTCGTCACGTCTAAAAGCTAATTCTAGCTTGTCTACAATTGTTCCTTCTCCTTTGAATTCAAGTAGGTGATAAAACCCATTTTTTTTGTTTTGAATAGAGTAGGCTAGTTTTTTTAGACCCCAATTCTCTTTGTGAAGAACTTCTGCTCCATTTTCTTTCAAGAAATTTTCAAACTTTGTAACTGCTTCCTTTACCTGTGTTTCAGATAAAACGGGAGTTAAAATGAAAACAGTTTCATACTGATTTGCCATCTTGTCTATAAATTTAAAATTTTGTTAATAAGTGCGCAAATTTAAAAATTTTTATCGAATTGTACAATTTTTATATGAAGAATTATAGAGCCAATAGTTTTTAAGAAGTTTCAGGGTTTAATTCATTGGATGTAAGTTAGTAAAAATGATAAGAATCTTGTTTTAACTTAAAACTAAGGTGTTTTTGATACACATTTGTAAAGAAAAATGTAAATTTGAAAATTAAAATGATGGTGCAATGAATAAAAGAAACAGCGTAAAACTTTTAGCAATAGGATTTATGTTTATAGCATGTAATCCTAAACAAGAAAATACAGTAAAGAACCAAAAAGGAGTACAAGTGAACGATCAAACTAATTTAGCTTTTAACCCTTATCAAGATTACCCGATATATGAAGGAAATGATTTAGGTGTTCAATACACAAAAGAAAAAACAGTATTAAGGCTATGGTCACCAGAAGCTGAACAGGTAAAATTAAAGCTTTATAAGACTTCATTAGGAAATGATTTGATAGAAGAAATAAATTGTGTAAAAAAAGATAAGGGAGTTTGGGTAGCAGAATTAAAAGGTGATCATAAAGATCGTTATTATGCATTTCAAGCAAAATTTCAAGGAAATTGGAATGAAGAAAATGTAGATCCTTATGCTAAAGCAGTTGGTGTAAATGGAAAAAGAGGTCAAATTATTGATTTTGCTGACACAAACCCTGAAGGATGGGAAAATGATAAAAGTCCTGAATTGAAAAATGCAACGGATGCGATTATTTATGAATTACATGTCCGTGATTTATCAATAAGTCCTGATTCTGGAATTCAAAATAAAGGTAAATATTTAGGATTTACAGAAGAAGGAACTCAAAATAAAAAAGGTGTAATAACAGGAATTGATCATATTAAAGATATGGGGGTAACTCATGTGCATATTCTACCTGCATTTGATCATCGAAGTATTGATGAAACTAAGTTGGACTCTGCTCAATTTAATTGGGGCTATGATCCTCAAAATTATAATGTTCCAGAAGGATCTTATTCAACTGATCCAGAAGATGGTAAGGTGAGAATAAAAGAATTTAAACAAATGGTTCAATCTATGCATAAAAAAGGATTGAGAGTGGTAATGGATGTTGTATATAATCACACAGGGTATACACATGATTCTAACTTTGATCAGTTAGTACCAGGTTATTATTACCGTCAATGGGAAAAAGATCAAAAATATAGTGATGCTGCTGCTTGTGGAAATGAAACAGCATCAGACCGAGCAATGGTACGAAAGTTTATAGTAGAATCGGTTGTATATTGGGCAAAGGAATATCATATAGACGGTTTTCGATTTGATTTAATGGCAATTCATGATATGGAAACAATGAATCAGGTAGCAGCAGCACTTAAAAAAGTTGACCCCACTATTCTTATTTATGGAGAGGGTTGGACTGCAGGGGATTCGCCTTTACCCGAAAAATATCGTGCTCTGAAGATGCATGCTAATCAGATGAAGGATATAGCGGTGTTTAGTGATGATATTCGTGATGCTGTAAAAGGAAATGTTTTTGATGAAAAAAGTACAGGTTTTATCAGTGGGAATAAAGAAATGAAAGAAGCTGTGAAAATAGGAATAGTAGGAGCAGGAGAACATCCTCAGGTTGATTATGAAAAAGGATACTATGCGAAGCAACCTTATGCAAATAATCCTACCGACGTAGTTAATTACGTCTCATGCCATGATAATCACACGCTATACGATAAATTAAAGGTATCTAGAGAAGATGTATCAGAAGAAGATTTGATAAAAATGCACAAGTTAGCCAATACGATTGTAATGACTTCACAAGGAATACCATTTTTACACGCAGGAGTAGAGATGAAGCGTACTAAAGGTGGAGAACACAATTCCTATAAATCACCAGACTCCGTTAATCAAATTGTATGGGATTTAAAGTCTGAAAATAAAGATTTAGTAAAGTATTATAAAGAATTAATTGCCTTAAGAAAGAATCATCCTGCATTTAGAATGACAACTAATGAGATGATTCAGAATAAATTAGAGTTTATTAAAATAGAGGATGAAGAATTGATTGTGTATCAATTAAAAGATCATGCAAACAAAGATGAGTGGAAAAATATAATGTTAATTTTTAACGGTTCTGATAAAGAAAAAGATATTAGTTTACCAAATGGTAGTTGGATGTCTGCATTATCAAATTATACATTTGAAATCAATTTACAAAAGGAGTTTACGAAAAAAATTCAAGTTCCATCTTATTCAGCAACTATCTTATATCAAAAATAAATTGTAGTTTATAATCACTTTCTCACTCCAATCTTTTACGACAAAGGTTGGGGAGATTGTTTTTTAATGCTTTTATTATGATAAAGAATGATGTGAAGTCATAATATGATTTAAGGTTTCCTTTCTTCTAATTTTTCCAGTAAGAGTTTCGATAAAATGTTTAGTATAAAAAATATGTTTCGGAACTTCAAATTTTTCTAGGTATAAAGTAAGGTCTAGTGTAGGGTTTGGGTTTTTTCTTTCAATAATTAAAACAACTTTTTCGCCTAATTTTTTATCAGGAATGCTAGTGATAAAAAAACGTTCAGAAAAGAGAGTAGAAAGTTTTTCTTCAATAATTTCAGGATGAATTTTAATACCTCCAGAATTAATAACGTGGTCGTATCGCCCTAAGAATTGAAATTGTTTTTCATTAATTAGTTTTATCATATCATTTGTGATAACCTTATTGAAATTTAGATGCGGACAGTTGATGATTAAGCATCCTCGAGAATCTTTCTCAACGGATATACCTTCTAAAGTAGTATAATAATTAGATTTTAGTTTGTGATTAAGTGGCTTTATAGCAATATGTGTTACAGTCTCTGTCATACCATAAGTGGCAAAACAAGAAGTGGTTATATTTTGTAACTGCTTTTTAAGTTGGTTTGAAATAGGAGCTCCACCAATGATTAGTTGTTTTATAAGTGTCAATTTTGAAAGTGATTGTTCCACTTGTAATGGAATCATAGAGCAAAAGTCAATGGGAGTATTTATATGTGTTAAAGGACTTCCAGACGGAGAAATACAAATTAATTTTAATTTTAATTCAATGGCACGAACCAACATCATTTTTCCTGCAATATAATGTATTGGTAGACACAATAAAGCAGTCTGTCCTGGTTTAAGGTCGAAGTAATGCCCTGTCATTAAGGCACTATTTTTCATGAATTCTTTTGGAATACAGATAGTTTTAGGCTTTCCCGTAGAGCCAGAAGTAGTAGCTTTTATTTCAGAATTCTGTAAATATTCTTTTACAAAAAGAATAATTTCTTTTTCCCAAGTATTGTGATAAGATGTGAACTCTATGTCAGCGATGTTTTTTGAGAAATCCAATACCATGGTTAAAATTTTTTTAAATGTACAAAATGTTTGTCGAAAGGATAAAACGCTTTAACTCTCAAATATAGGAATTAGTATAAAAAATATTAGATTAATAATAGTAATTAAGATGTTTGTAACGAAAAGAAAGTATGAAGAGAGATTAGATGATATGAATAGAAATTGTTTTAGATGCCTTTTTTCTAAAAAAAGAGAATTAGAAAAATATGCAGATTGGATAGAAATGAAAGAAGAAAAAAAAGTGTTGTATAAAGTGACTAAAGAAGATTATAACAAGTGGGTAGATAAAACAATTTGGTCATTAAAAATTAAAAATAATAGTCTAAAAATAGTGGAGTTAGATTTAGTTACGAAATGTGGTTTTGCTTCGAGTATAAAAGTGAAAGTTTATCCCAATCAAAAAAAGGAGATGAATTTTATGATGAGTGGTCTTGAAGATTTTTGTTTTAGAATAACGAAAATTTATGAAGTGGGGAATAATCATGATTAGAGCCAGCCTTAGAGCTGGCTTTTTAATTTGTGAAATAATTTTTCTCCTTCTATTTCTAAGTAAGAAGGTATATTGTTTGTATATAAATGCCCCGTCCCAAGTCCTTGTGGAATAGGGTTATTAAGGGTATAGGTCCATTGAGCAATAGCATTTAACCCAATGTTACTTTCCAAAGCAGAGGTGATCCACCAATTGATCTTGCGTTTTTTTGCTAAATCAATCCATTCTTTGGTTCCTTTAAACCCTCCTATTAAACTAGGTTTTAAGATAATATATTGAGGATTAATACAGTCTAATAAAGCGATTTTATCCTTTAAATCAAAGACTCCAATTAGTTCTTCATCGAGTGCAATAGGCAAAGGTGTTTGTTTACATAAAACGGCCATTTTTTTCCATTTCCTAGGTTTGATAGGTTGCTCTATCGAGTGTAGATTGAGCTTTGATAATTGCTTAATTTTTTCTAGAGCTTTGCTAGAACAAAAGGCTCCATTGGCATCAACACGCAGTTCAAGTTTAGGATAATCATTTCGAAGTTGTTTTAAAATTTGGTATTCACTTTCGAAGTGAATGGCACCAATTTTCATTTTAATACAGGAAAACCCGTGTTTTATTTTTTTCTCAATCTGATTTTTCATAAAATCAATTGTCCCCATCCAAATTAACCCGTTTATAATAATTCCATCTAAACCTTTGGTAAAATTAGAAGGAAATAGTATATGATTTGTACTTTCAAGGTCTAAAAAAGCTTGTTCTAGACCAAATTGAATGGAAGGAAATTCTCTTAATTCAGTATACAAAATATCCAATCCAAGATGAATGTTCTTACAAGTCCATTTTAATTTTTCAACATAATCAGGACGATCATCAATACTAAGTGTTCTCAGAATTCCACATTCTCCAATTCCATTTTTTTCTCCATCAGTTAAATGAATAAAAAAAGTTTCCTTGTTTCGTAAAACACCTCTTGAAGTACCACTAGGTTTTTTAAACTGTAATACATGTCGTTCAAATGTTGCCTTCATGAATTACTAATTACTTTTAAAAAGGAAAGTCATCATCTCCAAGATTCATATTACTGGAGAAAGTATTATTAGTAGCATCATCTTTTCCAAATGCATCGGAAGGTAAAATACGATCTGTATTCATACTCGATTCAAATGACTGAAGTCCAGGAGTTACAAATGGATTTTCCTCTAAATTATCAAATTTAGCTTGATTGCTAATAAAACGTAGACGGATATTATCTAGCCCACCGTTACGATGTTTTGCAACAATAAATTCTCCCTGACCTACGCAAGGAGATAATTCTTCATCATCCCACTCGGTTAAACCATAATATTCTGGACGGTATATAAAACACACAATATCCGCGTCTTGTTCAATAGCTCCAGATTCACGTAAATCGGATAATAAGGGGCGTTTACTTCCTCCACGAGTTTCCACAGCACGAGATAACTGTGATAAAGCAATGACTGGAACATCTAATTCTTTTGCAATAGATTTTAAGGATCGTGAAATCATTGAGATTTCTTGCTCTCGATTTCCTGAGTGATTACTTCCTGCAGTCATTAATTGCAAATAGTCAATAACGATACATTCTACATTATGTTGAGAAACCAGTCGACGGCATTTTGCTCGTAAGTCAAAAATGGACAAAGCGGGAGTATCATCGATAAAAAGAGGTGCATCTTCTAGCTTTTTTACCTTGGAATAGAGTTGTTCCCATTCGTGTTCTGCTAAAGTAGCTTTTCTAAGTTTTTCAGAATCAATACCGGTTTCTCCTGATATTAATCTTGTAACCAGTTGGACAGAAGACATTTCTAAAGAAAAAATAGCAACACCTCTACCATGTTGGATTGCCATGTTTTTAGCCATTGACAAAACAAAAGCTGTCTTTCCCATACCAGGTCTAGCGGCTAAAATGATTAAATCTGAACGTTGCCAACCAGCTGTTAGCTGGTCAATTTTAGTAAAACCTGTTGGTACACCACTTAAGCCTTCTTGTTCTGAAACTTGTTTAATTTTGTCAATAGCTTGTGCAACTAAGCGATCAGCTCTTTCAGAAGACTTTTTTAAATTACCGTTGGTTATTTCAAATAATTTATTTTCAGCATCATCTAGCAAATCAAAAACATCCGTTGTTTCATCATAAGATTTATCAATAATTTGTGAAGAAACATGAATTAGTCGTCTTTGAATATACTTTTGTTGAATAATTCTGGAGTGGTATTCAATATGGGCAGCAGAGGATACCTTTTGACTCAGTTGAACTAAATAATAATCACCTCCAACTTGATCCAATTTTCCATTTTGCTTTAAAGCATGCGAAACTGTTAAGAGGTCGATAGGCTGTGAATCATTAAAAAGGGTTTTAATCGTTTTATAGATTTCTTGATGCTCTATTTTGTAAAAAAAATCGGATTCTAAAATATCGATGGCTTCATCCAACCCTTTTTTATCAATCATTAAGGCACCGAGAACAGCTTCTTCTAAATCAGTAGCTTGAGGAGGTATTTTGCCTCGTTCAAGACCAATTATAGTATTGGTTTTTTGATTCTGATTGTATGAAGGGTTTCGTTTTTCCATGAGAGTAACAAAATTATAGAAAAATAACGAATTAAAAACGGTATTTTAAAACTAGATTTCAAAATACCGTTTTTAGTAGCATGAAATTAAAAACGATAGGAAACTATTACGTTATAGTTAAAAGTTATAGAAAAATAATTAGTATAATTTTTTCTTATTGTAAGTTTGACGAAATAAAAGTTATTGTTGATTAGGAATTTAAAAAAACCACTTATATTTTAAGTATATTCACAATGATAAAATAGATAAAGATTAAGAAGTGTATGAAGAATCAAAAAAAAATTACAACAGAAGTAGGAACACCTGTGTATCACTATGAAGATTCACAGACAGCAGGAGGTGCAAGAGGTCCTGTTTTATTACAGGATTATTTCTTGGTGGAAAAATTAGCTCATTTTAATCGTGAACGTATCCCAGAACGTGTTGTGCATGCTAAAGGAACAGGTGCGTATGGGAAGTTTACAGTAACACATGATATTACGAAATATACAAGGGCTGATTTATTTTCAAAAGTAGGGAAGGAAACCAAAGTTTTTTTACGCTTTTCAACAGTAGGAGGAGAGAAAGGCTCTGCAGATGCAGAACGTGATCCTCGGGGATTTGCTGTTAAATTTTATACAGAAGAAGGTAATTGGGATTTAGTAGGAAATAATACGCCTGTATTTTTTATAAAAGATGCCAAAAAATTTCCTGATTTTATACATACACAAAAGCGTCATCCTAAAACTAATTGTAAGTCAGCTACAATGATGTGGGACTTCTGGTCTTTAAATCCAGAATCCTTGCACCAGGTTATGATATTAATGTCGGATAGAGGAACCCCTAAATCATACCGTCATATGAACGGTTATGGTTCACATACATTTTCAATGGTTAACAAGGAAAATAAACGGGTATATGTGAAGTTTCATTTTAAAACAGATCAGGGTATTCAAAATTTTACAGATGCTGAAGCAATAGAAATGAAAGGAAAAGATCCTGATCATGCTCAACGAGATTTGGTAGATGCTATTGAAAAAGGAGATTTTCCAAAATGGAATGTGAAAATTCAGGTTATGACAGAAGAGCAAACTAAAACTTTTCGTTGGAATCCGTTTGATGTAACAAAAGTTTGGCCTCATGCAGATTTTCCGTTGATTGATGTAGGTGTTTTAGAATTAAATGAAATACCATCTAATTATTTTGCTGATGTAGAACAATCTGCTTTTGCTCCAACAAATGTTGTGGATGGAATTGGTTTTTCACCAGACAAGATGTTACAAGGGCGTATTTTTGCTTATCCAGATGCACATCGTTACCGAATAGGAGCAAATTATAATGCTTTACCTGTAAATCGATGCCCTTTTGCTACAAACCATTATAATCGAGATGGAGCTATGGCTTTTGATGGAAATGGAGAGGATCATCCAAATTATTTTCCAAATAGCTTTGATAAGTTGAAATTGGATGAGTCAAGAAAAGGAGAAAACTATAAATTGGATTCTAAAGAAGTAGGATATTTTAATCGAAATGGAAAAGGAGATGATGATCACTTTACTCAAGCAGGAGATTTGTTTGATAAGGTAATGACACCAGAAGAAAGAACTTATACAGTAAATAATATTGTAGGAGCTATGGCAGGGATTGATGGCTCTAAAAGAGATGAAATTATAAACCGTCAGTTATGTCATTTTTTTAGAGCAAATGTTCAATTAGGATTAGCTGTGGCAAAAGGTTTAGGAGTAGAAATAGAAGAAGGGATGATGAAGCATTAAATTTTTAGATAAATTGAATATAAAAACCACATCTCAAGTCATAAGATGTGGTTTTTTTGTTTTTAAAAGAAATCTAATTCGATTTTTATTAATAAGTTATCGTTACTTAACGCAAAACTTTTCGTTCAATATTTACTATCCAGTCTCCAGATGAAGTGACTTTGATATCGTTAGTACGAGCTGTTATAACAATACTAGAGGTGTCATTCTTAATTGTAAACTCATTTGTGTTATTTCCTATTATTGGAAAGTTTTCAGGGCTCCCACTACAAAAATTATTATTTTGTAAAACAGAGACTCGGGGGTTGCTACCTGTTATCACGATAGCTTCTAAATATAGACAATCACCTTCAGAATCTTTATTAGAAGAGATCGTAAAATGGGTAGCTGGATCTGAAGCAACAGACGATACAGGGAGGATCATGTAAAAATTGTTAAGAAGTATCTCTTTTCTTTGATATGAACCTGTGAACATATCTAATAGCGTGTTAAAATCTATCCAAGAAGCATTTCCATTTGCGTCAGATACTAAAATTCGATTATTAGATTGGTTTCCATCGACATACCGTAAATTTCCGTTTACCTGTAGGTTAGCGGTAGGATTGTTTGTGCCAATACCTATATTTCCAGTACTTGCTATTCTCATTCTTTCATGAAAGCCATCATCATGACGAGTTCCGAAAGAAAGCCCTGCGTATCCCTTTGTGGCATTTCGATCTATCCCAGTTATAGAGGCTCCTGTTGAACCTGTTCCTGATGAAGAGGGAACAAAAGCTAGAGTAGCAAAAGCACTATTTGTTTTATTCTGGTTGTACAATACGAGATGTCTTGGCGTTTGTTTGTTACATATGCTTCCACAGTTGTTTGTTCCTAACATTGTAATATCCATTGTGTTTTCAGGAGTAGGGTTTATTACATGAAGTCGAGCACTTGGATCGTTTGTATTAATTCCTACTTGTGCGAATATTAATATTCCAAATAGGAATACGAAAGTAGTTAATGATATTTTTTTCATGATTAATGTTTTTTATGAAATAGTTAGTAATATTTTAACTTATAGTTTTTTTAAGTAAAATTAAAAAATGATTTTGTATATCTATTATTTTAATGTATCAGAAATGAAGTATTATTGTTGTTATACCTTTTTTTAAATAAGGTTTTTGCAATTTGTAAGTTACAGTATAGTTTATCATTTTTCTTTGATTTTGAATCGTTTAAAAATTCAATTTTAGTAAAAATAATAAGTTTATAAAGGCTTATTTATGTTAAGTAAATGTTAAATAAAGATGTTTTGATTTATTATATGTAAAAATTATGTTTTTGTATAATTTTTTGTATATTTGAGTAAAGTTCGTTTGTGAATTACTCTTGGTAATTAATAGTTAACTTTTGTAAAAATCAAAAGATTCTTTTATTAAGGTAGTAGTTGAAGGGTGGTTAAATTCGCATAATCCTATTTTTGAAAGTAAAGAAAATTTAAATGCTCCTTTTATGTTTTTTTTATCGTGAAGTATGTAGTTTAAAATAGAATCAAGATCAAAAATAGAAGAATTGACTTTAGGAAAAATAGTTAAAATAGAAGTTTTAATTTCATTCATTTCCTCTTTTGAAAGTCCAGTTGTTTTGTAAGAAATATAAGCTTCACAAATCATTCCAATAGCAATAGATTCTCCATGAAGAAGTTGGTTTTTAGTGTTTAATAAAGAAGATTCTATTCCATGACCAATAGTATGTCCAAAATTCAGGATTTTACGCATCCCTTTTTCTTTAGGATCATTTTCTACTATTTTTTTCTTAATTAAAATGGAGTCGTAGATTAGATTTTTCAATTGATCATAATCTAAATCTTTATAAGCATAATTTAAGGTTTTCCAATGTGTTTTATCTATAATTAAGCCATGTTTTAACATTTCTGCAAAACCAGATTTAAGTTGGCGTTGATCCAATGTTTGTAAAAATTGTACATCAATTAAAATCATGTCAGGGAAAGAGAAAACACCTACTTGATTTTTTAAATATCCTAGATCAATTCCTGTTTTTCCTCCAATAGATGCATCTACTTGGGAAAGTAGAGTTGTGGGTATGTTTATATAGCGAATTCCACGTTTAAATGTAGAAGCTACAAAACCTCCCATATCGGTAATAACACCCCCTCCTAAATTAATTAACAAACTATTTCGGTCAGCACCCAATTCGGATAAAGTATCCCATAAAAGAGTACATGTTTCAATATTTTTGTTGATTTCACCTTCTTCAATTTCAATAATTTCTACTTCTGATAAAATAGAATTAGCCATTAAAATAGGTAAGCAATATTCATTTGTATTACGATCAGTTAATATAAAAACTGCGCTTATATTAGTTTGATTTTCAGTTAAATACCTGTTTAGTTCTGAATAAGATTCAGAGTGGAAATAGATACTGTAATTTAAACAATCAATTTTTACCATATTTGCCTAATATTTTTTTAGAAAACATAAAAATAATAATTATTTTTAGGCTCGAAAATTAAAATAATGGAAAATGGCAAAACGATTTGATAATACGGAAGTCGCTTTTAAAGTAAAGTCTAATTATGAGCTAAAAAAAGCGTACTACTTATTTAAAATAGTAGCTAATGAAACTTTGACAACGATAGGTTCTTTTTTAATGAAAAAAACTATTGGAGTTGGTCTAGTAAAGCAAATGGTAGAACAAACAGTATTTAAACATTTTTGCGCAGGAGAAAATAAAGAAGAAAGCTTAGAGTTAATAAAAACACTTGATCAATGTAATGTTAAAAGTATTTTAGATTATTCTGTAGAAGGAAAAGCTGATGAATCTGATTTTGATCGAACGTTTCAAGAAGTTTTGTCTAATATTGATTTGACAAAGAAAACGAAAGGAGTTCCCTTTGTGGTTTTCAAACCAACAGGATTTGGTAGTTTAGAGCTATACGAAAAAGTTCAGAATAAGGAAAAACTTTCAGAGAAAGATCAGGCAGCATGGGATCGTGTAAAATCACGTTATTATGAAGCTTGTAAAAAAGCGTATGAATTAAAAGTTCGAATTATGATTGATGCCGAAGATTCATGGGGGCAAACAGCTGTGGATGATCTAGTTGAAAGTTTAATGCAAGAGTTTAATAAAGAATATTGTATTGTGAGTAGTACGCTACAAATGTACCGACATGATCGATTGGACTATTTGAAAAAAATTTATGATAGAGCTCAAAAAGAAGCTTATATATTAGGGTTTAAAATTGTGAGAGGAGCCTATATGGAAAAAGAGCGAGAAAGAGCTGAAGAAAAGGGATATGCATCTCCAATTAATCCAACAAAGGAGGCTACAGATCAATTATATGATGCTGCTTTAGAATTTATTTTAGATCGGATTGATACTATTTTATTATTTGCAGGAACTCATAATGAAAAAAGTTCTGAAATGGTTTTGTCAACTATTGAAAAAAGAGGGCTTTCAATAGATCATGATCATATTTGGTTAGGACAGTTGTATGGGATGAGTGATCATATTTCATTCAATGCTGCTAAAGAAGGATTTAATGTAGCTAAATATTTGCCTTATGGCCCTGTTCAAGACGTGATACCTTATTTAGTCCGTAGAGCAGAGGAGAACACTTCTATTGCAGG
>JBKDZS010000040.1:0-24341 GCA_047971445.1 Flavobacteriales bacterium
ATTTCATTAGATTCACATGAAAAAATTAAAAATAACCCACATTTTACTATTATCGGACATATTACAGATAAAGCATCTGGGCGAAATATGGTAGGAATTGGAAACCAAAGCCAAATCCCACTAACAGCACAAGGTTGGGATGCATTATTAAAGGAATAGGATAGTCATTAAAGGATTTCTACATTTTTATGACAAGCCCATCGTAGGCTAAGAATACATTTTTTGGCAATTCTTGCTGAATTTCATTATGGAAACCAAGAGTAGGGCTAATATGTGTAAGATAAGCCTTTTTAGGTTTTACTTGTTGGATAATATGTAAAGCTTGTTCTAATGTAAACTGAGAATGGTGAGGCTTTTCTTTTCTTAAGGCATTAAGAACTAGTACATCTAAGTGTTTTAATTTTTCTAATTCAGTAGAATCAATAAAGCTAGCATCTGTTATATAGGCAAAATGATCTATTCGAAAACCTAAAATAGGTAAATTCCCATGTATGATCCGTATAGGATCTACCTTTATATTTTCAATTTTAAAAGATTGATTTTTGATAAGATTAACTTCCAGTCCGGGAGCTCCAGGGTATTTAGGCTTAGAGAAACAGTAATGAAAGCGTTTTTGAATGGATTCTATTGTTCGTTTTTCACCATAAATAGGAATGTCTTTCTTCATCAGAAAATTAAAAGGTCGAATGTCATCTAATCCAGCTGTATGATCAGCATGTTCATGTGTGAAAAGAATAGCATTTAATGAAATACATTGAGAACGAAGCATTTGTTCTCTAAAATCAGGGCTACAGTCAATAACAAAAGTTTTAGCATCTTTTTTAAGTAAGATAGAACTTCGTAAACGTTGATCTTTAGGGTTTTTGGAATGACAGACAGGGTGGTCAGATCCAATGATAGGAGATCCTAAAGAAGAAGCTGTTCCCAAAAAAGTAATTTCAAGACCTAGGTTTGACATATTTTTTATAAATTTAGCAGACATTACAAATATAGTAAGATAAAAATGGAAAGAGTTTTAACGTCTAAACAAAAAAGTCTCGAAGTAAATTTAAACCCCCATATCTATGGAACTTTTGCTGAAATTGGAGCAGGTCAAGAGACTGTTCGTAATTTTTTTAGAGCAGGAGGAGCTTCGGGTACCATTGCAAAAGCTATGTCTGCATATGATAAAAAATTTAGTGATGCTATTTATGGTGCTGAAGATGACGGACGTTATGTGACAGAAGCTCGTTTGAAGAAAATGATTAATTGGGAAGTAGGTCTTTTAGAGGAACGATTGTCAAGAGAAGACCATCCTGAGACATGTTTTTTTGCTTATGCCAATACCGTTACAACCATTAATTATGCGCGAACATTTAAAGGACATGGTTGGGTAGGTATTCGTTTTCAACTAAAAGCAGATGAAGATTATAATGAAATTGTATTTCATGTTCGTTTTCATGAAAATGATGCACGTCTGCAGCAAGAAACCTTAGGTGTAATGGGAACCAATTTAGTTTATGGAGCATTTCATTACTATGATAATCCTAAAAAGCTTTTATTATCGTTATATGATAACCTTCGTAAAGACCAAATAGAGGTTGATATGATTAACTTTTCAGGTCCTCAATTTGCTTATGTAGATAATCGTTTAATGAGTTTACAGTTAGTAAAAAATGGTTTTACAGAAGCAGTTATTTTTGGATCTGATGGAAACAATCTTTTGCCAGCACAATTACTTTATAAAAAGAATATTTTTGTCTTGCGAGGTAGCTTCAGGCCGGTTACTAAAGTTAATATGGATATGTTACAATCGGGCTATGAAAAATTCATAAAAGAAAAAAGGGTTGATGCAGAGCGTACAGAAACTTTGTTTGAAATTACCTTATCCAATTTAAAATCCTCAGGCGAAATTAATGAACGTGATTTTTTAGATCGAACAGATATTTTATGTCGTTTGGGCTATACAGTTCTCATTTCCAGTTTTTCAGAATATTATAAATTAACAGACTATTTCAATCGATTTACAAAATCTAGAATAGGCTTAGTAATGGGTGTTAATAATTTAATGGAAATATTTGATGAAAAATATTATCGTGATTTAAGTGGTGGTATTTTGGAAGCCTTTGGAAAATTATTTATGAAAGATTTAAAGCTTTATTTATACCCTTATATCAATAAGGAAGACGGAGAGAAATTAACTTCTGAAACTTTAAAAGTTCATCCTCGTATGAAAGATTTATACAAATACTTTAAATTAAATGGTAGGGTTGTGGATCTTGAAAATTGTGATGAATCATTATTAAATATCTACTCTAGAAAAATTCTTAAAAAAATTGGAAATGGAGAAAAAGGTTGGGAGGATAAGCTTCCTGAGGGAGTAGCAGAAATTATTAAACGAAATGGAATGTTTGGGTTTCAGAAAGAATTTGATTACAATGTTAATATTGATTAATCTACCGTACACCAAATTTTAGAAGTGAATAGGGTAATTCACCTTGTGATAAATGACAAATTTAGATTTTCTTAAAGTATTATAAAGTAAAAGAAATCTTTCGTAAGAAATGTTTGGTATAAAGTATTGATAATCTTATTTTTGAACTGTGAATATTTTGAGCTTATGAGTAAGAAAAGTATAATCTATAGCTTAATTTTTTTAGGAATTTGGGGGTATTCCCAAAGTGAAAAAGTTGTGCTGTCAAATTTGGTTGAGGTAGAGTTTATTGAAGAAAAAAGAAAAGGAACTAAAATTGTTTTAGATATTGAGAAAACTAAATGTTTTCAGGATTTGGTTGGTATCGAGGCAATGGATGAAGTTTTAGAAGATTATTCAAAAAGAAGCTCCTATACAAATAACGAAGTTCGGTTTTTATATGATAAAATTGAGTATGAAACGACTGGAGGCTATGAAAAGGCAGTTATTGATGTAAAAAATATAATCCAATATTTTAATATCGGTTCAGCTAGAGCTTATCTAGCAAAATTAACTCAACTTTCAAAAAAACATGCTGTTAAAAGAGGGGAAATAATAGAGCACGCTGTTAACAAAAAATACCCCGATTATTCTTATCCATTATTGGAAAAAAACATCACTTCAAAAAGTATTCACCAACTTTCAGAAGAATATAAGAAAGCGATTGGTGTCAACAATATAAAAATGACCATTTTTGGTGGGAAAGGAAAGGAAACTCATGCTGAAAAAATAGAGATTCTTGAAAGAATTTTCAAACAATTAAACTTAAAGAAAGTAAATTTAAATTGTGAAAAAGTAAATACTTCCAATTCATTTTTAGTTTATAAACCTTTTCTAAATATAAAAGAAGGAATACATACCCATTCTATTTATACACAAGAAGAAAAAATAAACCCAACTATTGAAAAGGCGTTGAATCAAACATTTGGTGATGAAAATGTGAAGGTGCATGTTTTTGATAACTTTTCGGAAATTCATATTTCTCAGAAAACAAAAGGAACAGATGGAAAAGCCTTACTAGAAAAATTAAAAGTATTTGCAAATAATAATCAGTTAGATTATAAGAAGTTTGGAACGGTTGTGTCAGGTGATGTAAATGGAGTATATAAAGGTTTTAAAGATGAAGATATTACCTACCTAAATATAAAAAATGATACGATAGTTAATCCTTTTGTGTATAAAAAGGTTGATTTAACAGGTAAAGAAATTATAGATCAGTATCTAGATGCTGTAGGAGATAGAAAACTTATAGAAAGTATTCACAATACTCGAGCAAGATACGATGTGATTCTGAATAGGGACACACTAGATTTGAAGGTGTTGTTTCTAAATGAGTTGCCTTACCGAAAACTTCGAAAAATGATTTTAGATGATGAAGAGATATCCTATAATATTTTTGACGGTCGTAGAGGTTGGATTAACAAAGTAGGAGGAGTTATTGTGGACTATAGTGATGAAGAGATAGCTCAGGCACTAGCAGAAGAAACCGTTTTTCCACAACAATTTTATGCTCCAAGTAAAATATTTGTAGAAGGTTTAGTGGTAGAGGAAAATGAAAATCATACAGTTAATGCTCTGAATAAAATAAAAATTTCTTCAGACAACTATACGATTCATGAATATTATAATCCTGATACCAAGCTTCTAATGAAAAGAGAATTTTGTAAGGAGGCTCATGTTCCGATAAAAACCGTTTACTATGGGTCTTATGCTAAATTAAAAGATCTTATGATTCCGCATAGATTACGTATAGTGGAAAATAATCAAGAATTAAGATTAACTTTGGCGAGTTATAGTTATAATTCTTTTGTTTCATCAGATGAGTTTTCTAAAAAAAATCGCTTCAATTTTAAAGAAGAAAATTTTATTGATCGTTTTGAAAAATTAGAAAAAACAAAAACTAGAGTAAAGGAAGAAGCGGTTGTTAAAAATGGAGAAGAACTTTCCAATCCTTTTGAAGGAATAGATGGTGAAAAGCTAGGAGGTGAAGAGGCTTCTTTATATGATGAAAGTCAATATAGAGTGAACGAAAATAGAACAAGGGTAATTAAGTATTTACTCGTGTTAGCCAGGAGGGAAAATGAAACAGGGGCTGATGTTATGTTGAAGGAATTAAAGAAAAAAGGATTTGATCAGGCTTATAATATAGAGATGAATGACTATCATTATACAATTGAAGGAGCTTATGCCACTGAAGAAGAAGCTCATAAAAGATTAAATGAAGTTAGTAAAAAAAATAAAGGGACTTGGATTTTAAAAAGAGAACAATAATACGATAAAGTAAAGGGAAAAGAAATGAATACATTTTATGAAATTTTACAAGGAATACATAATTACTGGGCTTATTTGACGCTATTATTAGTTGTTTTAACAACTGTAATTACACTTATGAAGGCCTCTAAAGGAGAGAAAGCAAATCTTAATATCAAAAAAATGGGCTTTTTTACGATGATGACAGTACATTTACAATTGGTTTTTGGAGGAATTTTATATTTCATATCTCCTATGGTCATTTTTGGTGCTGAAACAATGAAAGTATCAGAGCTAAGGTTATATGCTTTAGAACACCCTTTGATGATGCTGATAGGAATTGTACTCGTAACCATCGCAAATATAAAATTAAAAAAGGCGGAAAAAATCACCCTGATTATTCCTATTTTGTTTTTAAGTGGATTGATTTTAATGCTGAGTAGAATCCCTTATGACAATTGGTTTTAATTATAGGAGTGATTATTTAAATGTAGTATAGAAAATAGATTTAATAATTGATTTTCTATGCTTTTTTATTTAGATTAAATATAGTATAATCCGTATATTTGTTCATAATAATTTTAGCTTAAGATGAAAATCACGAAAGATCAAGTGTTGAATGCTATTAAATTAGCTGGTATAGAGGTAGAAATTCGTAATGTCAATATATTTGGAGAAGAAGTGGAAGTAGATGTTACTAGAACTTCTCCTACTATGCATGTTAAGAAGAAGATCGAAACAAATATTCTAAAAGCTATACATGATTTTGTACATGAAAACGCAAAAGTAAAAGTAAATTTTCATGTAAGTGCTCAGGAAAAACAAAAAATTAAAGGATTAGGAATACCTGGAGTTCACAATATTATAGCTGTGGCTTCTGGAAAAGGAGGGGTAGGAAAGTCCACGGTCTCTTCGAATTTAGCTGTTACTTTGGCTCAAAAGGGATTTCGTGTAGGACTTTTAGATGCGGATATTTACGGGCCTTCTGCACCGACTATGTTTGATTTAATAGATGCTAAGCCGTTAGGAATTGAAGTAGAAGGCGTTCAAAAAATTCAACCTGTGGAGAACTACGGAGTTAAGGTGTTATCATTAGGTTTTTTTGCACAGGCTAATCAGGCAGTAGTGTGGCGAGGGGCTATGGCTTCTAAGGCTATTTATCAATTGATTCGTGATGCACACTGGGGAGATTTAGACTTTTTAATTTTAGATTTACCCCCAGGAACAGGAGATATTCATTTGTCGTTGGTTCAAGAAATACCTATTACGGGAGCTGTTATTGTTTCAACTCCACAAGTTGTAGCATTGGCTGATGCTCGAAAAGGAGTTGCAATGTTTCAATTAGAAGCTATTAATGTTCCTGTTTTAGGAATAATTGAAAATATGGCTTACTTTACACCTGAGGAACTACCCGATAATCAATACTATATTTTTGGAAAAGATGGTGCCCGTAATTTAGCTGAAGATCTAAAAGTTCCATTTTTGGGAGAAATTCCCATTGTGCAAAGTATTCGTGAAGCAGGGGATATTGGTCGCCCAGCGGCACTGCAAGAAAACAGCTTAGTAACTGATAAGTTTGATCAAATTTCAAAAAATATCATAGAGGAATTAGTAAAACGTAATGAGAGTTTGCCGCCTACAGAAGTTGTTCGAATTACAACAATGGCAGGGTGTAGCTCCAATTAAAAAATAAAAAATAATGTCAGATATTCAAAATAAAATAGAAGGAGCACTTGAAGAAATTCGCCCATTTTTACAAGCAGATGGAGGAGATATTGAATTAGTAGAAATTGTTAATGATAAGCTTGTTAAAGTACGTCTTTTAGGAACTTGTACAGCATGTTCTATTAATCAAATGACCTTAAAATCAGGTGTTGAAATGACGATTAAAAAGCATGTACCTCAAATTGAACAAGTAATTAAGATGTCTTAAGTGGTTTATAGTTAGTTTTTTAGATATTTTGGCTTAAATTTTGTAAAATCTAATTAAAGTTAAAATTATGAAGAAAGTATTCATCCTAGTTATAAGTCTTTTTATTTTTACATCCTATGAAGCTCAAGAACACAATTATAAAGTAGGTGAGTTTTTAAAATATAAAATTCATTACGGACCTCTAAATGCAGGAATA
The DNA here is from genome assembly GCA_047971445.1 of Flavobacteriales bacterium. Lineage (GTDB taxonomy): Bacteria > Bacteroidota > Bacteroidia > Flavobacteriales > UJ101 > UJ101. The sequence continues at coordinate 6,832 of JBKDZS010000040.1, forward strand.
TCTACTATTGAAATTAAAGAATCTAAAATAGGAAGTAGAGATCACTTTCATATTATAGGAAAAGGTTGGACTACAGGAATAGTTAAAACCTTTTTTAAGGTAGTGGATCGCTATGAAAGTTATATAGATAAAGGGACAGGATTACCATCAAAGTTTATTAGAAAAATAGATGAAGGAGGTTATATAAAGGATAAAGAATTAATCTTCAATCATAGTTCAAAGCAAGTTTTTATTAATAACAAAAAACACAAAAAGACACATTATATTAATTTTAAAGAAAATAATATTCAAGATATGATTTCAGCATTCTATTACTTGCGTGACTATGATACAAGTAAAATGAAAGCAGGAGAGCAAATTGATATTAAAATATTTATGGATGAAGAAGAATATACTTTAAAATTAAAAATCTTAGGTAGAGAGTATAAGCAAATTAAAAATATAGGGAATATAGAATGTCTTAAAATACGTCCCTATGTTGCATCAGGACGAGTTTTTAAAGAAAAAGAAAGTGTAACGGTTTGGGTAACTAATGATCGTAATCATATTCCAGTTGAAATAAAGGCAAGCCTAGCAGTGGGTTCTCTTAAAGCCAGTTTGATAGAATATAAAAACCTAAAACATACATTAGTATTTAAATAGTGCGTTTAAAAAATAAAACGTATAAAAGAACCATTTAAACCTCTTTTTTTATTTCAAACTTACTTAGATTTTTACTTTCAGATTTTAAAGATGAGGGTAGGATGGAGTGAAACTTTTTAAAAGATTGGGTGAACTTACTTACTTGACTATATTGTAGTTTATTAGAAACTTCTGTAACATTATACCCTTCTATAAGTAATTCTTTAGCACGTTCCATCTTAAGCTTAAAAGAAGCTTTTGCATAGGGAACTCCAAAGTGAATGGTGAATTTTTTCTTTAGATTACTAGAGCTCATCCCATATTTTTTTGCCATTTTAGTTAAGTGAGGTGGGTTTTCACATTTTTCTACCATTTCATCGTAGATACGATTAAGCTCAACAATATCATGTGCTGATAACATACGCTTGTTATCCTTTTGTTTTTCATTTCTGTAAATCATGTAAAAAAATTCATTACAAAGTTTGAAAATATTGATCATAGATATGGTAGTGATACCAAAATGAAATTTCTGAGCTAAAAAAACCCGCTTAATATAATTTTTTATTTTGTGATTGTATTTCAGTTTTATGTCAGGAGAATGATCGTTTAAAATCTTGTAAATATAAGGCCAATCCCTTTCAGGATAATCCATTATGAATTTATGACTCAAATTAATTAAAATACATTGAGCAGGTAACTCCTTTTTTATTGTAGCTTTGAAATTATCAAATAAATGAAAATGGGCAATATCGTTTAGAGTTGTTTCCGATTCAGTATCGAGTACAATATTAGGCTTATTAGAAAAGTGTAGGAGGTAAGATTTTTCCTTGTTTTTTAATAAAAAATGAATCAAACAATCTTCTTTAAAATTTGCGTCCATAACTAAAACTTCAACTCCCTTATAAATTGTATAGTATTTGAGATAGCCATTTGCCTTTTCTTTTTTGAAAGTAAAGCCATATTTATAAAGAGGCTCTCCATTCAACTTTTCATGTAGATAGGTATAAATATCCTTTAGAGAGGAAGATTGTTTAATAACGATACGCATAGGCTATTTTATTACGATATTGATAAGAAATTATAAAAAGTATTTTATGTTTTTCAGGTATAATTTTGTGTCTGTTATAGATGTAAAATTATGAAATATTTGATGTAAATTGCATCTTTTAAATATAAAAATAACAAAAGTATGAAGAAAATAAGTTTATTTTTAATTCTTTCTCTAGGAATATTTGGTTTTGGACAGAATAATGAAAAACCTAATATTTTAGTAATTATGGTTGATGATGTAGCACCTAATAATCTTGGTGCTTATTCTCATGGACTTCAATATCCAACACCTAATATTGATAGAATAGCGAAAGAAGGAGCTTTGTTTACAGATCATTATTCACAGCCCAGCTGTACAGCGGGTAGAGCAGCCTTTATAACAGGTCAATTGCCTGTTAGAACGGGTTTGACAACTGTGGGACAACCGGGTAACCCATTGGGATTGAAAAAGGAAGACCCTACCATCGCTACGCTATTGAAGAAAAAAGGATACATGACAGGTCAATTTGGTAAAAATCATTTAGGAGATCTAGATGAACATCTACCTACAGTCCATGGATTTGATGAGTTCTATGGTAATTTATATCACCTAAATGTATCCGAGGAACCAGAGCAAGAAGATTACCCTAATCATAATGCTGATTTTGTAAAGCAATTTGGACCTAGAGGAATTATAGAATCCTTTGCAAAAGGCAAAGGACAGACGGTAAAAGATACAGGACCTTTGACTAGAAAGAAAATGGAAACATTTGATGAAGAGTTAGTTAAAAGATCCAAAGATTTTATGAAGAGAGCGAAAGACTCTGATAAACCTTTCTTTATATGGCATGCAACGAGTAGGATGCATGTATATACTCGTTTGAAGGAAGAGTCTAGAAATTTAGCTACTAAGATAAGTAGTGATATGGATTTATTTGGACATGGTCTTATGGAGCATGACGGACATGTAGGAGAATTACTAGATTATATGGATGAATTGGGTATTTCAGAAAATACTATAGTTATTTATACAACAGATAATGGTCCTGAACAAAGTTCATTCCCTCATGCAGGTGTTACGATGTTCAGAGGAGAGAAAATGACAACATACGAAGGAGGGCTTAGAGCTCCTTTCTTAGTAAGATGGCCTAACCATATTCCTGCAGGTTTAACGAGAAATGGAATTTCTTCTCATGAAGATGTTTTTCCAACTATTATGGCAGCTATAGGAGAGGATAATATAACTGAAGAATTGAAGAAAGGAAAATATGGATATAAGGTTCATATAGATGGATTTAATAATTTGGATTATTGGACAAATAAAACAGATAAATCAGCTCGAAATCATTTTTTCTATTATTATGAAACAGGATTAACAGCTTTACGTGTAGGACCATGGAAAATGCATTTTGCTACCAAGGAGCGCTATTTTGATGATATGGTGAAGCATACTATGCCTCAATTGTTTAACCTAAGGAAAGATCCGTTTGAACGATATGATGATATTACAGGATTTCATTTAATTATGGAGAAATCATGGGTTATGCAACCTGCGATAGCTTTATTAAATAAGCATTTAGAGAGTTTTAAAGATTTTCCTCCTAGACAAGAAGCGGCTTCTTTAGATATTAATGAAGCAATTAAAAAGGCTCAATCAGGAGGTGGAAAAAATTAAGCAAAAAATGTAATCATAATAAGTTAATAATTTATAATCTTTTTTTAATTAAAGTAAAGTCTCTATAAGATTCTCTTTTAGAGACTTTTTTAGTATTTTTAAGAAATGAAATGTTTTTATGAAATTTAAAATCTTTTTATATTGCTTAGTGCTTTTTTTTGTTTCATGTCAGAAGGAAAAAGTAGAGCAACCTATTTATATGAATCAAAGTGTATCCACAGATTTCATTGGAAATACCTCGTGTATAGAATGTCATCAAAAGGAATTTAATGATTGGAAAGGGTCTCACCATGATAAAGCTATGATGATTGCAAATGATTCTACGATTTTAGGAAATTTTGATGATGAGGTATTAATTCGAAAAGGACAAACTCATAGGTTTTATAAAAAAAATAAAGAGTTTTATGTTTTGACAGATAGTGAAAATGGAGAGATGAAAGAATATAAGATTAAGTATACTTTTGGCTTTACTCCAATTCAACAATATTTAGTCGAATTTGGAAAAGGACGTTTACAAGTACTTGCTTTGACATGGGACGATCTTAAAAAGGAATGGTTTTATATGGCAGATGAAGTCTATAAAAATCAAAGTGTTACTCATAAAAATTGGTTACATTGGACAAATCAAGCACAAAATTGGAATGGAATGTGTGCTGAATGTCATTCTACTAATTTAAAAAAGAATTACGATTTAAAAACAGATAGCTATCAAACTACTTGGAGTGAGTTAAATGTGAGTTGTGAAGCATGTCATGGTCCTGCTTCAGGACATCTAAAATGGACAAAATCACAAAATGAAAAATGGAAAAATTACGGATTCCAAAAAGATTTAAACCCTTCAGATAATAAAGAATTTGTCGAGAATTGCGCTCGTTGTCATTCCCGGAGAAGTATTTTTGAGGATTATCATTATCAGTGGAAGAGTTCCTTGGATCATATGATTCCATCAACGGTGGCCACACCATTTTATCATTCAGATGGGCAGGTAAAAGAGGAAGATTATGTATACGGTTCTTTTTTACAAACAAAAATGTATCAACAAGGGGTGAGATGTAATGATTGTCATAATGTACACAGTACAAAATTGAAATTAGAAGGGAATTTATTGTGTACACAATGCCATGATGCAAAGCAATATAATACAGAAAATCATCATCATCACTCTTCCAATTCAAAAGGAGCAAAGTGTATTAATTGCCATATGCCAGGGCAGTATTTCATGGGACGGGATTTTCGAAGAGATCATAGTTTTAGAATTCCAAGACCGGATGTTTCTAAAAAGATAAAATCACCTAATGCATGCAATCAGTGTCATGAAAATAAAACGGTTGATTGGGCTATCCAAAAAACAGAAGAGTGGTATGGAAAATCTAAAATAAAACATCATGGATTGACTTTTTATGAAGCAGACTTAAAAGTAGATAGCTCTTATCAAAATTTGAAAGAAATTATAGAAAACAAAGAAAATCCATTAATTATTAGAAGAACAGGTCTTGAATTGTTAGCAAAAAATTATCCTAAAAAAAATCAGGAATTAATACCTTATTTAACAGAAAAAGAAGCTACTTTACGTTACCAAGGAATAGTTGACTTGAGAGTTGAGGAAAGTACAGTTTCAAAAATAGTCCCTTTGTTAAAAGACTCTGTGAAGGCTATTCGAATTCAGGCAGCGTTTGCATTAGCAGCTTATCAGGAATTAATTTCCAATGAACATAAAGAATCATTCAATAAATCTTTGGAAGAATACATAGCAGTTCAAGAATATAATTATGACTTTCCTACAGCAAAATTAAGTTTAGCAAATTTATATGTCAATTTGAAAGATTATGAAAAGGCAGAAAAGCATTTTAAAGCTGCTGTAAAACAAGATCCTAATTTATATCAAGCTCAATTAAACCTTGCTTATTTATATAATTTTACAAATAGAAAAGAAAAAGCAGTAAATACTTTTAAAACTTATTTAGAACACAATTCTGAAGACTACAATACAGTCTACAGTTTAGGTTTGTTATTGGCAGAAATCGGTCATTATGAAGAGGCTGTTTTATATTTGGAAAAAGCAAAAGAAAGGCTGTCAGAAAATAACCGTGTTATATTTAATTTGGCAAAGATATATACCTATTTGAAGAAAGAGCAAAAAGCAGAAAATTATTTTAAAATTTTAATTAGGAATAATTCTGAGAACTTAGAGTATTATAAGTCTTTATTTGAGTTTTATATACAAACCAATAATCCAAAAAAAGCTAAAGTTATAGCCGAGAGTATAATAACTAAATTTCCTGATTTCCAAGAGAAAAAAGTATTAGAAGATTTTATTAATCAGTCATGATTTCTTTAAAAGAGATCCTGAGTAATGAGTTGCTTAATTAGGGACTTTTTTTAATATATTTACATAAATTATACTGAGTAAACAATTTAAACGATGCTCGATAAAATACCTTTTAATAAAATACTATTTTTAGATATAGAAACAGTTCCTGAATCAGAGTATTGGGATGATTTATCTGAGAATCTTCAAAAACTTTGGACAGAAAAAACTCAATGGCAAAGAAAAGATGAAGTTTCTCCATCGGAATTTTATAATGATCGTGGGGGAATTATGGCAGAATTTGGAAAAATAGTATGCATTTCGTGTGGGATTATTTTAGATAATGGAAAGTTCAGGGTGAAAAGCTTTTATGGGCATAATGAACAGTATCTTTTACAAGATTTTGCAGATTTGTTAGAAACTAAATTTTTTACCCCTCAGCATATCTTATGTGCCCATAATGGAAAAGAATTTGATTTTCCTTTTATAGCAAGAAGAATGATAGTCAATGGTATAAAATTGCCGATGATATTGAATTTATATGGGAAAAAACCATGGGAGGTTAATCATCTGGATACTATGGAATTATGGAAGTTTGGAGATTATAAACATTATACTTCTATTAAATTATTGGCTGAAATTTTGGGAATTCCAACTCCAAAAGATGATATAGATGGAAGTGAGGTATCTCATGTATATTACAAGGAAAATGATTTAGAAAGAATTAAAATTTATTGTGAAAAAGATACCTTAACGGTAGCACAAATTTTTCGTAAATTGCGTTATGAATCATTATTAGAAGTTGAAAAAGAATAAAATATGTTACAAAAAGGTGATCGAGTTCCTGATTTTGCAGGAGTAACACAAGATAATAAACCCATTACATCAAAAGATTATGAAGGTAAAAAGTATGTTGTATTTTTTTATCCTAGAGCAAGCACTCCAGGGTGTACAACAGAAGCCTGTAATTTAAGAGATCATCATGAGGCATTGAAAGCACAAGGTTATCATATCATTGGAGTAAGTGCTGACTCGGTTGTGAAACAAAAGAAATGGGCTGAAAAGCATACGTTACTTTTTCCTCTAATCGCAGATGAAGAAAAAACGATAATTAATGCATTTGGAGTTTGGAAACCTAAGAAATTTATGGGTAAAGAATATGAAGGAATTCATCGAACAACATTTATTGTAAATGAGAAAGGTCTTGTAGATAAAGTGATTACAAAAGTAAAGACCAAAGATCATGCGGCACAGATTTTAGAATGAGATATAGTATAAGCATTTTTATTGAACTTTAAAAGTTAAATACCAAAGCTTAATTCTTTTTGAAGTTTTTTAGAAAGTCCTTTTATGACTAGATTATAAGAAGTGTCTATTAACTCTTTTAGCATTTTTTTTGATAATTCCCCTTCGAAAGATACGGTGTTCCAGTGTTGTTTATTCATATGATAACCGGGGTGGATTTCCTCGTATAACTCTCTTAATTGAAGAGCTTTTTCAGGATTACATTTTAAATTTACTGAAAATACTTCTTTATCTAAACTTGTTAGAGCAAACATTTTTCCAGCAACTTTAAAAACTAAGGTTACTTCATTAAATGGAAAACTTTCAGTTACGTGCTTTTTAGATAAACAATAATTTCTAAATTCTTCTATATTCATTGCATAATGTATTTAACCTAAGCTCTTGGGTGATGTTTTATAATAGTTTTTCTTAAATGTTCCCGATCTACATGAGTATAAATTTCGGTTGTAGTGATACTTTCATGGCCTAACATTTGTTGAATAGCTCGTAAATCAGCTCCATTTTGCAGTAGGTGTGTAGCAAATGAGTGACGAAAGGTATGTGGGCTTATGTTCTTTTTTAATCCAATTTTATTTACCAATTGCTTGACAATAGTGAAAATCATAACACGCGATAATCGATTTCCCCTTCTATTTAAAAAAAGAATATCTTCTTCGCCTATTTTGGGTGGCTGGTGAATACGGATTTCATTTTTGTATAAATTGATGATTTTAATAGTATAAGAGTTAATCGGAACCAACCGTTGTTTATTTCCTTTTCCCAATACACGAATAAAACGTTCTTCAAAAAATAAATCTGATAACTTTAAATTTACTAATTCAGAAACACGCAATCCACAGCCATAAAGAGTCTCCAAAATAGCCCTGTTACGTTCTCCCTCAGCACTTCCTAAATCAATGGAACCAATTAACTGGTCAATATTTTCTATAGATAATGTTTGAGGTAGTTTTTTGCCAATTTTTGGAGTTTCTAAAAGAGCTGTAGGGTCATCTTCTAATTCATTTTCTAACAAAAGGTATTTATAAAAACTTTTCAAGCTTGAGATCATTCGTGCCTGAGATCGAGGACTTAAACCTAGTTTTACTAATTCATAAATATAATGTTGAATTTGTTCTGAAGTAATAAGTTCTGGTGCTTGATTTTTATAAAATTGAGCTAGTTTTTTTAAATCATGATTATAGTTTTCTATTGTGTTTTTAGAAAGTCCTTTTTCTAATTTAAGATAATTTGTATAATCATATAATTTGATTTCCCAGCTCATATTCCAAAAATACAACTTATAAATTTTAAATTCTAGATTTTAAATTTTAAATTGGCTCTATGAAAGTGATTATTATCAATGGTCCCAATTTAAATCTTTTAGGAAAACGAGAGCCTGAAATATATGGGAATCAAAAGTTTGAAGATTATTTTGAGAAGCTGAAAACTAAATTTTTAGAAATTGATTTAGTCTATTTTCAAAGCAATCATGAAGGTTCATTACTAGATAAAATACAAGAAGTTGGCTTTGATTATGATGCCATTATTTTAAATGCGGCCGCTTACACACATACTTCTATAGCATTACATGATTGTATTAAAGCTATTACAACACCTGTAATAGAAGTTCATATTTCGAATATTGAAGAACGCGAAAACTTTCGTAAACAGTCCTATATTACACCTGTTGCTAAAAAATGCATTATGGGGTATGGCTTAAAAGGATATGAAAAGGCCATGCAATGGTTAATGAACAATGATAAGTAATCTTTTAATGATTTAGTTCATATAAAATTTTCAATCCTTTAATAGTGTGCAATTGATCGGTATAATCGATTTCATTGGTTAGTGGCTCAAAAATGAGACACAACCCTCCTGTAGCTATAATATAGGTGTCGGATCCTATTTCATTTTTAATTCGATTTATAAACCCTTCAATCATAGATAAGTACCCGTAAACCATACCTGATTGCATACAAGTAACTGTATCCAAACCTAAGACTTTTTTGGGAGCTGTAAGTTCTATATCAGGTAATTGGGCTGTATTTCCAACTAATGATTGTAATGCTGTATTAACACCAGGAGCAATAACCACACCGAGTATATTTCCATCATGATCAATACCTGTTAATGTCAAAGCTGTTCCAAAGTCAACCACGACACATTTTTTTTTGAATAATGCATAAGCGCCAACTGCGTTGGCATATAAATCCGTTCCTAATTGTTTAGATTCATGTTTAATAATTGATGGGGTATCTCGAGTTACTAAGAACGGTTCAAAGCCGTGTATTTTTTTTAAGGCACTACAAATAGGTTTAGTATGTTTAGGCACTACTGAGCCTACAACAATACCTTTTAATGCTTTTTCATCTAAATTATACTGTAAATAATAGCCTTTAAATAGAGCAAAAAATTCATCCTCTGTTCGATCTGTCTTACTATTAATAATCCAAGACTTGATGCATTCCTCCTTTTCAAAGATACCAAAACGAATACTAGAGTTTCCTATGTTAACTGCTAACAACATGAAGTGTTTGTTTTAAGGGTTATTTGTATAACTATTTATTTTCATAGATATTATCTTCATAATTTATATCTGCTAAACGAGTAGAAGCATCAATTACAAAAGTTTTGAAATTGGATATGGGTTGATCAATTGTAAATGTGTATTCCTTTTGTGTCCATCCCCAATCAGATAAAATTTCTCGTTTAATATGAGGGTAATCATTAGGTTTTTCACCTCGTAATAGCTTTAAAGGAATGTAAAAGATTTGAGGTTTACCTGATTGATCTATGGTATAAAAGTCAATAGGCATTGCAATTTCTCCTACACGTTCTAAAGTTATTAGAGTTTTATTTTCTATTGCTTTTACCTCTTTAATTTTATAATCAATAGTATCAGTAGTTGTTATAAACTGGTTGAAATACCATCGGAGATTCATTCCTGAGACTTTTTGTGCAATGTGTTTTAAATCACGAGAAGTAGGATGTTTTAATTTCCAAGTATTGAAGTATTCTTTTAGTGTTTTTTTAAGATTTTCTTCTCCGATAATATAACCTAATTGAACAAAAAATACCTCAGCCTTGAAATAGGCTCCTATAGAATAACCAAACTTCGTTTTATAGTGGTCTGCTAGAGTAGACATAGGTTCTACCTTACCTATAGAGTGAGCATATATATAAGCTTCGTAGGCTCTACTGTATGGATTATTTTGCTTTTTATTAAATAATACATCATCACATAAATCCTGTACATAAGTGGTTAACCCTTCATCTAACCAAGCTTCTGTGTTTTCATCTGTTGCTAAAATATGTTGAAACCAAGAATGAGCTGCTTCGTGAAAAATTAAGGAAGTTAAATTTTCTAAAGATTCATGTTTTCCCATAATTAAGGTACAAGCTCCGTATTCCATTCCTCCATCGCCTCCTTGTAAAATCGAATAGGTTGGGTATTGATATTCCCCAAAAGAGGCATTCATAAATTGCCAAAACTTATCCACATAAGGTTTTGCTTGCTCCCAATATGTTCCATATTTTTCTTTGTTGTAAACATAATAGGTTTTAGGTCCTATTGAAGGCTGTTGAATTTCAACTACAAAGTCTTTGTCGGCTACCCACGCAAAATCATGAATGTTTTGAGCTATAAAATGATACGTTTGTTTATTTTTAGGATTTCCTCCATAGCCATTTACTTGATTGGGGTTTTGAATTTCTCCTCCAGCTCCGACTATATAGTCGGAATCAATAGTTATTTTCACATCAAAATTTCCAAAAACACCATGAAATTCTTTCCCAATATATTCATTGGCATGCCATCCATCGTAATCGTATTCTGCCATTTTTGGATACCATTGTGTCATAGAAAAATCAATTCCTTCTGTATTGTTTTTTCCTCCTCTTCTTAAAACAGGTGGTATATGGGTTTTCCATTTCATTTTAAACTGTGTGGAGGAATTGGGTAAAATAGCTTGTGCAAGTTTTACTTCCAAAATAGTTCCTTCTATATGGTATTGTAGAGGTTCCCCATTTTGCATTAAAGAAATTATTTCTTGTTTACCATAATCTTTAGGTTCTAATAAGCTTATTTTGCTGACCCATTTTGGAGCTTCTTTTGACCCTTTATTTTGCATAATTCTTACATCGCCCTCACTTCCTAATGTTATTAAGTTCTGATCCATCATGCTGTTAGGTTGAAAAGCATTCCAATACAAATGAAAATATACTTTATCTAAGGTGTCAGGGGAATGATTAGTATATGTGATCGTTTGATTTCCGTCGTAGGTGAAATCGTTTGTGTTTACTTCAATATCCATTTTATAGTCAATATGTTGTTGCCAGTAAGCATCTATTTGACTTGATACGAAGGAGCTACAAAGGAGAGTCCAATTTATCACAAAAAAATATTTCATTCGTGTAAATTTTTTTAATTATTTCAAACATATCATTTTTTTTGAATATATTTAGAATAACTAAGAATAAATTGATGAAAAAGATACTAAAATCTGATTCTGAGGAAATTTTTTACACGTTGGCGTTATCTTATGTAAAAGGTATAGGATCTATTTTAGCCCAAAAAATAAGAAAGCACTTTGAATCTTCTAAAATGATTTTTAATACTTCAAGGAAAGAGCTACTTCAAATTCCGAATATTGGAGAATATACCGTTTCTCAAATTATCAAGGAGAAAAAAAATGTTTTGAAATTGGCTGAGAGAGAATTTCAATTTGCTTTAAGAAATAAGATTGAAATGTTGTTTTATCAAGATTCCAACTACCCCAAATATTTAAAAAATTGTCAAGATGCACCCTTAATTCTTTTTTCGAAAGGAAATTACCATTTGGAGCATCAAAAAATTATAAGTATTGTAGGAACTCGAAATAAAACACATTATGGAAAAAGTTTTATTCAAGAATTGATTTATGATTTGAAAAATTATCAACCTGTCATTGTAAGTGGATTAGCTCTAGGTTGTGATGCTATTGCACATCAATCTGCTTTAAAAAATGAATTACAAACTATAGGTGTTTTGGCACACGGTTTAAATCAAATATACCCTACAAAACATAAAAAGATGGCAGAACGAATGTTAGAATATGGAGGGTGGTTAACAGAGTTTTCAAGTTTTCAGCATCCTATTAGAGAAAATTTTTTAAAACGAAATCGAATTATAGCAGGGATAAGCCAGGCTACTATTGTTATTGAATCAGCAAAAAAGGGAGGAGCAATGACAACCTGTAGAGTAGCGTTTGATTATAATCGAGATGTTTTAGCCTTACCAGGAAATATTCAAAATCAATTCAGTCAAGGTTGTAATAATCTTATTAAAAGCAATATAGCTTCTTTGATTACTTCCTCAGAAGATGTAATAAAATTATTAAACTGGAAGGACAAAGTTTCTATTAAAAAAGGAGTACAAAAGCAATTGTTTGTTCATTTAGAAGAAACGGAGCAGCGTATCTACAAGTATCTATGTGATAAAGATAAGGAAACCGTAGATCAGTTGTCTGTAGCACTTCAAATTCCTATACCGCGTCTTTCTGTTGAATTACTTAATATGGAATTAAAAGGTGTTGTGAGAACGCTTTCGGGTAAGGTTTATGAATTATGCTAATAGGTATTTTTAGGATTTTATCAATTATAAAATATTGGGAATGTTATGAGTTTGTTCAATACTTGTTTTTACATATTTCGTCTATACTTACCACCCACTTTAAAAAAGGCATTTGTGATTTGTCCTAAAGAAGCATATTTCGATACTTCCATGAGTTTCTCAAACATATTTTCATTTCTAATGGCAGTTTCCTGTAAAGAGGCTAACAATTCAGTAGCCTTTTCTTCATGAGCTTTTTGATAGTTTTGTAAAAAGGTAATCTGATTGTGTTTTTCTTCTTCTGTGGAACGAATTACTTCATCAGGTATGATGGTAGGTGAACCTTTATCATCTAAAAAAGTATTTACACCAACAATAGGATAATCTCCTGTATGCTTTAAGTTTTCATAATAGAGACTTTCTTCTTGAATTTTAGAGCGTTGATACATGGTTTCCATAGCGCCTAAAACACCTCCTCTTTCAGTAATTCGATCAAATTCCGTATAGACCGCTTCCTCTACCAAATCTGTTAATTCTTCAATAATAAAGGAGCCTTGAATAGGATTTTCATTTTTAGCTAGACCTAATTCTTTATTGATAATCAATTGAATTGCCATTGCACGACGTACAGATTCTTCTGTAGGTGTGGTAATAGCTTCATCATAAGCATTGGTATGCAAAGAATTGCAATTATCGTAAATAGCATATAAGGCTTGTAAAGTAGTACGGATATCATTAAAAGCAATTTCTTGTGCGTGTAATGATCGACCTGAAGTTTGAATATGGTATTTCAGCATTTGCGATCGGGCATTGGCACCGTATTTTAGTTTCATAGCTTTAGCCCAAATTCGACGTGCTACACGACCAATTACAGCATATTCAGGATCTACTCCGTTAGAGAAAAAAAAGGACAGATTAGGGGCAAACTTGTTAATGTCCATCCCTCTACTTAAGTAGTACTCTACATAGGTGAATCCATTGGCTAGTGTTAAGGCTAATTGTGTAATAGGATTGGCTCCTGCTTCAGCAATATGATAACCTGAAATGGAAACGGAGTAGAAATTCCGTACATTTTCTTTGATAAAATATTCTTGTACATCACCCATTAAGCGTAAAGCAAATTCAGTTGAAAAGATACAAGTGTTTTGTGCCTGATCTTCTTTTAAAATATCCGCTTGAACAGTTCCTCTAACCTTACGAATGGTTGCTGTTTTAATTTCTTGATAGATCTTGTCAGGTAAAATTTCATCACCTGTAATGCCTAATAAAAGTAATCCTAACCCATTATTACCTTCAGGAATTTCTGCATTGTAAAAGGGACGAGTAAGTCCTTTGTCATCAAATTTTTCTTTAAGCTTTTCTTCTACTTTATTTTCAAGTCCGTGTTCTCGAATATATAATTCACACTGTTGATCGATTGCTGTGTTCATAAAAAAGCCCAAAAGCATGGAGGCAGGACCATTTATGGTCATACTTACAGAGGTAGTAGAATCTGTTAAATTAAAGCCTGAATAGAGTTTTTTTGCATCATCTAAAGTTGCAATTGAAACGCCTGCATTTCCAATTTTTCCATAAATATCAGGACGTTCTCCTGGATCATTTCCATATAAAGTTACACTGTCAAATGCTGTAGATAGTCGTTTAGCAGGCATTCCTAAACTAACATAATGAAAACGTTTGTTTGTTCTCTCAGGGCCTCCCTCTCCTGCAAACATTCGAGTGGGATCTTCTCCCTCTCTTTTAAAGGGGTAAATTCCTGAGGTATAGGGAAATTTACCGGGTACATTTTCTTGTAAATTCCATCGTAAAATATCACCCCAAGAACGGTATTTAGGAGTGCAAACTTTAGGGATTTTAGTTCCAGATAATGATTTAGTATGATTTTGTATACGTAATTCTTTGTCACGAACTTTAAATTTGTATTCAGGAGCTTTGTATAATTCCTTTTGAGTATACCAGTTCTCCAAAATCTCTTGATTACGGGGGTCAAAGTCTAAGGTTAACTCTTTTTCCTTTTGTATAAGTACAGCTTGTGTTGTTTCATCAACTAATTCAGAAGATTTTCTTAAAGCATATAATTTATCAGCAATAAGGGCTTGTTTTTCTACCCATTCATTATAGGCGTGGTTATTTTCTGCAATTTCAGATAAATAGCGAACCCTTTTAGGTGGAATTACAAATGTTTTTTCAGAATCATCCGTAGGTAGTGGTTGAGTTGGGATGAGTTTAGCCTCTGTTTTTTCTGTGATCTTAGCTAGAATAGCTTTGTATAATTGATTAGTTCCTGTATCATTAAATTGTGAAGCAATTGTGGCGTAAACAGGCATGAGATCTACATCTTGTTCAAATAAGTTGTGATTTCGCTGATATTGTTTTTTAACATCACGTAAAGCATCTAAAGCTCCTTTTTTATCAAATTTATTTAAGGCAATAATATCGGCAAAATCAAGCATGTCAATTTTTTCTAGTTGTGTTGCTGCACCATATTCTGGAGTCATGACGTATAAAGAAACGTCAGAATGGTCTAAAATTTCGGTATCTGATTGTCCAATTCCTGAAGTTTCTAAAATAATTAAATCAAATTGTGCTGCCCTCAAAATGTCAACTGCCTTTTGAACATGTTTTGACAAAGCTAAATTGGATTGTCGTGTTGCGAGTGAACGCATGTAAATGTTAGGGTGATGAATGGAGTTCATTCGGATACGATCTCCCAATAAAGCACCACCTGTTTTTCTTTTGGAAGGATCTACGGATATAATTCCCAATTTCTTTTCAGGAAAATCAATAATGAAACGACGAATTAATTCATCAACTAACGAAGATTTTCCTGCTCCACCTGTACCTGTAATTCCTAAAACAGGAATGAAGGTTTCACTTGCTTCTTGACTAACTTTATTTAGAGTTTCCTGATGTCTGTCTGGGAAGTTTTCAGCTGTAGAGATGAGTTGGGCTAATTGTTGAGCATCTTGTTTCTTAAGTTTAAAAGGATTGAAGGCTATATGTTCTCCTGTAGGAAAATCACTTTTTTCAACCAGATCATTAATCATCCCTTGCAATCCCATCTCTCTACCATCATCAGGGTGATAAATTCGTGTGATTCCATAATCATGCAATTCTTTTATTTCAGAAGGTAAAATAGTTCCACCACCACCAGCAAATATTCTAATATGAGTTGCGTTATATTCTTTTAGTAAATCATACATGAACTTCAAATACTCTACATGACCTCCTTGATAAGAAGTGATGGCTATAGCATTAACATCTTCTTGAATAGCACAATGAACGACTTCTTCTACACTTCGATCATGTCCTAAATGAATTACTTCAACTCCAGTTGATTGAATAATTCGTCGCATAATATTAATGGCAGCGTCATGCCCATCAAAAAGAGATGCTGCAGTTACAATTCTAATTTTGTTTTTCGGAATATAAGGTGTTGTTTTTTGCATAATCAGAATTTAAATCCCCTAAATTTAGAAATAAATTACGAATAAATAAAAATTAAATCTCTTGATAAAATTAATGCGCCAAAGTTTTGGTTACTTTAAATAAAAAATTACCTATATCTTCATATAGCTCTATAATTTCTTTGTAGTATACAGCGGATAGTGTGCTTATATTTTCTTTTTCCAATTGAGTATAAAATTCCTGTAATGCAGTTTTATAACATTGATTAATTTTCTCTTCTAATTCTTCGGCATCTTTGAAAGATATATTATTCTGTTCTTCTTCGTTAATGTTTTGAATGACCAATTTTGTTGTTGAATTAACCAAATCTTGAATTTTAATAATGTGTTTCCGTAATTCGGGTTTAAAATAAGCATTTTTAGACTTTCGTTCTTTTTGTAAATAGGCTAGTTTTAATGATAAGTCACCTACATTTTCTAGATTGTGTATAACATCAGATAATTGCTTTAGCTTTCGTACACCCGAGGGTGGTAAATCACTTTCAATTAATCGATCTAGATAAACTCTAATGGTATTTTCTAATTGGTCACTTTTCTCTTCTAATTTAATAATTCGTTGAATTCCATTTTTGAATTTTTCTTCATCGGACTCGGTAATTAAACTATTTAAAGCTTTTACTGTTTTTGCCGTAATAGAAGCAAATTTTGTAGCCTCTTTATAAGCTTTAATAATGTGTATAGAAGGACTTACAGACATTGACGCATCGATATATCGTAACTTTTGAGAAGAAGAGCTTGTATGTTGTCTGAGTGTTTTAATTATTAGTGTAATTTTTGGAAGGAATAAAAAGAAAAAAATACCGGTTGTTACATTAAATATAGTATGAAATGTGGCAATATAAAATTCTACGTTAGGTGTAACGGAGTTAACATAACTAGATATAGGTTTTAAAAAGGGTAGGAATATTAGAACACCTACTAAGTTAAATAGGGTATGAAAATAAGCAACTCTTTTAGAATGAATATTTCCTATGGAGGCTGCTATTTGCCCTGTAACAGTTGTCCCTATGTTAGTTCCTAGGATTAATGCAGAAGCTAAGAGAATGGAAAACTCCCCTTGGGAAGCCATTATGATAGCTAACGCTGTAACAACTGATGATGATTGAATTAAAATAGTTATAAAAACGCCGATTCCTAGATAAAATAACACATTGTAAATAGATTCATCACTATTATTAGTTAGCCAATTTATAGAAAATGAGTTATGTATGTTTTCTTTCAATAAATTGATGGCTAAAAAAATAAGTGCTAATCCTATTATGGATAGTCCCCAATTTCTAGATAATCCTTTTTTAAAAAAGTAAGCAGGTACTCCGATCAAGAGTAAGGGTAAGTAAAGCATTAAGATATCGTACTTTAATCCAAAAAATACGATGATCCATGCTGTAAAGGTGGTTCCTATATTGGTGCCAATAATAATTCCTGAAGATTGTCTAAGATTAATTAGCCTTGCATCGGTTAAACTAATGGTTAAAACAGAAACGGTTGTAGATGATTGGGATATAGCAGTTGTAAAAAGCCCTGTGAAAAAAGTAA
>JBKDZS010000041.1:0-3061 GCA_047971445.1 Flavobacteriales bacterium
TTAGTAGCGGGAACAGGACTCGAACCTGTGACCTTCGGGTTATGAGCCCGACGAGCTACCTACTGCTCCATCCCGCGGTATTTGGATTGCAAATATAGAACAGTTTTTATCTTCTGCAAAATTTTAAGACACTTATTTTACTTTGATAGGAGGGTGTTCCTTTAAAAAATTTACAACTAACTTAGGGTCATCTGTTAAGTATAACAATTTTTTATATGCCTTCCCTCTTGATAATTGATGTAATACGGAATAAATGGAAGTGTCTTCAACATAGCGTTTCTTGCTTAAGAAAACCATAGGGCTGTAGTATCCAAAAGTTCCGTAGTGATTTTGAGCGGCTTCTTGAAATATTTCCTGAGTGGTTCCAGCACTTCCTGGGGCATAAACTACACCGTATAAGCTAATGGCTAGTAAAGTATCTTCTCTAATGGAGTTAGAAAAATATTTTGCAATGCTTGAAGCAAAGACATTACTAGGTTCATGACCGTAAAACCAAGTTGGAATAGCCAAGCTTTCTTGCCCGTCAGGATATAGATCGAGTACTTGCATAGCTTTTTGAGTAAATTTATGGTCTGTATATTGAGGAGCTTCAGCTAAAATAGTGATGGCTTTTGTTAGGTCTTTGTTAGGGCGATATGCAAAATAAGCTCCCAAGTTAGCGGCCTCCATAATTCCTGGACCACCTCCTGATACAACATAATAGCCATTTTCAGTAGCTAATTTTGCTGAAAAAGCAGTTTTAATATAAAATTCATCTCCTCGAGGTGTACCATGTCCTCCCATAAAGCCTACCACTTTTTTTTCAGTCATGCCGTTTTCATTATAGCCTAATAATTGTCGTAGGGCGTCATCAATACTATGGTCATGAATTCGTTGAGCTAATGCTTCATGAATTGAGGGAGTATATTTATTCTTTATAAAGTGATTATAAATATGCAAATCAATAGAGTCATCTTCTGTTGAATGATAGTTTTCCATTAATTCCTGCCAAGTATATAATGATTGACGATAGGGCTTATAAGGAATGTTTTTGAATTTAGGGTATACATATCCACCTTTGTTAACAATGCTAAAAACATCTTCTCGATTAAAGATACATCCTAAAAAAGTAGTGTTATGATAAATCAATTTTTCCCAATTAATGGACGTTTTAGTAAAGTCTATATCTTGAATAACCAAATTTGACAAGTCAATGGTTTTAACCAATAGTTTTTCAAAAGTATTGAAGTTACGTATAATATTCTTATACTTTTTTAAGCTCATATTTGAATTTTAAATCCAAATATAAATTAAAAAAATGAAGAAGAACTTAAAGTCCTGGGTTAAAGATGGGGTTTACAATCCTAATGCTGTTAATTGATAAAATATATTATGATAAAAAAGTATAACTCTTTTGATGTAGAAAGCTATACATTTTTTTTTGAAAAAAGAAACAATGTAATGAGATAATATTATTTTAAAGACAAGTGTACCAAGTACAGCAATTTTAAAAGTATACTTTTCTAAAACATTATAAAATGATAAGTCCTGACTTTATAGCTGAAGGAAAAACTCACATTGAAAAAAATCTCAACAGACTATTGTGGATAAGAAAAGTTTTTTTCGGATAGAGAAAAATAGTTACCTAATTCTAACTTGCTTTTTATTGAAGATAAACTAAGTAAAAAAAGAGAAATAATAATTTAGGGGTAATGAAAGAAAAGTACTTTTTTTTGAGTATTTTCGAAGAAAAGTAGAATTATGACAAAACAATCATTAACAGATTTGTTAGACATAAAACATCCTGTTATTATGGCTCCTATGTTTTTAGTATCCAATGCTAATATGGTAAAGGAAGCTATGAAATCAGGAATTGCAGGATGTATTCCAGCATTAAATTACCGAACTTTAGAAGAGCTTCGAGAAGTAGTTAGAGAATTAAAATCTTCTAAACCTAAGGGAGGTTCCTTTGGATTTAACTTAATCGTAAATAAGTCCAATATAAAATATAAGGCTCAATTAAAAATTCTTTGTGAAGAAGGAGTTGATTTTATTATTACCTCTTTAGGTAATCCAAGAGAAACAATAGAACAAGCTCAAAAAAAAGGTATTAAAGTTTTTTGTGATGTGGTAAATTTAGAATATGCACAGAAAGTAGAGGCTTTAGGGTGCGATGCCATTATAGCAGTAAATAATAGGGCAGGAGGTCATCGAGGAGATCAAACACCAGAAGATTTAATACCGCTTTTAAATATAAAATGTGAAATACCTATAATCTCTGCAGGTGGAGTTGGGAAAAAGCCTGAACTGGATTACATGATGTCTTTGGGAGCTGTAGGTGTTTCCGTGGGAAGTCCTTTTATAGCTTCTGTTGAAGCTGATGTGACAAAGGAATATAAACAAGCCTGTGTTGATTATGGGGCAAAAGACATTGTAGTAACAAAAAGAATATCAGGTACACCTTGCACAGTTATTAATACCCCCTACGTTCAAAAAATGAAAACCGAACAACCTGCTTTTGAAAAATTTTTAAATAAAAGTAAGGTGTTAAAAAAGTGGGTTAAAATGTTTCGTTTTATGATAGGGACTCAAAATGTAGCAAAAGCTGCAACTAAAGTTACCTATAAAACAGTTTGGGTTGCAGGACCTAGTATTGAATATGTAGATGAAATAGTGCCAGTACGTCAAATCGTAGAACGACTAGTAAAAGAATAGAGTAATGTATTAAAATCGAAAAGAAATTTACTTCTGTTCTGAAACATCAAAATATAATGTGTTTTGAAACCAGTAAAGGTTATTGAAATAGCTACAATTTATTGTATAGAAGCAGTCTACTAAAAAAGTTTATTTTTTTTGGTAAAATGGTTTGTGATAAGCAAAAAAGGTTGTATGTTTGCAATCCGTTTTGAAGATAACGGTTTCACACTTGGGTTAATTTGAGTTAATGATTTGGTTTGGGTGTGATGTAATAAAGGGAGTTCATTAGACATATTGAAGAAATTAGAAATAATTAGAAGACAAGAAAAAATGCTAAGTTAATTCTTTTGGGTTTAGGAGATTTAGGTTGTATTGGTACTAGATA
>JBKDZS010000042.1:0-26782 GCA_047971445.1 Flavobacteriales bacterium
AGGTGTTCCGAAGACATTGCCAAATGAACCAATATTTGTTACGGTATAAGTGCCTCCTTTAATTTCATCAGGTTTTAATTGATTATTTCGAGCTCGGGTTGCTATATCATTTACTTTTTTAGCTAATCCTGTTAAACTATATTGATCCGCATTTTTGATTACAGGAACAATCAAGTTACCTGAAGGTAAAGCTACAGCCATTCCTATATTGATATTTTTTTTTCGAATAATTTTATCTCCATCAACTTGAATGTTAATCATAGGGTAATCTTTAATAGCCCTTGCGATAGCTTGAATAAAAATAGGAGTAAAGGTCATTTTTTCTCCTTCTTTTTTTAAAAATTCTTCTTTTATATTATTTCGCCAATTCACTATTTTGGTTAAATCAGCTTCTACAAATGAGGAGACGTGAGGTGAAATTCGTTTTGAATCGACCATATGGTGAGCAATCATTTTACGCATACGATCCATTTCAATAATTTCATCACTATCGGATTGGAATGTGTAATTCGTTGTAGGTTGTACATTTTGAGATTTAGAAATGATTGTTGATGAAACATTTTCTTCAACTTTATCTACTTTTTCATGGGTCTTGTTTTCTAAATAATGAAAAATATCCTCTTTTGTAACACGTCCTTTTGCTCCAGAACCTGTAATAGAATCTAATTCTGTTTGTGAAAGATTCTCTTCTTTTGCAATGTTTTTAACGAGTGGAGAATAGAAACGATTCTCAGAAGTTTCTAAAGCTTTTACTTCTGAATTTTGTTTGATTAAAGGAGTTTGAATGGTTTCTATTACTTCTTCAGGAAGGGGTGTTGTTTCTCTATCTTCGATTGAGGAAGTTAGAGGGAGTTCTTTATTTTCTTCCCCCTCAATTTCTAAAATAGCTAAAACGGCTCCTACTTTGATGATATCATTAGGCTTATATAATAGCTCTTTAACCACTCCCGATTGAGATGTTGGAACATCAGAATCCACTTTATCTGTTGCTATTTCTGCTATGGAGTTGTCTTCTTCAATCTTATCTCCAACTTTTACTAACCAATTGGTTAAAGTTGCCTCTATGATGCCTTCTCCCAATTCTGGTAAAACCACTTTATATTCTGCCATTTTTATTGCTGATTTTAAACGTCTAAATATAAGAAGAATTTTGAAGTAATTTTAAAAATCATGTAAAAACAACAGTTTTATAAGTGTAAAAAAATAAGGGGTAACAAAAAAACAAAGCTTATTTTATTGATTTTACAAATATTTTTCATTTGCAAAAATTCTTGCTATAACGAAGTGCTTTTGTTACATAAGATGATAATATGAAATTTTATCAAGGTTCTTGACGAGCTACAGGGGTTTCTTGAACTTCAATAATTTCATCATGCAATAAAATGGTTTTATTAACCCCTTTAAAGTCTTTTTTACTTTGACCTACCGTTAGATTTTCAAATTGAGTTGCTAAAAAGTAATTGGTATCAACGGAGGTGCTAATTCCTTGTAATTTCATTCGGTCTGTAAATTGCCAGCCTATGGTTTCTTTTCCTAAGTCATGAGGAGTGTAATTTGAAGAATAACGTGCTAACCAAAAATAATCATTTGGAAAATAACCTTTGATATGATTATAGTAATAGCTATTACCTGAATAAAACAACACTTTTGTTCCGTAATGATTTTTTATTTGTTGTACGAATACTTTTAAATCTTTCATATAATTAAAATGAGGCCCCATTAGATCAGAACATTTTGTACAAGGCTTTTCTAAATCAATTACAGGAATTATATCTTGGTTTCCTAAATGTCCTACTTGCTGAATAAAATTTTGAGCCTGTTTATAAGGGTCTGCATCAGGACGGTAAAAATGATAGGCTCCTCTCGTTAGTCCGTATTCACGAGCTTTTATCCAGTTGCTTTGAAAGCGTTTATCTCTAAATGTATTTCCTTCAGTCGCTTTCATGATAACAAACTTGATGGGTTTTGGGTATTCAATAGAACTAACAGTCGCCCAATCAATTTCTTTTTGATGATGAGAAACATCAATTCCTATATACCCCGAATGCTGATTCATAACTCCTGAAAGGGCATTGTTAACTCGGTTTAGTTCTCCATACTCCTGAATAACGGGAGGACTTCTAAATTTTAAATTTTGAAAAGATTGTTGGGTACGTAAATTTTGAGCCACTTGGCAATAATCTTCTGATGATAATTCAGAGCTTAAAAAATTAAATAATTTATGGGAGTAAATTGTCATTCCATTATCACAATAGTGTGTAACAGGTAACATTTTCATTAAATAATTTTTACTGGATTCTAGTCGGTTATAATCTACAATATGGTCTGGTTTTATATATTGAGCTTTTACTTCTGCTGTTCCAATATTTTCAATGAGCATCACGGGTTTTACTCCTTTTGGACAGGAGTCGTGTGTGTACTGACGCGTTAATAAATTTTGAGTGTCGTTGTTACAAACTATTAAATTTAGTACTGTAGTTACTTTGTCATTTTTTATGTTCAAATTTTGTGCATACAAAATCGTACATAAAAGCCCTATTAATACCGTTAGCCCTTTTTTCATAAACTTATTGATTTCTTATGTTTTATTTTTAAGTCTGTACAAATATAGGGTTTTACATACATAAAAACCCGTTAACTTCAATTAATGTTAAAACTAAGATTGTAGATAGATAAAATACTTGAAATTATTTCAAGTATAGTTTTTAGAGCTTTAAAAAGCTTTGGTTACCTTATCTACTACTTCTATTGTACGATCTAAATCTTCTTGTGATAGCGCATGACTGATAAACCACGTTTCAAAAGAAGAAGGAGGAAGATAAATACCGTTTTCTAACATTCCATGAAAGAACTTTTTAAAATAATCGTTATTAGCTTTTTGTGCGGTATCAAAATCTTTAACTTCTTCTGGACTAAAGAAAATTGTAATCATAGAACCAAACCGATTAATAGTATAATCAATTTGATTTTTTTGTAAAACTTCATCAAATCCTTTATGTAAATATGCAGTTGAATCGTTGATTTTCTCGAAAATTTGAGGATTCATATTTAATTGTTTCAATTGCATTAATCCCGCTGTCATAGCAATGGGATTTCCGGATAAGGTTCCTGCTTGATAGACATTTCCTAAAGGTGCTAGACAACTCATGATTTCATCACGTGCGGCAAAAGCTCCAACAGGCAATCCTCCTCCAATTACTTTTCCAAAAGTTACGATATCAGCATCAATATCTAAAGCTTCTTGGGCTCCTCCTTTGGCTAAACGAAAACCAGTCATAACTTCATCAAAAATTAATAGAATGCCTTTTTCATTACATAAGCTTCTTAACCCTTTTAAAAAGGTGTTTGAAGGCCGAATAGTTCCCATGTTTCCAGCAACGGGTTCTAAAATAATGGCGGCAATAGTTCCTTCATTTTGATCAATTAATGTTTCAACTTGAGCTAAATCATTATAGCGTGCTAATAAAGTGTCTTTTGCTGTTCCTTGAGTAACTCCAGGGCTGTTAGGAGATCCAAATGTTGCAGCACCACTTCCTGCTTTTATTAAAAAAGCATCAGAGTGACCATGATAACAGCCTTCGAATTTAATGATTTTTTCACGTTTTGTAAATCCTCGTGCTAAACGGATTGCACTCATACAGGCCTCAGTTCCTGAATTAACCATGCGAACTTTATCAATATTGGGAACCATTTCTACAATGAGTTTTGCAATTTGAGTTTCCAAGACCGTTGGAGCTCCAAAAGAGGTTCCCTTTTCAATTTGTTCCTTTAGAGCATCATTTATAAAGTCTACGGAATGCCCTAAAATCATGGGACCCCAAGAGTTGATGTAATCAATGTATTTTCGATCATCTTCATCGAATAAATAGGCTCCTTTTGCTTTTTTAAAGAAGACAGGGGTGCCTCCTATTCCTTTAAATGCTCGAACGGGAGAATTAACGCCCCCTGGTATATAGTTTTGTGCTTCGTTAAATAAGGTACTACTTCGTTTGTATATCATCTTAATAAATGGGATTTTTATGTTTCTTAATTTCTTTAAATCGTATTTAGAGTTGAAAAATATAATTTCATAACGTTGCTATTTTTTTTTCTTTTTTAAAGATATTATATCACCTATTCGAGGTTGTTCACCTATACGCATTAAATTTCTTTCGTATAACTTCCCAAGGCGTACCCCGTATTTTTGAGCAATTTGGTACATATCCTCTCCTGATCGTACAGTATGATATTTCACTTTGGCTCTTGATTTTTTCTTTTTTAGGAAGACATATTGCCCTGGAATAACAGCACGATCTAAAGCAACGTCATTATACATTGTTAGTTTTTTAATTTTAACACCTGTTTCAGCGGCAATATTATCCCATGTATCACCAGCTCTAGCAATTATGTAAGGTAGTTTACCGGTTTGATGTTTATGAATTATGTGGGGCTTATTATTTGCTATTGGAGTAGCTGCAACTTCTGGAGCTGTAATTACAGGAGCAGGTTTTTCTCCTTTTCCAAATGCAGCGGACAAAGCATTTTCTAGTTCCCTGTCAGAAACTTGGCTATTCATACGATCATAACGCCATAATTGATGTTTTTCAATTTTCGAAATTAAGAGATCTGCGTATTTAGGGTTGGTTGCATAACCTGCTTTTTTCAGACCCCTTGCCCATGATTTATAATCTTTTTGATCGTATTTATACAATCCTTGATAGCGGTTACCTTGTAAAAACTTTGAGTGATCTCGAAAGGACCACCAAGGTGATTCGTATTTTCGGAAACACTCTCCTTTGGCGTCGTCGTCATGATATACTCTTTCTCCAGACCAAGAAGCATGGCATTTAATTCCAAAATGATTGTTCGAGCGGCTGGCCAGATTGCTCTTTCCATTTCCAGATTCTAACATACCTTGAGCTAAAGTTATGCTAGCGGGAATATTGTATTTTTCCATTTCTTGTATAGCGGTCTTTGCAAAGCGTTTGATATATAGTTCTGCTGAAGATTGCGCGTTTAAAAATGTGCCTATCAATAACAGAAAGATGGTGTATTTTTTCATTTGATCAAAGTTTGTTTTTTTCTTTTGAGTTTTTCATTAAAACCTTTTAACCCTTGTAATCCTCCTGTATGAATCATTAAAATTCGAGAATTTTCTTCAAAATAATCGTTTTTTATTAAATCTACCAAACCATAAAGCATTTTTGCTGTATAAATGGGTTCTAAAGGCAATTTTGCAATATCTTTTATTTCATTGATAAAATGTATCAATGACTCGTTATACTTTGCAAAACCTCCAAAGTGATAATCGGTTATGAGGTGGTAATTTTTTTTGCAGGTGTATTGATTGATAATATCTTTAAAAAACACGATATCTTTTAAAGCTGGAAATCCTAGAATTGTTTGATGCTTTTGAGAAGCATTAATTAAGCCTGAAAAGGTGCCTCCTGTTCCCATAGAACAGGTGATGTAATCAAAATTTTGTGTTTGAGAAGTTTCCGTTAAAATTTCTTCTACTCCTTTTACAGCTAATTCATTAGTGCCTCCTTCAGGAATTAGATAAAAATCACCAAACTTTTTTTTTAATTTTTCTATAAAAGTAGTTTCAGTCTTTTGCCTATATATTTCTCTAGATACAAAATAAAATTGCATTCCAAAATGATGTGCTAGCTTTAAGGTCTCGTTTTTCTCTAAAACTTTAGGGTTGTTTTTTAGTTCATCTCCTCTGATCACTCCAATGGTTTTAAAACCATTTTCATAACCAGCTGAAGCTGTAGCCAGAATGTGATTAGAAAAAGCACCTCCAAAAGTTAAAAGAGTGTCTTGATTTAATTTTGAAGCTTTTAGAATATTGTATTTTAATTTTCGTAATTTATTCCCTGAAATATAGGAATGATTTAAGTCTTCTCGCTTAATAAAAACATGTGTTTTTTTTTCTAAAAAAATAGGCAATACCAATTCTTGTATGGGTATTTCCATTTTTTTATTCCATTTCATATATAATTGAGAAAATTCTATCATTTTACTTTAAAAGAGTACTTATCTATGCATAAATTGGAGAATGGTATTGCGTGTCTAAAAAAGATTGTTCAAACAATTGAAAATATATATGTTTAATTGAGTGATAAATCATTAAACTTTATGAAAAATCTTAATCCAAAATTACGGAATTATTCTGAAAAAATTTAAGGCTTATGTATAAAAATTTAGTAGGATATAGATAAAATTGTTTTGTACGGAGGTATTTACTTTTTGTAGATTTTAAAAGAAGTTGTGTTGTTTTATAGGTGTCATTGCGTTCTAAAAATTACCCCTATTGTTGTGATGGTACTTGAATGGGTATGGTTAAAAGTGAACTGTGATTTTTAGAGATGAATAATTTATAACGTGAGTTTAATACAAAAATGGTACTTTTACACTTATGGGAAAATTATACTTACAAAACATTAAGATTTTTGCTTATCATGGATGTATGGAGGTAGAAGAGATGATTGGATCTTTTTATGAAGTAAACTTAATGGTAAAAACAGACTTATCGAAAGTTTCCAATACAGATAATATTAAAGATACTGTAAATTATGTAGAGTTAAATAGAATTATTCATGAGCAAATGGCGGTTGTTTCTAAAACGATAGAACATGTAGGAAATCGAATTTTAAATGAAATAGGAATTATTTCATTAGGTGTTAGTCAGGCTGAACTTTCCATTTCTAAGATAAATCCTCCTGTGAAGGGAGATATGGAAAAATTCACAGTAATTTTAGAAAGAGTATATAAAAGTTAGAAATATTATTTTATATTTGCATCGCAATCGTAATATGGTGCCGTGGCCGAGTGGCTAGGCAGCGGTCTGCAACACCGTGTACGGCGGTTCGAATCCGCCCGGCACCTCCAAGTCAACTATAACAGTATAGTTGACTTTTTGTTTTCTAAGAATTTCAAAATAGACCACAGAAGAACGTGTCCAAAATTCAATTAAATAAGTGTTTTAAAGCTAACGCTATTATAAGTTTTAAAACCTCTTTTATAGGGAATCAAAGTTTTCTTGATTTCTCTTTTCATTCCAATTAGATTGATGCTTATCTGAAATAACCTCTTCCCCTTTTTCATTTAGGATAAAAGAAGATGCTTCGCTAAACAACTCATGAAACTTTGCAAAATCTTCTTTGTATAAGTAAATTTTGTGCTTTTTATAATCAAAGCTTCCATCTTCGTTTATATTTTTCTTACTTTCGGTAATTGTCAAATAATAATCTCCTGCACGAGTTTCCCTAACATCGAAGAAATAGGTTCTTCTGCCAGCTCTCAATACCTTGGAGAATATATCCTCATTGTTTAGTAAATTTTGTTCCATTTAAATTTAAATAAAAAAGCATAATTGATTCTACAAAGATTGTAAAAAAAATGTATACCTGCAAGTTATATAGATAATTGTTGTGAAAACAAAGTGTTATAATATCCTGTTTTATTTATTAGATCGTTATGAGTTCCGCTTTGAATGATCGATCCATTTTTTAGTACAATAATGTGGTCAGCATTTTTAGCAGAAGAAATTCGATGTGTGATAATAATGGAGGTAATATTTTGTGTTGAATAGTTTAAGTTTTGTAAGATTTTTTCTTCAGTTTCCGTATCTACGGCAGAAAGACTATCGTCAAAAATATAAATTTTAGGATTTTTTATTAGAACTCTAGCAATAGAAATACGTTGTTTTTGCCCCCCAGATAGGGTAACTCCCCGTTCACCAAGCATTGTGTCATATCCTTTTTGGAAGTGAATAATATTTTCATGAATTGATGCCTTCTTTGCAGCATTGGTAATTTTTTCATGAGTTAATCCTGATGAATCTAAACCGAAGGCAATATTATTTTTAATGGAGTCGGAGAATAAGTAAGCTTCTTGTGGAACGTAGCCTATGTCGTTTCTTAGGTCATTTAAATTGATCGCCTTAATGTTTTTACCATCTATTTCAATGGATCCTGATTCTACATCATACATCCGTGTGATAAGTTCAGCTATGGTTGTCTTTCCAGATCCAGTTTCTCCTAATATAGCTAGTGTTTTTCCTTGGTTAATTTTAAAAGAAATATCCTTCAAAGCTTGAATATTTGTATTGTCATAGGTAAAGAAAACATTTTTAAACTCAATGACACCCTTAATTTTTGAAGGGTTTGGATTATGATTTTGAATTAGAGGAGTTGTTTGTAGAAAATCATTGATTCTTTTTTGAGCTGCTTCGGCTCTTTGAATAACAGAAGTAACCCATCCTGTTATTGTAAAAGGCCATATAAGCAAGCTTGTATACATGAAAAATTGAGCGATAGTTCCAATATCATTAATTTCACCAAGAGCATATTTTTTGCCACCGATATAAAGGATAAATAAATAACTGAAGCCTATAATGAGGATGATCATAGGAAAGAAAAAGGCGTTAATTGTAGCCATTGAAATACTTTGTGCTTTATACTTTTGAACTTCAGAAGTATAATCTTTAATAATTTTTTCTTCTGTATGATAGGATTTTATAATACGAATTCCTGAAAAAGAATCTTGAACAAATGATGAAATTGCAGCCAATTGTTGTTGTACCAATTTGCTTTTTAAATTAATGGTTTTACTAATTAAAAAAATTAATAAGGATAATATGGGTAGAGGAATTAGAACGTATAAAGACATTTCGGAATTAATAGAAATCATTTGATAGGTAACAAAAATAGTGAGTGAAAATAAATTCATGGTGTACATAATTCCAGGTCCTAAATACATTCTAGCTTGCCCAACATCTTCACTAATTCTTGAAATTAAGTCACCGGTTTTGTTATTTTTATAAAATGATTGAGGTAAAGTTTCATAATGTTTGAAAATCTCGTTTTTTAAATCAAATTCTATTTTTCTTGAAGCTACAATAATAGTCTGTCTCATTAAAAACTGAAAAACCCCTGAAAGAATAGGAGAAAAGATAATAATACTGCCGTATAAAATAATATTTTCTAAGAAGTTTTCTTGATTGCTCTCTGGATGATTTAGAACATTTTCAATTTCATTAATAGCTTTCCCTATATAGGGAATGGGAACGATTAATAGAATGTTTTTTAGTAAAATAAGTAGAAAACCAATAAGATAGGATTTTCTATACTTTGCTAAATATCGATTTAGATAAGGTAATGAATTTAAGAAAAGTTGATTAACACCCAGTGCTTTTTCGAAAAAAGACATATATTTAAATTGCATATAAATTTCAATAGGCAAAGCTAAAAAACTTTTTTTAATCAAATAAATCAATACATTTGCATGTATAATAAAATTATAATAGTTCTTTGTTATGTTAGGAAGAAGACATTTACGGGCAAAAGTAATGCAAGCAATGTATGCTTATGAGTGTTCTAGTGAAGATATGTTAGTAGTTGAAAAGAATATGTTCAATGGAATTGATAAGATTTTTGATTTATATGTTTACTCAGTAAATTTTTTATTGGAAATTCGAAATTTAGCGAATACAAAACTAGAAATCCGAAAAAAGAAAAAATTGGCTTCTGAAGAAGACTTAAATCCTAACAAAAGGTTTGTAGACAACCCTATTTTAGAATATCTTTCTAAAAATCCCCAGTTTAACGAATTTACTTCAAAAAATAGTCAGCTTACATGGGATGAAACTGACGAGTATGTTAAGAAAATGTATGCTTCTATTTTAGATATAGATGAGTACCATCGTTATATGACTAAAGAAAAGGTTTCCTTTGAAGATCATAAAAGAATTATACTTCGGATATTTAAATATATTATTGCTCCAAATGAAAAAATAGGAGAATGGTATGAGGATCAGGAAATTACATGGTTTGATGATTATCAAATTGCAAATACTATGGTTTATAAAACGATAGAAAGAATTTCTGAGGAAGATAAAGCATTCTTCAAAGTGTATAAAGTATTTAAAGATGAAGAGGATAAAGAGTTTACTAAAAAATTGTTTAGGACGACTGTTCAGGAAAAAGAAAAAACAAGAAAAATTATTGCTGAAAAAGCAAAAAATTGGGATGTGAGCCGAATTGCTAAAATAGATTACATTATTTTAGAAATGGCTTTAACAGAACTGTTAGAATTTCCTAACATACCTCCAAAAGTAACGTTAAATGAATACATTGAGCTAGCAAAAGAATATTCTACTCCAAAAAGTAGAGTTTTTATAAATGGAATTTTAGATAGTACATTGAAAGAATTATCTGAACAACAAAAGTTAATTAAATCAGGAAGGGGCTTATTGTAGAAATAGTTGTTAAATCTGAATATTAAATTTAAATAGAATGAATAGTACAAAAATTTTACCTTTAGCTCTAGTGATTGCTTTAGGAGCATGTAAGAAATCTGAAGTTAGTTCCTCAGAAATAATGAGTGCTGAAAAAGTAGAACAAGCTAAAGAAAGAAGACAAAAAGAATTAAATAAGGAGCAAAAAGAAAATGAAATTCAATCTAAAAAAACCAAAATAGCTTTTGATAAAGAAATACATGATTTTGGTAGCATACCTTATGAAAATCAAGTAGAAACAACATTTAAAATAAAAAATGTAGGAGAAAACCCGTTGATTATTTTAAAAGCAGAAGCATCATGTGGATGTACTGTTCCTGAAAAGCCAACACAACCTATTCTACCTGGTGAAGAAGGTGATTTAAAAGTAGCTTTTAAACCTAATAAAGAAGGTGTTGTTTCAAAGAAAGTAACCCTAACAACAAATACTGAAGCAGGCAAGGAGTTTGTTACAGTTAAAGCAAATGTAGCACCTAAAAAACAAAAATAATGATTATTTTACAAGCAGGAGGAGGAGACATGACGTCTACTATTGTTTTATTTGTACTAATGTTTGTGGTAATGTTCTTCTTTATGATTCGTCCACAAATGCAAAGGCAAAAGAAAGAGAAAAAATTTCAGGAACAGCTAAAAAAGGGAGATAAGGTTGTTACAACAAGTGGCATCCATGGAAAAGTAGCTGAAATTTCAACTGATATAATAACGGTAGAGACCGCTGCGGGAAAAATCCGATTTGAAAAATCTGCTATATCTAATGAGCTAACAAAACAGCGGTATGGAGCAGAAATAAAAAAATAAATGGAAGAGACTGTATTTTTATACAGTCTCTTTGAATTTTTCATGAAAATACCATTTCTAAATAAAGTGAATACAACAGAAAATTCTAATAACAGAATTTTTTTGATTTGTTTATTGACTTCAGGTATTATGTGGTTACTTATTAATCTTTCAAGAGAATATAGAAGTACAGTAAATTTAATTGTTAAATATCAAAATTCTCCTTCAGGGAAAGTTTTGTTTAATGAAATAAATGACACACTACAAGCTGAGATTCACACAACAGGAGTCAGTATTTTAAAGTATAGATTTTCAACCCCCCTAATTAAGATTGATTTAGATGAAGTTCTTTTAACAAACAATAATGCTAATTTTTGGTTGCCGAACCGATCACTGAATATTATAAGAGAAAAATTAGATGTCAAAGAAGTTTATAGGGTAAAAGAGGATACTATTTATTTGGTTATTGATGAATTAGGAAGAAAGGAAGTTCCGATCTTTTCTAAAGTTAAAACTATTGCTAATCAAGGTTTCAAAATAACAGAAGAGTCTTTTTCACAAGATACAGTTGAGATAAAGGGTCCTTTAAGTTCAGTGAAAGAAATTCAACAAATTTTTACAGAAGAAAAGGTTCTTAAAAATAAAGACCGAGATTTTGATGAAGAGATAAAGTTGCTTTATCCGCCAAAAATTAGAGGTATTGGTAAGATAAAATATAAAGTAACTCTTGAGAAGTATACCGAGAAAACGATTCCCGTTAAAATAATACCTCTCGATATATCTGTTGATGCGGAAGCTAAAATTATACCCGAAGAAGCTGAGCTGAAATTTACAGTTGGATATTCACAATTCTCTCAGGTTAAACCTCAAGATTTTCAGGTTGTATATGATTTAAAACAAATTAACGATACATTATCAGAAGTGCCTTTAAAGCTTCATAAATACCCTAAGGGAGTAGGGAATGTTAGAATAATTCCTCCAAAAGTAAAAATCCTTTTAATAAAAAAATAAAGATGAAAGTAGTAGGATTAACAGGAG
Organism: Flavobacteriales bacterium; assembly: GCA_047971445.1. Taxonomy (GTDB): domain Bacteria; phylum Bacteroidota; class Bacteroidia; order Flavobacteriales; family UJ101; genus UJ101. The sequence continues at coordinate 12,098 of JBKDZS010000042.1, forward strand.
GAATAGGAAGTGGAAAGTCAACTGTTGCTAAATTGTTTGAAGAATTAGGAGTCCCAACGTATGATTCTGACACAAGAGCAAAGTTTTTAATGAATCATGATCCAATATTACAAAAACAAATTAAATTTTTATTAGGAAGCCAAGCTTATAACAAGAATATTATAAACCGTAAATGGATTGCAAGGAAGGTTTTTAATGATGAAAAGCTATTGTATCAGTTAAATAATTTGGTGCATCCTATAGTAAGAAAAGATTTTGAAAAATGGATGTTGGAGCAAAAAAAACCTTATATATTAAAAGAAACTGCTATACTAATTGAAAGCGGGGTTTACAAGGATTGCGATCAAATTATTGTTGTTACAGCAGAATTAGAGTGTAGAATTAAAAGGCTTCAGCTTCGTGATAATAGTTCTTTAGAAGAAATACAAAACAGAGTTCAAAATCAAATAAATGAAGAAGATCGTTTAAGATATGCTAATTATATTGTTGAAAACAACTCAGACTTGAATTTTTTAAAACGAGAAGTTTTAAGGGTTCATAAAAAAATATTAAAGTTGAAACAATAGCGTTAAGTATACGTTAAACTGTAGAGAGGCTCTATAATAATCGTGTATTTTAGCTGAGAGAATTATGAAGAAAAAGACATTATTTGTACTTATAGCTGTAATGACAAGTGCTTCATTGGGTATTATGCTATTGCAAACTATATGGTTAAGTCAAGGAATTGATGAGAGTGAGTGGACTTTTTCTAACAGGGTTCATTCAGTACTAGGTGAAGCTTCAAAGAAAATAATAGAAAAGGAACAAGAAGCGCTCTATAATGAGATTGATAATTTAGATACACAAGTAAAAAAAATTCCTAAAAAGCAATCGTTTAGTCTCGTAAGAGAAGACCCTGTTAATAATCAATTCTATGTTTATAAGCAAGAGGTTTTAATAGAGGAAAGTATTATTCCTTTAGGGCAGGCTGTTGGAGGAGTTCAAGATTCTTTGAGTATTATAGATGAATATTCTGCACAATTAAGAACTGAGCTTCCTAGAGTGTCTGAAAATCAAACTCCGAGGTCATTATCTCCTGCGAATCTTGATCTCTTTAGACAAAAGAATTTAGTAACAATAGCACGTTATGTTAATAGAAAAGGATCCCAAACAGCTATTGAAGATCGGATCTCAACAGGTGTTATTGATTCTATTTTGACAAAAAAGTTGAAAGAATATAGTATTGATGCTAGTTATGAATTTGCTATTTTAAGAAGAGACTCTTCTTTAACCAAAATTTCTACAGAACAATTTAAAGTAGACGATAAAACATATTATTCACCTCTATTTTTTGGAATTGATAATGAAGCGGAGTATATATTGTCTATACATTTTCCAAAAAGAGATAGTATGGTTAAGGGGCCTCTTTTTGGGCAATTTATTTTAGCTGCTCTACTGATATCAATTGTAGTTTCGGTGTTTGGAGTTAGTTTATATTATATGAGAAAACAGCGAAAGATATCTGAGGTAAAAACAGATTTTGTCAATAATATGACACATGAGTTTAAAACCCCTATAGCCACTATAAATGTTGCCGTAGATGCCTTGAAAAGTCCTCGTATTCTAAGTGATGAAGATAAAGTAAAGCACTATGCTAACTTGATTAAGCAGGAAAACAAGCGGTTAAATTCACATGTTGAAATGGTATTAAGAATATCTAAGTTAGAAAAAAATCAAATTGACTTAGATGTTCAGAAAACAGACTTAAATAATATTGTTAAGGATGCCATTGATCACATACGGTTAATTGTAGAAGATCGTGATGGTATAATTTTTGAGAAATATTCTAGTGATCGATTAATGATAAAGGCGGATATATTCCATTTAGGAAATGTGATTTTAAACGTCTTGGATAATGCTAATAAATATTCTCCTCAATCACCTAAAATAGCTGTTGAAGTATTTAGAGAAGAGGATTATGCATGTGTTAAGGTTAAAGATCAGGGGATGGGAATGAGTAAATCTGTTCAAAAAAAGATTTTTGACCCATTTTATAGAGAAGAAACAGGAGATATTCATAATATAAAAGGGCACGGATTAGGGTTGGCATATCTAAAAAAAATCGTAGATTTACATAGAGGTATGATAGAGGTTCAAAGTGAAAAGGGAAAAGGAAGCCAATTTGTTATAAAGATTCCATTATAAACGAAAATTATTATGTCGGATAAGAAAAGACTATTACTGGTTGAAGATGATCCAAGTTTTGGAACAGTATTAAGAGATTATTTAGCACTAAACGATTACGATGTTATTCATGCATTAGATGGAGAAGAGGGGCTAGAGAGGTATAAAAAAAACACATTCGATATCTGTGTGCTAGATGTTATGATGCCTAAAAAAGATGGTTTTTCATTGGCTAAGGATATTAAAAAAATTTCTGATACACCAATTATTTTTTTAACAGCAAAATCGTTAAAAGAAGATGTGCTGAAAGGATATCAAGCAGGAGCAGATGATTATGTTTTGAAGCCTTTTGATTCAGAAGTTCTATTGTATAAAATTAGTGCTGTTTTGCAACGTAAAGGGTCTTCCAATATAGAAGAAAAGGATTATTCGCAAGAAGAATTTATTATTGGATCATTTGAATTTAATTCAAAACTAAGGTTTTTGAAGTTAAACGGAAAGCAACATAAATTATCACCTAAAGAAAATGAGTTATTAAAACTCTTATGTCTTTATCAAGATGACCTAATGCCAAGAGAATTAGCCTTGACACGTATATGGCATGACGATAACTACTTTACCTCTAGAAGTATGGATGTTTATATAGCAAAACTTCGTAAATATCTTAAACCCGATACTTCGGTAGAAATTGAAAATATACACGGTGAAGGTTTTAGATTAACCATCTTAGAATAATAAATTTGTTAAAAAATAATATTTAGTAAAAGCACGTTTTTTATTATAAAAGATGTGCTTTTTTTATTAAAAAGATTGTATAAAACATTAAGAATTGTAAATTTACCCCCTTTACGAAATATAAAATGATGTCAAATAAATTAAAATTGGAAGCCTTAAAATATCATGAAAATGGTAAGCCAGGAAAAATAGAAGTAGTTCCAACAAAATCACATGATACACAACGTGATTTGTCATTAGCATACTCTCCAGGAGTAGCAGAACCTTGTTTAGCAATTGAGAAGAACCCTGAAGATGCTTATCGATATACATCGAAGGGGAATATGGTTGCGGTAATTTCCAATGGTACTGCAGTGTTAGGGCTAGGTGACATAGGTGCTTTAGCTTCAAAACCTGTAATGGAAGGAAAAGGGTTGTTGTTTAAAATATTTGCTGATATTGACGTATTTGATATAGAAATTGATGAAAAAGATCCAGAAAAATTTATTGAAACCGTAAAAAGAATTGCACCAACTTTTGGAGGAATTAATCTGGAAGACATTAAAGCTCCCGAGGCATTTGAAATAGAACAGCGTTTAAAGGAAGAACTGGATATTCCTGTAATGCATGATGATCAGCACGGGACAGCTATTATTTCAGCAGCAGCATTATTAAATGCTTTAGAACTAACAGAAAAAGACATCTCAAAAATACAGATTGTTGTAAATGGAGCTGGAGCAGCTGCGATTTCTTGTACACGATTGTATGTAGCTTTAGGAGCTAAAAAAGAAAACATATTAATGGTTGATTCTAAAGGGGTTATATCAACTTCTAGAAAAGAATTAAATGAACAAAAATTAGAATTTGCAGTCGATACAGATAAAATTACATTAGAAGATGCCGTAAAAGATGCGGATGTATTTGTAGGATTATCAATAGGGAATGTTTTAGCTCCTGAAATACTCAGGACCATGAGTAAAGATCCCATTGTTTTTGCTATGGCAAATCCTACTCCTGAGATAGATTATAACTTAGCTATAAAAACACGTGATGATGTGATTGTAGCAACAGGTCGTTCAGATTATCCTAATCAAGTAAATAATGTATTAGGCTTTCCTTTTATTTTTAGAGGAGCTTTAGATGTTCGGGCAACATCAATAAATGAAGAAATGAAGTTAGCAGCAGTTCGAGCTATAGCTGAATTAGCAAAAGAACCAGTTCCAGATCAGGTATTATTAGCCTATGGCAAGAAAAATATGACCTTTGGAAGAGATTATATTATTCCAAAGCCTTTTGATAATAGAATTATTGCAAAAGTTTCTCCTGCAGTAGCAAAAGCCGCTATGGAAAGCGGTGTAGCTAAACAACCTATAACAAATTGGGAAGCTTATGAAGAGCAATTATTAGATAGAATGGGGTCAGGTAGTAAAGTGGTTCGTATGTTACAAAACAGAGCTAGATTAGATCCCAAAAAAGTGGTTTTGAGTAATGGAGATGAAGTAAATGTTATAAAAGCAGCTCAAATAGTAAAAGAAGAGGGAATTGCTGAACCTATATTACTAGGAAGCCACGCCCGTATTAGTCAATTAATGGAAGATAATGATATTGAATTAGATGTAGAGATAATCAATCCAAAACATACCATGTTTGACCAAAAAATAGAAGAGTATGCTCAATGTTTATGGGAGAAAAGGAAACGGAAGGGATTGAATTTGCATGATGCAATGCGAATGATGACTAATCGGGATTATTTTGGAACTATGATGGTTGAGAAAGGTGAAGCAGATGCTTTTGTGACAGGATATACTCGAGAATTAACACAATCTTTAAAACCTGTTTTAGAAGTATTAGGGAAAAGGGAGGATGTTGAAAAAGTATCATCGGTTATGATGATTTTAAGTAAAAAAGGTCCTTTGTTTTTAACAGATATGGCTGTGATAAAAGATCCTACAGCGAGAGAATTAGTCAATATTGCGTTACAAACTTCTAGAATTGTAAAATTATTTGGAGAAACCCCTAGAATAGCAATGCTTTCGTATACTAATTTTTCTTCAAAAGGAAATTCAAGAAAAGTAGCGGAGGCTGTAAACTACTTGCATGAAAATCATCCTGAATTGATAGTAGATGGGGAAATGCAAGCTGATATAGCGTTAAATCCAATACGTATGGGAAATGAGTATCCTTTTTCTAAATTAAAAGAACGAGCTAACGTGTTGGTATTCCCAGATGTAAATTCAGCAGCATTGTCCTACACGTTATTAAGAGGATTAACTGATGTAGGAACGTTAGGTCCTGTGTTGATGGGAATAAAAAAACCAGCCCATGTAATGTTAAAGCAGTCTTCTGTAGATGAAATTGTAAATTTGATTACGTTATCTGTAATTGATGCTCAAGTGCAAAATGAAAAATAAAAATCAGTCCTATAAAATAATTGAAAAAGTAACGAATTGACAGTTAGTTTTTTGAAATGAATTTTATACTGAAGTTCCTATTTAAAAATAGCTTGTTATAGTCTATGTAAATTACAGTAATCTAACTATAAGATGGAATTTTTTAGTATTGATAAAATATAGTGATTAATAATTTACTTAACTTTGCTAAATGATTACACATATTCAGGGAAGATTAGTTGAGAAAAATCCGTCATATGCTGTTATTGATTGTGGTGGTGTGGGTTATTTTATCAATATCACCATTCATACTTATGAAAAAATACCCGATAAAGAAGCTTTGAAGCTCTATACCCACCTAATTATTAGGGAAGATGCACATATTTTATATGGGTTCTTTGATGTTGTTGAGCGAGAAATGTTTAAATTACTTGTGAATGTAAATGGGGTAGGTCCGAGTACAGCTCGAATGGTTTTATCTACCTTAACTCCAAAAGAGTTTCAAGAAGCTGTGATTACAGATGATCTTAATGTAATAAAGAGTGTTAAAGGAATTGGGCCAAAATCGGCTCAAAGAATTATTATAGAACTAAAAGATAAGCTAGATAAAAATTTAGATATAAATAATATATCTTTGCCAGCCGAAAATAAAATTAAAGAAGAAGCGTTAAATGCTTTAGAGGTTTTAGGCTTTCATAAAAGGCAAGTTGAAAAAATTATCGAAGGCTTTTTAAAAATGAATTCAACCATCTCAGTGGAAGAGTTAATAAAACAGACACTAAAAAAAATCTAGTTTGAAAGTAAGACAGACATATTTTACGAAGATTCTTTTTTGGGTATTATTTTTAGCAAAATTAGTTTATGGTCAAGAAAAAACGGATTCACTAAAATACCCTTTCACCGATCAAACAGGAGGACTGTATCTAGATAACCCTATAAAAGTAACAGCTACTTACGACTCTGATACAGATTTGTATATTATAGAGCAAAAAGTGGCAGGAGAAGATATTGCTACTCCTATTTACATGACTAAAAAAGAGTATTCAGACTATATACTTCGTCAACGAGTGACTGATCATTATTTGAAAAAGTCAAGAAATTATGATGAAGCTTATCGTAGTCAAAAATTAGGTTTTACTAATGCAGCTCAAAGTTTTATACCAGGAGTTAAGATTAATTCAAAAGTTTTTGGACAAATTTTTGGAGGAAATGAAATTACGTTAACTCCTCAAGGATATGCTTCGATTGATTTAGGAGTACGTCATCAAAAAATAGACAATCCTCAGATACTGGAACAAAACAGAACTCAATTTGACATTGATTTACAGCAACGAATTCAAATGAGTTTATTAGGAAAGATAGGTGAAAATTTAAATTTAAGGGCGAACTATGATACACAAGCTGGTTTTGCATTTGAAAATCGTTTGAATTTAGCTTTTCGTCCCCAGATGGAAGGCTCTGAAGATAATATTATTCAAGCCATTGAAGTAGGAAATGTCAACATGCCTTTGCGCTCTACCTTAATGGTGGGGCCACAATCATTATTCGGAGCAAAAGGAGAATTTAAATTTGGAAAAACGCATGTAACAACTGTTTTTTCTGAACAACAGTCTCAAGCAAAAACCATTACAACCCAAAACGGAGGAATTGTTCAAGAGTTTGAAATTAACTCAACCGATTATGAAGTAAATGCCAATTTTTATATGGGAGATTACTTTCTAGCTAACTATGATAAGACGTTGGCTACTTATCCTACTTTGGCAACAAGTACGACCATAACACGTTTGGAAGTATGGGTAAAAAATAGAAATAATTCTAATTTAGGAACACGTCGTAGTATTGTAGCAGTACGTGACTTAGGAAATAATGGATTATTGCCTCCTAAAAATGGAACGTTATACGATAACTTAATAGTATCTAATGGTATCCGAGATTATCATTCGGCGGTAAATGCAACAGAACAAATATTACCTGGAGGAAATGGGAAAACCTATGTAGTAGAAGAAAATATGCGTCTGTTAAGCCCTTCTGAATATACATTTAATGCAGCATTAGGTACCTTATATCTGAATCAACCAGTTAATGAAGATGATGTAGTGGCGATTTCATATCAACTTCAGAACAAAGGAACGTACACGCAAGTTGGAGAGCTTTCAAATGAAATTTCAACAGGAGATGCAACAACGGGAACACAAACAGAGAACAATACATCAACTATTATTGCAAAAATGATTAAAGGTAGAGGAAATAAGCCTTCAGCTAATGAGTCTTTATGGAATATGATGATGAAAAATGTCTATTCTTTAGATGCAATATCTATCTCACCAGAAGATTTCCGTTTGGATATTTACTATATTGATCAACAGCAAGGATTAGTAAACTATTTATACAACTCTACAACATCTAAAAATGAACGGAATTTAGCTGTTGAAAATTTAGACCGTTTGGTTCAAAATGGAAATGCTCAAGAAGGAGGGGATGGTTTTTTTGATTTTGTATCTGGTGTGACTGTTGACCCGAATAATGGTAAAATTATTTTTACAACCGTTGAACCTTTTAATAAAACTCTTGAAGATTACAGAGCTCCAGGAGATCAAGTAACAAAAGTTGCTTACCCTGAGTTGTATACGCAAATTCAAAATAGTCAAACAGGGGAGGCTTCTGCTAACGATAAATTTGTTATTAAAGGTCAGTATACTTCTTCAGGTTCTGATGATATTTCGTTAGGAGCGATTAATGTTCCGGAGGGATCAGTTGTAGTAACGGCTAATGGACAGGAGTTAGTAGAAGGAGTAGATTATCTTGTAGACTACACCTTAGGAACTGTAAAAGTTATTAATGAAGCAATTAAACAGTCAGGGGTTCCTGTAAATATCAATATGGAAGATCAGGGCTTGTTTAATTTGACTAAACAACGTTTCATGGGGGTAAATGTGGAGCATCGCTTTAATGAAAATTTCTATATTGGAGGAACAGTATTAAATTATAGTGAACGCTCGGTTACACCTAAGGTTAATTATGGGGCAGAACCTGTAAACAATACCATGTTTGGTATAAATGGGTATTATAGTAATGAAATGCCTTTTATGACACGTTGGCTTGACCGCTTACCTTTAATTGAAACGAAGGCTCCGTCTCATATTACGATACAAGGTGAAGCGGCTTATTTGAAACCAGGACAAGCAAAAAATACGAATAACTTTTCTTATTTAGATGATTTTGAAGGATCACAGTCAAATATTAGTATTAAAGATCCTACAAGCTGGTCACTAGCATCAACACCACAATACAATGCAGCATTTCCAAACGGAGATGATTCGGATCCAACATCATTAAAATATAATGATAATCGAGTGTTGGCTTCTTGGTATTATATCGATCCTGTATTTTACTCTTCTGGGGGAGGTTTAAGTGATGATGAAGTTTCTAATAATATGTCTAGAAGAGTTCAATACAGAGAAATTTACCCACAACAAGACTTTGTAGAAGGAGCTCAATCTTTCATACCTACGTTTGACTTCTCTTATTATCCAGATCTTAAAGGCCCTTATAATGCCAATCTGCTAGGAAACATACAAGATCGTTGGGCAGGAATTACAAGAGGATTAAATGTAACGAATTTTAATGAAGCTAATGTAGAGTATATAGAGTTTTGGTTAATGGATCCTTTTGCTGATGGAGAAAATAGAGGAGATAGAGGGGATTTAATTCTACATTTAGGAGCCGTTTCTGAAGATATTTTAAGAGACGGTCGAAAACTATACGAAAATGGAATGCCAATTTCTGCTTCAGATACGGCTAACCCTGTAACAGATGTGAAGTGGGGACAAGTTCCAAGTAGTCAGGCATTAGTTTATACATTTGATACAGAGGGAGCAGAAAGAGTTCATCAAGATACAGGATATGATGGATTGTTAAGTTCAGAAGAAGGTTCAATATATCCCCCTAATGTAAATCCTATTACAGGAAATGATCCAGCAGGGGATGATTATGTTTACTACTTAGACGAAAGATGGGGAGAAATCCCTGATGCAAATTCAATTGTAGAGCGCTATAGGTATTACCGAAATTCAGAAGGAAATTCCCCTTCTAATTCACAAGAGTTAACAACACCTTTACCTGATGTTGAGGATGCAAACCGTGATTTTAACATGGATACGGAAGAAAGTTATTTTGAATATAAGATTCCGATTTCAAATGGAAACATCGGTCCATCAGGAGCAGGATATGTTGTTGATGAAAGATCAGTAAATGTTTCTCTGGAAAATGGAAAGTCGACTGTAACAAAGTGGTATCAGGTACGAATACCGATTAAAGATAATTTTACAAAAGAAATAGGTTCTCCTAACTTAAATAATATTCGTTTTGCACGTTTAATTGCCAAAGGATTTAACCAGCGTACAACATTTCGTTTTGGAACATTTGATTTAGTTCGAAGTGATTGGAGGCGTTATACACGATCTTTGGATGAAAGTAATGAAGGAGCAATTTCAAATCCTAATATCAATAATTTTGAAGTTGGTGTTATTAATATTGAGGAAAACTCAGATCGTTATGTGTTACCTCCAGGAGTTGAACGTGAAGAGTTTTATAACACAACATCCATTCAGGCTCAAAACGAACAATCTTTATTGATGCAATTAAAGGCCTTATCAGGAAATAACAAAGATAATGTTCGTGCAATATATAAACAATCCAATTTAGATTTGAGACGTTATAAACGTTTGGAAATGTTTTTGCATGCTGAAAATTATTTAGACGCTAATATTCCGAAAGATGAGGAAATAGAAGTTTTTGTTCGATTTGGTATTGATATTACGGAAAATTATTATGAATACGCTAAGCCTTTGATAATAGGTCCAAAAGCTATAGCAGGTATGAATCCTACGCAAATTTGGAAACCTGAAAATAAAATAGATTTCGCTCTACAAGATTTTGTAAAGGCCAAAATAAGCCGTGATAGAGAAACTAACCCTGTTTTAAATCAACGCTATGCATACAATGTAAGTGAAAATAACGATCAAATTTGGGTAAAAGGACGCCCTACCTTAGAAAAAATACGCTTTATAACGATAGGGGTTCGTAATAAAGCCTCTTCAGCAAAAAATGTAGAGATTTGGGCTAATGAATTACGTTTGTCAGAAATTGATAATGATGGAGGTTATGCTGCGACAGCTTCCCTTACTGCTCAATTAGCTGATGTTGCTAACATAACAGCATCAGGAACCATTCGCCAAGCTGGTTTTGGGGCTATTAATGAGGGACCAACAGAAAGAAGTCAGGAAAATTATAAACAATATGCTGTCGCAACCACCATTAATGCAGATAAGTTATTGCCAGAGCAATGGGGAATTAAATTGCCAGTTGGCCTAGGAATTTCAGAAGAATTTATTGATCCTTTATTTTCTCCAATTGATACCGATGTGAAATTTGAAGAAGCAGCTAATCGTGATGAATTGAAAAAAGTAGCGCGTGATTATACCAAACGAACGAGTATTAATTTGTTAAATGTTCGAAAAGAAAAAACCAATACACGAGCTAAGAATCATTTTTATGATATTGAAAATTTTTCAGCATCTTTTACTTTTAACAAGATGTACCATCGTGATTTTTATGTGGAAAATCATACTACGCGGGATATGCGTTTAGGTTTAAATTATAACTATTCATTCGAGCAAGATTATAAATATCCATTTGAGAACTGGAAAGCGGTGCACGATACAGCAAGTACAAGCAAGTATTTACTTTGGATTAAAGATTTTAATGTGAATTTAAAACCAAGCAGAATATCCTTTACAGCAGATATTGACCGTCGTAATGATGAATATTTGTATCGTAATGTAGATCAATATAGTGCTTATGCGACGGGAACCAACAATTTGCCGTTTGATCCAATTTACAGTAATAATTACTTTTTCAATTGGCAATATCAAGTAGGGTTTGATTTGACCAAATCGTTAAAATTAGATTTTATTTCTTCAACAAGTAATATAGTAGATCATTTTAATGATCCTTCTCGTATTGGAGGTACTAATATTGGTATTTGGAATGATTTATTTGATACAGGAAGACCTCTCAAATACAATCAACAATTACGATTAAATTATAAAATACCATTTGAATTAATTCCGTATTTAGATTTTATAAATGGAGATTTAACATACAATGCTACATATGATTGGAGAGCCCCCTCTAATCAGTATATTGATGCAGAAGGTGAAGATCAAAATTTAGGGAATATTATTCAAAATGCCAACATGTTTACTGTTCAGGGAGGTTTGAATATGGAAACTTTATACGGAACTACAAAATGGTATAATGATTATCAAGAACGTTTAAATAAGTATCGTTCTGAAGTTGGAGAACATGCTAACGAATACCAAAAGCAAGCAGATAAAGCTAAAAAGTCTAAGAATAAACCGAAAATTAAAAAAACAAAAAACAGGTTGAAACTTAAAGACTACCTGCTTGGATTAGCCAGTTCACTAAAACAATTTCAACTAAATTATACTTCACAAGAAAGTACTTTATTACCAGGATTTCTAGAAGAGCCAGGTTTTTTTGGAGTAGGTTCAGGGAGTTCTCCTTCATGGGGGTTTACCTTGGGTTCTCAAGCTGATATACGTGTAAGAGCATTAAGAAATAGGTGGATAACAACCAGTGAAAATATGGTGGATCCGTATCAAAAACAAAGAACCAATGGATTTGGCTATAATGCTAATTTTGAATTATTACCTGATTTGAGAATTGATTTAACGGGGCAAAAGGATTATTCTAAAACAAAGTTACAATATGGATTTAATTTAGTAGAAGATGCAGTTAATGGAAATTATACCCCAATAGGCTTAGATAATTTTGTTCAAGAAAGAGGGCAGTTTAGTACAACCAATATTGGTTTTACATCTTTTAAGAATTCACACGCTATGTTTGATGAATTACGCTCCAATGCTGCTCGTATAGGGAATAATATGGCCTCTTCAAGAAATCAAAATGTAAGCGGTTATGGAATGACAAATCAGGATGTAATGATGCAAGCTTTATTAGAAACTTATGGCACTTCGAATCGTTCAAATCCAATTCGAGATATCCCACTACCCAATTGGACATTAACTTATTCAGGGTTGACGAATAATAGGTTCCTAAATAAAAAATTCTCGAGAATTGATCTAACTCATGCCTACAGGTCAAATTATACAGCAAATGGAATTCAATCAAATTTAGCTTATTATGAATATGAAAAGGGTACGAACTCAAATCCATTGGATTTAAATGGAAGTTACAAAACATCAACTGTTTATGATGATATTACTTTTATTGAAACCTTTGCACCATTACTTGGGTTAGACATGACCTTTCGTAATAATTTACAAATGCGTTTTATGTACAACCGAGATCGAATACAATCCTTTAGTTTTAACAATTATTCATTAACAGATCAGCAATCCAATGAATTTGTATTTGGATTAGGATATGTCTTTAAGGATTTAAAGATGAAAATGCGCTTTAGAGGAAAGAAAAAAACCTTGACAAGTGATTTAAATTTACGTACAGACCTAATTATAAGAGATACGGAGACATCTATACTTCGTGTGGTAGAAGATGATGCTCAAATTACGGCAGGAGATAAACAATTTACACTAAAGACGACAGCAGACTATAATTTTAGTAAAAACTTTAATCTAATGTTTTTTTACAATCATTTAATTACAACATATAAAATCTCAACAGCCTATCCCATTACAGATATTCGAGCAGGAATTACAGCAAGATTTTCTTTTGGTAATTAAGTGTCTGTTATTAAAAAAGTAGTATTTTTACGAAAGTTAAAAAATAGACAGATGAATATACCGTCAGATTTAAAGTATACAAAAGACCATGAATGGGTAAAAATAGAAGGTGATATTGCAACAGTAGGTATTACGGAATTTGCTCAGGGAGAGCTAGGTGATATTGTGTACATTGATATTGAAAAAGAAGGAGAAGAAGTTGAAGCAGGAGAAGTTTTTGGTACAGTAGAAGCTGTAAAGACCGTTTCGGATTTATTAATGCCTATTACAGGAGAAATTATTGAATTTAATGAAGTTTTAGAATCAGAGCCAGAAAAAGTAAATACAGATACTTACGGAGAAGGTTGGATGATAAAGGTGAAAATTTCGAATGGAGCCAATACAGATGAATTGATCTCAGCAGATGATTACAAGGCTATTATTGGATAAAAGGGTCAGAAAAACATTATTGTTTACGGTGATTATCTTGGTCACCATTTTATCTTTAATGCCGTTGCATAAGTTAGAAATAAAGGCTCCTTTGGGGACAGATAAAGCCATTCATATTATCATGTACTTTATGATTACTATTTTGGCTTTATGGAGCTATTCAAATGGTAATGGTCAGACCTTAAAGATTGTAATAATTGTTATACTATATGGTATTCTGATAGAAGTGTTACAAGAGTGTATGCCTTTGAAAAGAACGGGTGATATTTATGATGTAATAGCCAACACCATAGGTTCTTTTTTAGGAATGATATCGCAACCGATTATAAAAAAAATTGAGAAATCTTTTTTATAATTAAAGAATGTTTACATATTTTTTATATATTTGGAAATCACGAAAGAAAAAATTGATATAAAGATTTTATGGAGTCAAAGAAGAGTGAGAAAGCGAATTTAGACAAATATGGAAATCTATTTGTATTTTTAGGTTTTCTATTAATGTCAGGCTTGGCTTATGCGTTAATCAATTGGAGACAAACTACGGTGACGGAAATTGCAGCTCCGAAAGAGATTATTTATGAAGAGGTAGAGGAAGCTTTTGAATTTGAAGAAATTCCTGAAGAAATTCCTGAAGAAATTCCTGAGGAAGTCCCGGTTGAGGTGCCTCCTCCAGAACTTGTGGAAATTGAACAGGTTGAAGACACAAAGGTTATTGAGAAAATTGAAACACCGGATATTGATCCAGAACAAGCACCTCCACCTCCACCTCCACCATCTGCGAAGCCAAAGAAAGGAAAACCAGCTCCACCACCGCCTAAAAAGCCTAAAAAGGCTGATATTAAACAGGTTAAGGAAGTTTTTGATTATAAAAAAGTAGCTCAAAAACCTGTTTTTCCAGGTTGTGAAGGTAAATCGGGTAAAGATTTGGATCAGTGTAATTCTAAAATGGCTCAAAAAGAATTACTTAGAAAATTGGATTATCCTGAAGATGCCATTGAAGAAGAGCGAACAGGTACTGCTTATGTTAAATTTGTTATTGATCAAACTGGAGCTGTTACAAGCGCTAAGATTCTGAGATCTAGTAAACATAAAGATTTAGATAAAGCTGCTCTTGCAGGAGTGAATAGAATGTTTACCAGTAAAAAGAAAAGAATTAAGCCCGGTAAGACACAATCAGGTCAGGCTGTGAAGGTAACATATCA
>JBKDZS010000043.1:0-16790 GCA_047971445.1 Flavobacteriales bacterium
ACGTGATCAAAAATTTCTTTAGTATCTAAAAAGTCAAATTGTTGTAAATTTTTTTGATCAGGCTCAATTCCTGGAGATGAATTTAGGGTGTAGAATTCAGATAGATTGTGTTTGTTTAAAATTTCATAAACGGTTTTACAACCGTTACAGCAGAAAGCTTTCTCTTCTATAAATGAAAGCTCTGTGCTAGACTCTTTTCCACAATGGTAACATATTTTATTCATAAATAATGCCAGCTATTATCAACAATTTTTGTACTTTTGAGTCATAAAAAACTATTTAATGACAACCAAATATACGAAAGTTACATGTCGGATGTGTCAAAATTTTAATGATAGTATCTTTAGTAAGGTAACAGATGCTGAAATGGAAGAACTTAGTGGCTTGAAAAAATCAATGTTCTTTCGTAAAGGGGAAGTTATTTTAGAGGAAGGTCAAAATCCGAAAGGTGTTTTTTGTTTAAAAACAGGAAAATGTAAGTTATTTACAAGGGGTTTTAATGGAAAAGAACAGATACTTCGAATAGTACAAGCAGGTGATATTATAGGATACCGTTCGTTATTAAGCGAGGAACAGTTTTCAGCATCGGTTGTTGCTTTAGAGGATACTTGGACTTGTTTTATTTCAGAAATATATTTCACAAAAATCTTAACACATAACCCTAAGTTGAACAGAGAGATAATGAGAGTGGCTATGCATGAGTTGGGAGAGGCAGGAAAACAAATTACAAGTTTAGCACAAAAAACAGTACGTGAGAGATTAGCAGATAAATTTTTACATTTGGAAGAGAAAATGGGAGTGGATGATGAAGGATTTATTGATATATCATTGACTAGAGAAGAGATTGCGAATGTGATAGGTACAGCTACAGAGTCTGCAATTCGTTTAATTTCTGAGTTTAAGTTAGATAATTTGATCGAGGTAGAAGGAAGGCGTTTTCGATTGTTAAATAAAGAATGCTTGAAGAAAATAAGTACTTTCTAAGCTAGAAAAAATAATATAAGAAAATGTAGCCATTATCATATTAACCATTAACAGCTTCTACATTTTCAATTTTTTCAGAAAAAAATTGTTTCAATAGAGTTTCTATACCATTTTTTAACGTTATTGTAGAAGAAGGGCATCCTGAGCAAGCGCCTTGTAGTAGTACTTGAACGGTTTTAGTCTCAGCTGAATAGGCTATAAGTTCTATATTTCCTCCATCAGCAATAACAGCAGGTTTTACATATTCGTCTAATAAAGCCTTTATAGCTTTTTCATCTGAAGTATATTTTTTAGTTAAATTGGAGTTGTTTTTTATCGTTTGATTCTTTATTTCGTCCTTTTCATTTATAATGGAGATTCCATTTTTCAATAGTTCAGAAATTTTGTCTCTTAATTCTAAAGAAATTTCGTTCCATTCCATGGAGTCATTTTTGGTAATGGCTATATAGTTTTCAGTAATGAAAAGTTCTTTTATAAATGGAAAAGAGAATAAGTGATTGGCAATGGGAGAATTTGAAGCTTCTTCTTTACTCTTAAATTCAATCATCCCTTTTACAAGAATTTTATTAGCAACAAATTTCATTACTTCAGGATTTGGAGTTATTTCAGTATAAATAGAAATGGGAATTTGTGTAGTTGAAGTTGAGGAAAATACATTGTTGTTTACAATAGCATCATTAATTATAGTCTCTAATTGATCAACAACATCTTCCCATTGGATAGCATCGGTCTTTTCTATAGCAATAAAATGAGCTGCGATGTATACTTTTTGAATAAAAGGAAACTGTAATAAAGTTTTTGCTAAAGGGCTATTAGAAGTGTCTTCTAGCTTTGAAAATTCAAAGTTGTTTTTCGTTAATATTTTATCATTAACAAATTTCAGTATATTAGGAACAGTTGTAGTTTCAGTATGTACAGACATTGAATTATTTTTTTAGTATTATAAAGATAGTTGTTCTAAATTAATTTTTTTTCCAAAAAAGTTTTTGGCCATAGTTTCAAAGTTTTTAGTATAATCAGAAACATAAAATAAATCTTCTTTGAAGCCCGGTTGTTCGTTTAATAGATTATGTTTATTTAATTGGTGTTTAATGTCGTGAGCTATGATTAATGGTGAGTTGATAATGTTAACCTTTCCTTGATAAAAATTGTTTATTTGGTTGTAGATGATAGGGTAATGCGTACATCCTAAAATTAATGAATCAATATGTCGTAGCGATTTATTCGTTAAATAATGTTCAATGGTTACTTTGGCAATTTCACTTTTAACCAGTCCTTCTTCTATGATAGGAACTAATAAAGGGGTTGCTAAAGAAGAAACTTGAATATGTTTATTCAACTTTTTAATTTTTTTATTATAAAACTTAGAGTTTATAGTGGCTTGTGTAGCAATAATTCCTATGTTAGAATGCAGCTCATAGGCTACTTTGTTAATTACAGGGTCGATAACATTAAATACTAAAGCTTGGTTATCAACTCGTTTTATAATTTCATCCCAAGCATTGGAGGTTGCAGAATTACAAGCGACAACAATAGCTTTTGCTTTTTGCTTTAAAAAAAAATCAACAATATCAAGAGAATATTTAATCAGAGTTTCTTTTGATTTATCTCCGTAAGGTAGATGAGCCGTATCACCAAAATAGAGGGTTTTTTCACTTGGCATGCATCTTTTTATTGATTGCATAACTGTTAAGCCACCCATTCCAGAATCAAATATTCCTATAGGTGCTGTTTGATTATTTTGAAGTGTAGACATAAAAAACCGTTCCTTATAATTAATAAAGAACGGTAAATTTAATTATTTTGAATCAACTTTTATTGAATTCCTAATTCTTTTTTCACACTAGGGGTTAAATTATTACCTCCATTTTGGAAAATAATAACACCTTCTCTTGAAGAATCCAATACGTAATTAATTCCTTGAGCATTTGCTACTTTGTCAATAGCACTTTGAGCCTTATCTAAGATAGGTTGTAACAGTTCTGCTCTCTTTTTTTCTACAGCTTGATAAGCTTGTGCTCTAAACTTTTCAATAGCTTGACCTTCTTCTTGCATTTCTTTTTGCCATTGCGTTATTTGATCTTGAGTAGCTGTTTTAGCTTTTTCTTGTAAGCCTTTAAATTTATTTTGCAAGGCAGTTTCCTTGGACTTTATATCAGCTTCGTATTTTTTGGTTAAAGCCTCTATTTGTGTGTCAGCCTTTTTCTTTTCTGGCATACCTGAAATAACCTCTAAAGCTGATACATGTCCTATTTTTTGAGCAAAAGCTCCAATACTTACTAATAAAAATGCAGATCCTAATACTAATTTTTTCATATTCAAATTTTAATTGCTTTAATGTTTACCTTTTTCGTTTCTTATTATTACTATTTGTTGATTTTCCTTTTAATTCGTTTATGACTGATTTGCTAATGTCAAATTTAGGATTTGTGTATACCATAATTAAATCACTTGACTTATCTAGTACAATACCAATACCTCTTTTTTTAGCTACTTTATTAATGGCATTCCAAATTTGATCCTGAATTGGGCGAACTAGTGATTGTCTTGTTCGGATAATATCTCCCTTTGTTCCAAATCGTTTTATCCTTAATTCGTTTAATTCATTTTTAGCTTCTTGAATTTCTTTCTTTTTTTCTTTAATTTGATTTTCAGTAAATAAAACTTTTTGACTTTCAAATTTTATTTCCAATTGATTTACTTTTTCTTTTGCAGTATTTAATTCTGTTTCCCACTGTTCAACTGTACTTTCTAGCTGTTTTTGAGCTTGTTGATATTTGGGCATTTGTTGTAAAATATAGTGCGTATCAACATAATGAACTTTTTGAGCAAAAGTGAAAGATAAACTTGCAAATAACGTCAAAAATATAAATTTTATCTTTTTTGTACTTATCATAATACTAATATTGTGCCAAATGTTAAAATTGTTGTCCTAAAATAAAATGTGTCACCCAGCCAGAAGGCTCATTTTGATTCGGATAAGGATCCATTCCATATCCAAAATCAATACCTAATAAACCAAAAGCAGGCATAAATACACGTAAACCTACGCCCATTGCACGCTTTAGTTCAAAGGGTTGGTATTGTTCTTTATCATCCCACACATTACCTGCTTCAAAAAAACCTAAGGCATATATTTTTGCAGCCTGTCCCATTGAAATTGGATAACGAAGTTCCGAAATAAATTTGTTATATACAACTCCTCCTCCAATAGGGGTAACATCACTTTTAGATCCACCATTGTTAGAGGCATCTTCGTAACCTCTTAAAGCAATTTGCTCTCTACCATCAAAATTATTTCCAAATAGTCCAGTGCCTCCCATGTAAAACCGTTCAAATTGAGAAATACCAACATCGTTATTATAGGCTCCTAAGAAACCAAATTCACCTCCTAAGCGTAAAACTAGTTTTCCAGCTATCTGTTTGTAAAAGTCTGTTTTAAATTTAATTTTATAATATTCTAACCATTTGTATTTTTCAGCTTCTTCAATTCCTTCTATATATTGATCAGCTGTAGCTGAGTTTTGAGCATTAGGAAATTGTTCTTGACGAATTCTAGCCTCATCTTCAGGAGATAATTTATACCAACCTTTTTCTTTAAACATTGAGAAAGGAGGAGTAAAACTAGCTGAAATATTAACATCAGAGCCGTTTGTAGGAAATATAGGATCTGGTCCTGCAGAGAAGCGTCCAAAACTAATGTTGTAGTTAATGTTATTAGATGCGCCTTCGGTAAAGTTGAAAACAGAACCTAAACTGTAGTTATTTAAATTATAACGTTTATAACCAATAGAATGAGACAATCTAAAGTAACTGTCAGGCCAATTCAAGGTGTGGTTTAACCCTAGTGTTGCTCCTGTTATTTGTACATCACCATCGGTTACAGAGTTTCGGAAAACAGAGTGGTATATACTAGCTGTTAAGGCAGTAGGTCTTTTTCCAAAAATCCAGGGTTCTGTAAAAGATAAGCTATAATTTTGATAGTTATGACCTCCACTAGCTCTTAAAGAAACTTGTTGTCCATCTCCTTGAGGAAAGGGTTTCCAAGCTTTACCATTTAGTACATTACGTAATGAAAAATTATTTAAAGTCAAGCCTAATGTTCCAATGAATCGACCACCTCCATACCCTCCTTGTAATTCTATCTGTGAAGCTCCTTGTTCAGCGAGTTTCCAATTAACATCCACAGTATTATCTTGCGGGTTAGGTTGCACATCAGGTTCTATTTGTTGAGGATCAAAATAGCCGAGTTGTCCTAGGCGATAATAGCCCTGTTTCAGACCTGATTTAGAAAATTTTTCACCTGGCTTTGTTGGAATATTTCGAGCTACAACATGATCAAATGTAGTGGTGTTTCCTTCGAAGGTAATTCGTTTATAAAAAGCTTGTTCTCCTTCGTTAATTCGAACCTCTAAATCTATAGAGTCACCTACAACATTTACTTCGTAAGGTACAATTCTTGAAAAAATATAACCGTCATCGTAGTATAATGTAGAAATATCCTGTTCTTTAGGGTCTCCTGAAATTTTGTTTTGAAAACCAATGGCATCATAAGGATCCCCAGATAAGTATCCCACAAGTTTTTTAAGACCATCTGTCGAGAATTTAGTATTTCCTACAAAATTAATATTTCGGATGTAATAGCGTATTCCTTCGGAAACACCTACTTTTATATCAATGGATTTATCATCATGGTTGAAGATGGTATCGAAAGTTATATTGGCATCTCGAAACCCAAAGGAACGATAAAAATTAATTAAGTTTTTCTTATCGGTTTCAAATAGTTCGGAATTAAATTTATGACTTTGTAAAAAATTTAGACTTTTACGTTTAGTTTTTTTAAACCCTTTTTTTCGCAATTGTGCATCACGAAACTCTTTATTTCCTTCAAAAACAATATCGTTTATCTTGATTTTATTACCCTTATTGACATTAATGGTTAGTTTTACACGATTAGTTGAGTCAGGTTGAGATAAAGAAGTTTTCGCTTTGGCATAAAGAAAACCTTTATCTTTGTATTGCTTTTCAATTTTACTTCGGGTAGAGTTTAATAAATGTTCTGTGACACGTTCGCCTGTTTTTAAGTTATTCTCTTTTACGATATCTTCGATTTTATTCTTTTTTACCCCTTTAACCTCGACATCTGATAATGTTGGTAAACCTTCTAGTTGTAACCTAAGTGTTATTTGATCATCTTTAATTTTATCGATGTAAATTTCTACATCATTAAAAAGACCTGTATCCATTAATCTTTTGATTGCAAAAGAAATATTATTTCCAGGAATGGTAATTTCATCTCCAATTTTAAGTTTGGTAAAACTCATAACAGCACCTTTTTTATACTTTGTATAGCCAGAAATGATTACGTCTGCAAGTTTATACGTTTTACGCTCTTCTTGTATTTGTTGTGAAAAAAGAAAAGAGGAAAAAATGGAATAGATCAGGATTAGATATATTTTTTTCATATTACTTCTAGTCATTGTATATTTTGTTAAGCTAATTGTTCACTAGTTTTTCCATACCGTCTTTCACGATTCTGATAATTTAAAATGGCTTCGTAAAGGTTCTCTTTTTGAAAGTCAGGCCACAATATAGAAGTGAAATAAAGTTCGGTATAAGCTATTTGCCAAAGTAAGAAATTGCTTATTCTTTGTTCTCCACTGGTACGAATTAATAAATCGACTGGTGGAAGGTTATGAGTGTGTAAATTAGCCTCTAAAATTTCTTTATTGATATCATGAATAGCCAGTTGATTGTTTTTAACATTGGAAGCAATTTTTTTTACGGCTTCTAAAATCTCATCATGAGAGCCATAATTTAGAGCGATAGTTAAAATGGCTTTGGTGTTATTTCGAGTTAGCTCTAAAGCTTCGTTTAATTCTTTTTGAAAATTAGATGTAAATGCTTTTGTGTTACCGATAATGTTTAAGCGAATGTTTTTTTTGTTGAGGTTATTTATTTCTTTCTTCAGAGAGGAAATGAAAAGGCTCATAAGTATGTTAATTTCCTTTTTTGGGCGATTCCAGTTTTCTGAAGAGAAAGCATATAAAGTAAGGTGTTTTACATCTATTTGATCGCATGCCTCAATTATGTGCCGAACTGATTTAACTCCATTTTTATGTCCAAGGGATCTTGAAAAACCCCGGCTTTTTGCCCAACGACCGTTGCCATCCATAATAATGGCAATATGTTGAGGGATATTGTTAAGGTCTATTTTATCTAATAATAAGTCCATTTAATCGCAATAACATGGTGATCTTCCAAAAGTATAAGCCAATGTTAAACCAGTGAAAACATACCAATCATTTGAGTTTTTATTTCCTATCTTATAAGTATCCGTTATTTGGCGCTCTATAGAGTGGATTTCTTCTTGGCTTAGAGAATTATCAAGGATGTTAAGAACTATTTGAGGATCTCCTTTATCTAAATTATCGGTAAACGTGGTTCGAAAACCAAGTTCCGCCCCTATAATCCAATTGTAGTTAAATTTGTACTTATAACCTATTCCAAAAGGAAGTGTTGTTGCAAAATCATAACTTGATGAAGCTGTTGTTTCAATATGAGTTTCCCCTAAATTGTTAGTTGATAAATCAATAGATAAATCTTGCCTCTTATAAGAAAGTCCTCCAATTCCTACAAAAAGATAAGGTGTATGAGCATTCTGATGAACTCCATTGAAGTCAAAAAAATTGAATTCAAAAATAAGAGACCCTTCTCCTATATAACTGGTTCGGGTTAAGTTTCGATCAATTTTATATTGTTCATCGGATTCAGTATCTTTCATGCTAAGTTTTCCAAATGCGGCATTTAATCGTAATGAATAACGCTCGTTTAAATTTTGTTTGTAAAACCCTCCTAAAGCAATTCCTTTAGGTGAAATAAAGGTTTCGTTTCCTACATCTGCAATAGCATTTGCTCCTCCTAAGAAGACTCCCGCTTCATGTCGTTGAGCAAATGAAAGTATGCTGACAACTGTCGTTATAACATAAAAAAATCTCTTCATTTTTATATTTAATTCTAATGATACACAACTATTATAACGCGAAAAAACAAAATAGTTATATCTAGAAAAATATTCTTGGTGGGTACAAATATAATCAATTATATATCTTATTAAGTCATTTAACAAAATTTATAGGTAAATAGAAATGTTTACGTATTCCGCTGATCAATTCCCCAGTATAATTTTTCTTTTAAAGCTTGCAGATAAGAATGTTTGTTGAATTTTACAATTTTAGTTGTAAAAGAAGCTTTTTTTATTTCTAGTTCTACATTTGTGGATAAAGAATCTATGCGAGAGTCTAGTGTTAGTGAATACTCATTGACTCTACTACTAATTTTTAGCCGAATGATATCATTATCAGAAATAATAAATGGACGCACAAACAAATTATGGGGAGCGATAGGAGTGATGACGATATTTTCTGTTGTGGGATCTATAACGGGACCTCCACAACTTAAAGAATAGCCTGTTGAACCTGTTGGGGTTGCAATAATTAGTCCATCTGCCCAATAAGCATTTAATTTTTCATTATTAACGTAAACATCTACTACGATCATGGAAGTTGTTTCTTTTCGGGTTATAGCTAACTCATTTAAGGCAAAATTGTTTTCAGGATTTTTTTGATTGATATAGTCTACACGAAGTAAGGATCTTTCATCTACTTCAAAATCACCATCTAAAAGACGTTTGATGCAGTTTTTTGTAAAATCTTCGGTATTGAAATAGGCTAAAAAACCAAGTCTTCCCATGTTAACTCCAATTAACGGAATATCATGGTTCTGAATAAAAGTTTGAGCTCTTAACATGGTACCATCTCCTCCAAATGCAAAAAATAATTGAGTATCTGATGGAAGATTTTTGTAGTGATTGAATGTATGAAAAGAGGCATTCTTAAATGTTTCAATTTTTTGACAATATTTTAATGTGTTTTCTTCAAAATAAATAGTTGTATTAAAATTTGAACAAACTTCTATAATACGATTGAAGTACACAATGGTTTCTGAATTTATTTTATGGCCGTAAATAGCTATTTTCATAGTTTATAGATCTAGAAAATTCATGAATTGATGGTAACGATCACTTATAAAGTCATCTTTTTGGGTTGAGGATGATTTGAAAATTAATAGATAATTAAATCGCTCAAAAGTTTCAATTACAGAGTCTACATTAGCATCACTTATTTTTAAAAGAATTTGAACGCGATCTTCTATAAATCGATGAATGTTCATTCCATAAATACGTGTATTATTAGATTCTACGATTTTGGATATCTCACTTGCAGAATAATCTTTTAGGTTAGTTTCGATGATAAGTATTGCTCCTGATTCAGAAATAGTAGGAGACTTGGATAGTTCGGTTAAAACGTCTTCCACAGTAATGTATCCTAGATATTTTTCATCTTCAGAAACGATAGCAATAAAATTGGTGTCATACAAACGAAAGAGATTGATTGCTTGAAAAATAGTTTGAGAAGGTGTTAAAGAAAATTTTTCTAAATGAGGAAGTAACTCAGTTAAAACTTTATTGTCACATTCTTCAAAACACTTTTCATTTAAAACCCCTTTAAAAATACCCTTTTCAACTACGGGAATATGACTTAATTTGTAATCATTTCCTAAAACTTTAAACTTTTCTAGTGGCTCATGAAGACCAAAAGGTTTAAAATCATTATTTATTAAATTTTCTATAATCATATGGAATTATTATAAAAGCTACACTTATACTTATAGATCGTTTCTCTTTTATGAAACTAAAGATAAAGCAAAATTATAAATAGATTATATTTGTGTGATAATTTTTGTAATATATTTATTTTTAAGTAAAAATATGATGACTAAACTAAGTGTTAACATCAATAAAATTGCTACATTAAGAAATGCTAGAGGAGGAGATTTTCCTAATATAATACAAGTAGCAAAAGATTGTGAAAGTTTTGGAGCAGAAGGAATTACGGTGCATCCAAGACCTGATGAACGGCATATTCGTTATCAAGATGTAAGAGATCTAAAGCCTATTGTGAAAACTGAGTTTAATATAGAGGGAAATCCTACCGCCTCTTTTATAGATTTGGTTTTAGAAAATAAACCTCATCAAGTTACTTTAGTTCCGGATGGACCTGAAGCGATTACTTCTAATGCAGGATGGGATACCAAGAGCAATATAAGTTTTTTAACAGAAGTGATTACTGAGTTTAAAAATCATGGAATTAGAACTTCCATTTTTTTGAATCCAACATTAGAACTGGTTGAATATGCTGCAAAATCTGGGGCAGATCGAATAGAATTGTATACAGAGGATTTTGCAAAAAAATACCAAAACGGTAATCCAGAAGCCATAGAACCGTATAAGAATACAGCAGTTTTAGCAAAAAAAATGGGATTGGGAGTTAATGCGGGACATGATTTGTCTTTAGATAATATAGAATTTTTAATTAGAGAAATTCCTCAAATTGATGAAGTATCTATTGGACATGCTTTGATAGGAGAGGCTTTGTATTTAGGATTAGAAAATACGATTGGGAGTTATCTCAATAAGATTAAACGAGCTTATTCACAATAGTGTATTGATTATATGAATTAAAACACCTAACTTTAGATCATTTAAATCAAAAGACTTTTAGAAAGTATGAATTTTAATCTTACAGAAGAACACAAGATGATTCGTGATACAGCTCGCGATTTTGCTCAAAAAGAATTATTGCCAGGTGTTATAAATCGTGATGAAAAGCAAGAATTTCCCCATGATCAGGTGAAAAAAATGGGAGAATTAGGATTTATGGGAATGATGGTTGATCCAATGTATGGAGGAGGAGGGATGGATACTATTTCTTACGTTTTAGTCATGGAAGAACTATCGAAAGTAGATGCTTCTGCATCGGCTGTGGTATCTGTAAATAACTCTTTAGTGTGTTGGGGATTAGAAAAATATGGTACAGAAGAGCAGAAGCAGAAATATTTAACCAAATTAGCTACAGGTGAAAGTCTCGGGGCATTTTGTTTAAGTGAACCTGAAGCAGGAAGTGATGCAACTTCTCAAAAAACAACAGCTATTGATAAAGGAGATTATTATTTAGTTAATGGAGTGAAAAATTGGATTACTAATGGTAAAAATGCAGATGTTTATTTGGTTGTTGCACAAACAGATCGGGAAAAAGGACATAGAGGAATTAATGTTATAATTGTTGAAAAAGGAATGGAAGGATTTGAAATAGGACCTAAAGAAAATAAATTAGGCATTCGAGGATCTGATACACATTCTTTATTATTTAATGATGTAAAAGTCCCTAAAGAAAACCGTATTGGAGAAGATGGATTTGGATTCAAATTTGCTATGAAAACTCTTTCAGGTGGACGTATTGGTATCGCTTCCCAAGCATTAGGTATTGCTTCAGGAGCTTATGAATTAGCATTGCAATACTCCAAGGAACGAAAGGCTTTTGGAACAGAAATTTGCAATCATCAGTCGGTTGCATTTAAGTTAGCTGATATGGCTACACAAATTGAAGCAGCACGGTTTTTATGTATGAAGGCAGCATTTGATAAGGATGAAGGGAATAATTATGATTTTTCAAGTGCCATGGCAAAATTACATGCATCGGAAACAGCTATGGCTGTTACAGTTGAAGCGGTTCAAATTCACGGAGGTTATGGTTTTGTAAAAGAATATCATGTAGAACGTTTAATGCGTGACGCTAAGATTACCCAAATTTATGAAGGTACTTCAGAAATACAGAAAATAGTGATTTCCAGGTCAATTATAAAAGGTTGATAAAAATTCGTTTAAAAAATTATTTTGCTTTTTATATAAAAAATAGTATATTTGGAGATATGGCTTTTAGAAGTAAAAATAGAAATAGTACAAGTTATGATAAAATAGAAGTTTCGTCAAACGGAGATTTTTATATGTCTAGTAAAAATATTTTTAATAATAAAGAGGCGTCATTATTGTTAATTTCTAAACTTAAATCAGCTGTAGAAAATTACAAAGTAAGAACCCCTGAAATATCTAAAGCAATATTAAAGAGCAAAAATGCCTAAGTTAGACTTACTCTTACTCCCTCTATTAGGAGGATATTGGTTTTTAAATACATTTTATTTCACTAAATTTTATCATCAAAGAATTGAGAGGCAGCGGTTAATTTTTAATTCATTAATATTGGGGTTTTTTCTTTCGGTCATAGGATTTCTTATAGATACTCATATTCTACAAAAATGTCCTGATTTAAGAAATCATTTAGGAACTCTAAACCCTGTGGAGTATAAAGGGTTAAATCAGTCCATTTTAATTTTTGTTATCTCATATCCTCTTGCTTGGGTATTTAATTTTCTGTTATCGAAAAAGTTTTTACTAGATTTGATTATTGAAAAATGGGGAGATGATTTTGAAAGATTATTTTGGACTTCATTGAAGTCGGAAAAAGATGAAAACAAATTATTAATGATTACGACTACTTTTAATAAAGTATATGTGGGTTATGTGAACAAAATATCCAAGCCGATTCAAAATCCTCACATTACAATTTTACCTTCTTTCAGGGGGTATAGAGATAAAGATACGTTTGCGTTTTACATTACAACCGACTATTTCTCTGTTTTGGAAAAGTTAACAACGGAAGGTAGAGAAGAGATTATTGAAGAAAAAATAGGCATTGTATTACCAAAAGACAAAATAGCTATGGTCTCAAAGTTTGACACTGAGGTGTTTTCAAAGTTTGATGAAATAGAAGCTGCTCTAGATGATAATCAAGAGATTTAAGAAAAATAAACAGCAAATAAAAATACTTAAAGCGAAGTAGAAAAGACAAACGATTCAATTGAAAAACTTTCCTAATTTTGCATTATTAATTTCAAAAGGAATAGAAATGCTTTTACACAGTAAAGTTTTAGGAAGAGGAAAGCCTTTATTGATTGTTCATGGTTTATTCGGTTCATCAGATAACTGGAGTACTTTAGGAAAAAAGTTTGCAGAATATTTTCAAGTACACCTAATAGATTTACGAAATCATGGTCGTAGCTTTCATTCGGACGAAATGAATTACGGCTTAATGGTAGGGGATTTATTAGAGTATATAGCATATTATCAACTTCGAAAACCTATTTTATTAGGGCATTCTATGGGTGGAAAAGTAGCAATGAAACTAGCAGTTGAAAACCCAGAAGTTTTAGATAAAGTTTTGATAGCTGATATTGCGCCTAAACAGTATCCTTCTCATCATCAGGATATTATAAAAGCCATGTTGAGTGTTGACTTTTTAGTAATTTCTTCTCGAAAAGAAGTAGATGAGGCACTTTCACATTATATTACAGATTTGAGTGTGAAGCAATTCATTTTAAAAAATGTATATTGGACAGAAGCTAAGAAATTAGCTTTTAGAATGAATGTTTTTGCTTTGTCAAAGAATTATGAAACATTAATGAAATCTGATCTTTCAGGACAGTTTGATCGTCCTGCTTTATTTTTAAAGGGAGAAAAGTCATTTTATATTCAATCGGAAGATGAAGAATATATAAAGGCATTATTTCCTCAGTCCGAGATTAAAATCATTGCGAATGCGGGACATTGGTTGCATGCAGAAAATCCAACTGATTTTTATACAGAAGTGATGAGGTTTTTAGAATGATTTTTTAGTCTTCAAAATCTTCGAATAAAAAATTTTCATTGAGGTAATCATCCAAATTACGACGGTCTTTTTTTGTAGGACGACCTTCACCTTTCTCGCGATAATAGTTTTGTGATAAATTACGTAATTCACGTTTATTTAATTCTTCAATAGGAGTTAAATCATTGATGTGAAGGGGGACTAATTTAGCTCCAATACGACTTTTAGGGATTTGTAAAATTTGACACTCATAATGAATCTGATCTTTAATAACTCGTAGCCGATCTCCAGGCATAACTTCTTTTGAAGGTTTGACAACTTGCCCATTCACTTGTACACGATTTTTGTTGACTATACTTGTTGCTAACGATCGTGTCTTAAAATAACGCATACACCAAAGAAATTTATCGACTCTCATAAGATTTTACTAAAAAAAATGCTTTTTTTTAAAATTATAGTATCTTGCAAATTCATAACAAAAATAAGAAGTTTTATGTTTAAGAAAGTATTTTCTTTTATGATTTTATCGTTATTTATGATGTCATGTAATAATGATGATGGGGGGGGAGTTGTTTATTTAAGTCCAGAAGAACAAAAAGTGCTGGATACAAGTGGAATAGAATTGTTATTAGAAAAATATTATTTGAATAATACGGGAGATATAACACCATTTACTTCTTGTGATCTAGATGGTGATGGTGATTGTGACGTGGATGATAATTGTGACACGAATGGCGATGGAGTTTGTGACGTAGATGATAATTGTGATACAAATGGTGATGGGATTTGTGATAGCGAAGATATTGTGGAAACTTCTGAAACTCCTTTAAAAGAGTTGGTACAGCCTCTTTCAAATGGAGCTTATTATATGATTGTTGAAGGGAAGCAAGGCAATGGAGTAGCACCAGATACAAATGATAGTATTCTTTTAAATTATGGCGTAACTTATTTTCGAACATATAAACTTGATGAAGAGGTAAAAGTGAGTCAGATTGGAAGACTTGGAACCATTTATTCAGGTATAGAGCCTGTTGTAAGACCTGGATTTTATTATTACGATTTTGATATATATACCGAAATAACCTATGGTACACAATGGGATTTTTTTAATGTAAGTGAACAACAAAATATTTTAAATCACTATAACGACAATAATATTTACGAGAGAAGTGTCATTAAGGAATTTGTTGAAGGAATTCAGAAGTTTAAGGCACGTCAAAAAACGATAAATGCACCTTTGGATGTTCAGGGAATTATTATAGTGCCTTCAGCTAATTCTAAAGGATTGGAATCCTATTTATCATTAGGAGGAATTGCTAAAGATTACATTTTAGTCTTTAATGTCGATTTATTATCTGTTATTAAAGTTCCCAATTCATGATGAAGAAAAATATATGGATGATACTCATAATAAGTGTTTTGTTTTCATGTGATGAAAATACTATTTTGGAGTCAACAGGTACTGCCCAGTTTTCAATAAACGGATTACCCATTTTACCCACTAATTATACATATCAAACTTGGTTGCTTGTTAGTGGAAGTTATGTTTCTACGGGGGTTTTTAATGTAGATAGTATCGGTGTTTCAACTGTAACGAGTTTTAATAATATCAATAATCATGATTTATCAAAAGCAACAGGAGTAGCTATAACGGTTGAATTTACAGGCTCAGGAAGTAAGTCTTCTCCTAGTGACATGGTTATTCTTGCAGGAGATTTTTTAGGTAATGAGGCAAATTTACTCACAACCGATAAACGGACAATTTATGCCTCAGATTTAAGAGCAGACTATATAGTAGATGCCCCAACAGCATTAGAAAGTGAAAAATCTGATACTGGAGAAAACGGAATTTGGTTTACTACTAACGTGAATCAAACAAGTACAACTTCGGGTTTAGTATTGCCTTATAATCAGAATGATAGTAATCAAACTGGTTCAAATTTAATTTATCAGGGATGGTTGTATGCGAAAAACACCGTCGAAGGAGATCCAGATATCCCTTTAAATATGGGTGTCTTCACAGTAGCTGATGAGCCAGATAACTCCAATAATTATAAAGGAACTTACAAAGATTTTACACCTGTGTTACCTGGAAATGATTTTATTAATGTAGTAGGAGAAAACACAGAGCCTCGAGTGGAAATTATGGGGAGAAGGGTAATTATTACGGCAAAACCGAATGAAGATCAAACCGCGGATAATAGTCCTTTTGCATTTATTTTATTTGATAAAAAAACAATCGATGCAGTTGATGGCACTTTAGAGGTGTATAATAACAACTACAGCGCTACTTTTATAAGAAATTAATTCTTCAAAATAGATTTTTTGAGATCAAGATTTTTATGAAACATATTTTTACAGATGAATATTTTATGCAGATTGCTCTACAGCAGGCTCAAGATGCTTTTGATCAGGATGAAATTCCAGTAGGAGCTGTTGTAGTAATTAATGACAAAATTATTTCAAAGGGACATAACTTAACTGAAATGTTGACTGATGTAACAGCTCATGCAGAAATGTTGTGTATTACATCTGCTTCTAATTATTTGGGAGGAAAATATTTAAAGGATTGCACATTGTATGTTACATTAGAACCTTGTCCAATGTGTGCAGGAGCCTTATATTGGGCTCAATTAGGAAAATTGGTTTATGGAGCATCAGATGAAAAACGTGGATTTGTAATGAAACAAACAGAATTGCACCCTAAAACAGAAGTGATCTCGGGAATTATGAAAGAAGAGTGCAAGCAATTAATACAGGATTTTTTTACAAAAAAAAGAAAAAGGTTTTGAAAATACCCAGTGCTTAAAAATCATGAAATTGATAAATGCTTATTTATGCTTTCACATTTTTAATGCATATTTTTTATCTAAAACTTGATTAAGTATTATATTTTCAAATAGTACCAACTTCATTAGACGTTTTTCATAAAAAAGATTACATTTTTTATCACGATTTTCTTAATTACAAGAAAGCAAGAGTTAAGAATACGTTTAATTCTTAACTCTTGCTTATAAAGCTAGCAAACATAAATAAGCTATCTAAATTAATTGTAAAAATCAGAACGTATTTTTACAGAACCCCTAATTACCCCTTCTTTATTGTTGTATTGAGTTTAAATAGTTTTTAATTTCCTTTTCTAGACTTAGATCTTCTATAGGATGAACTTTAATTTTTCCAGCTTCTTTTAATAAAGCAATTTTA
>JBKDZS010000044.1:0-13974 GCA_047971445.1 Flavobacteriales bacterium
TGATTTAAGTTTTTTTATATATTTGCACGGTGAATCTAAGGAAACTTTTTATGAAATTTTAATTTCTTGTTATACAGTTTACATGATTAAAGTATGGTAAAGTCAAAGGAAAAAATTTTAGAAAAATCATCGGAACTTTTTTTATCGATAGGGGTTAAGGCAATTACTATGGATGATGTAGCAAGTTCGCTTTGTATGTCAAAAAAAACATTATATAATCATTTTCAAACCAAGAAAGTACTGATTAAGGAGACTTTAACTTATTTTTTCAGTTGTATTGATCAAATTATCGAGGAAATAGATTCATGCAATTTAAATGCTATAGAGAAGTGGTTAATAGTATCAGAAAAAATATCATTAGTTGATGAAGGAAATTGTTCATTACAAATAAAGAAATATTATCCAGATATTTTTGAAGAGGTTCAAAAACAACAGTGGAAAATGATACAAAGAAATTTTAGAAAGAATTTATCACAGGGTATGTTAGAAGGACTATTCAGAGAAAATTTTGATATGGATTTATTTATTCGGATTTATTATTCAAGCGCTTTAAGTATAGAAGTACACAGTGTTTTTGAAGATATCAATTTGTCATATAAAGAATTGAAAAATAAATTTATTGAGTTTCAAATACGTTCAATAGCAACGAAAGAAGGAGTTAAAGAGTTAGAAAGGATATTATGAAGAAAAAGAATTTAAAGAAAATCCTATTTTTATGTTTACCCACAGTAATTTTTTCTCAAAGTACAGTGATCGATTCTATTGACAATTATCACTTTACATTTGAAGAAGCTATTAACTACGGTATTGAAAATAATTACGATATACAAAATGCAAACTACGATATTGAGTCTGCTGAAAAAAAAGTGTGGGAAACCATTTCAGAAGGATTGCCACAAATTGACGGAATAGCACAGTATCAAAATAATTTAAAACAACCAGTTACAATTCTTCCAGGAGAAGCTGTAGGAGGAGACCCGGGAACTTTTATAGAGACCGTTTTTGGTGTAAAGCAAAATATGACAGTAGGAATTGGATGGAATCAATTGATTTTTAGTGGAAATTATTTGGTAGGAATAGAGTCTTCAAAAGTGTATAAGCAAATTGCAGAATTAGCTAAAAATAAAACTGAAATAAATGTAAAGGTAGCTATTGCACAAGCTTACAGTACTGTTATTATTGCTAAGGAAAACGTGAAAATATTAAAGCGAAATATTGAAGTAGCTAAAAAGAATTTGCATGAATCTTCAGAAACGTATAAGGTAGGGCTTATTGAATTACAAGCAGTTGAACAATTAGAATTAAGTTTAGCACAATTGAAAAATGCTTATAAACATTCAAAACGATTGGTTGAAGTTTCTAAAGATAACTTAAAATTTGTAATGGGAATCCCTGTAGCTGAAGATATTATTTTAGAAGATACCATTGAAAATATGATAACAGATAATTTGGTAGACTCTTTAATTGGAGAAAGTTTTAAAGTGGAAAATAATATTGATTATTTAATTTCTCAAAATACAATAAAATCAAATGAATTATTAATAAAATTGAATAAATCAAATGCTTTACCTACTTTAACTGGAAACTTAAATTATACCTATATGAAAGGTTCTGAAAAATTTCCATTATGGGATGCTAATTTTAATTGGAATCCTAGTTTAGTGTTAGGAATTAATTTAAGTGTACCTATTTTCAGTTCTTTTAAAAGAAAATCTCAACGCCAGCAAGCTGAATTTGAACTGGAAAAAGCGTACATTTCTAATACAAAATTAGAAGAAGAACTAGAGTTAACAGTTCGTACACAACGTAATTCATATGAAAATGCAGTTGAAATATATTATACTTCTAAAGATAATATGGAGTTAGCTGAAAGAATTTATAAAAAAGAAACTATTAAATATTTTGAAGGAATATCAACAAGTAATGATTTGATCGTTTCTGAAAATCAATATTACAATACGCAACGTGATTATATCACTTCCGTATCTGACTTAACTCAGGCAAAAATAGCTCTAGACAAAGCGTTGAATAAATATAATTAGGAAAATGAAAAATAGATATAAAGTATTAACAGTAATTTCTTTGTTATTAGTCTCATGTAGTGAAGAAAAAAAAATAGAAAGACAATCTGTTGAAAAAATAATTGAAACAGGAAATTTAGAAACTATAAAAAAGAAAAAGGCAGAATTAAGTGCTGAATATAATAAATTGAGAGAGAAGCTTTCTCAATTAGATGTTGAAATTGATAAATTGGATACAATTCATAAATTACCCATTGTTACAACGGTGGAGGTTCATGATACATTATTTAACCATTTTCTTGAGCTTCAGGGAAGTGTTGAAACAAAGAAAAATATTACTATTTACCCTGAATACGCAGGTGTTTTATCTAAAGTATATGTAGTAGAAGGACAAACTGTCAAAAGAGGACAAACATTGGCTAAAATTGATGATGGAGGTTTAACACAACAGTTAGCACAATTAGAAGTGCAATATCAACTAGCTAAAACTACTTTTGAGCGTCAAAAACGTTTGTGGGATCAAAAAATTGGTTCTGAAATACAGTTTTTACAAGCAAAATCCAATATGGAAGCTCAAAAAAAGGGTATGGAAGCCTTGAAAAATCAAATGAAAAAAACCTATGTAAGAGCTCCTTTTAGTGGAGTTATTGATGATGTAATAACAGAACAGGGTTCTGTAGTCGTTTCGGGAGCAACTCAATTGTTTCGAATAATGAACTTAAGTAATATGTACATTAAAACAGATGTTCCTGAAAACTACTTAACAACAGTAAAGAAAGGAACCCCTGTTAAAGTTTATTTACCTGTTTTAGGAGAAACTATACAGACGCATATCAGACAGGTAGGAAATAATATTAACATAAACAATCGTGCTTTTGAGATAGAGATTGATGTTCCCAATAAAAATGGCATGATAAAACCTAATTTAACCGCTCAATTAAAAATTAATGATTATAGTAATGAGGCAGCACTTTTAGTCCCTCAAAGTATTATTTCCGAAAATGCTTTAGGAGAGCAATATGTTTATGTAATAGAAAATTTAAACAAAGAGTCTGAAGCAAAAGTGGTTAAGCGTATTGTTACAACAGGGTTATCTCAAGATGAAAATGTTGAAGTATTAACAGGATTAAAATCAGGAGATCAAATCATCAACGAAGGAGCTCGTAGTGTAAAGGATGGAATTAAAGTTATAGTAAAAAACTTTTAAACAAACTCAAAAGAAAAAATGTATGTCTCAAAATACTAAAAAAGAAAAACAATTCGGTTTATCTACTTGGGCAATAAATAATCGCATGACTGTTTATGTAATGATGGCTTTATTCCTTTTTATGGGAGGATCAGCATATTATAATATGGCTCGAGAGAGTTTTCCAGAAATTGTTCAAACAAAGATATACATTAGTTCATTATATGCAGGAAATACAGCTGAAGATGTTGAAAAACTTATTACTGACCCATTAGAAGAAGAATTAAAAAATATTTCTAATGTAGTGGAAGTGACTTCAGTTTCACAAGAAGACTATTCGATCATTACGATTGAGTTTGACGAAGATATCTCAGTTGAGCTAGCCAAACAAAAAGTAAAAGATGAAGTTGATGCTGTAGTAGCAAACTCTGACTGGCCTTTATCTAATGGAGCAAAAGTCGAACCTAATGTATTTGACCTGAATATATCGGAAGAACAAGTTATTATGAACATTAATTTGTATGGTGACTATACAACCAAACAATTAAAGGATTATGCAGAGTTATTACAAGATGAAATTGAAACGATTCCTGAAATCAAAGAAGCTAGTATTAGAGGAGCACAAGAATTGGAGGTAGAAATAGCTGTTGATATATACAAAATGATGGGGTCCAACGTAAGCTTTGATAATATAATTAATTCCATCAATAATGGAAATATAACGGTTTCAGGAGGAAATTTAATATCCAACAAGCAACGTCGTAATATTCGGATAATTGGAGAAATTGAAAAACCCTCTGATTTAGAAAATTTTGTAGTCAAAAGTCAAAATGGAGTGGTTTATTTAAAAGATATAGCGACGGTTTCTTTTCATGAAAAAGATAAAACAACCTATGCCCGTGAAATGGGAAGTCAGGTTGTTATGCTAGATATAAAAAAGCGTTCAGGAAAAAATATGGTGGATGCAATAGAAAAAGTATACGACCAAATCGAATATGGGAAAAAATATTATCTGCCGTCTAATCTTAAAATTACCATTGCTAATGACCAAAAAGATCGAACAGTAAATCAAGTAGACGATTTGGTTAATAATATTATTTTTGGTGTTATTTTAGTTGTAGGGGTTTTGATGTTCTTTTTAGGATTTCGAAATGCTTTATTTGTAGGGTTTGCAATACCTATGTCGATGTTTATTTCCTTTATGATTTTACAATTGATAGGATTTACACTAAATACGATGGTGCTTTTCGCTATGGTTATGGGATTAGGAATGTTAGTTGATAACGGAATTGTGGTAGTAGAAAATGTCTATTCCTTAATGGATGAAAAAGGTATGTCTGCAAAAAAAGCAGCTATTCAAGGAATAAGTGAAATAGCATTTCCTATTATTATTTCAACAGCCACAACTGTAGCTGCTTTTATTCCTTTAGGTTTATGGCCTGGAACTATGGGACAATTTATGATTTATTTTCCTAAAACATTATCAGTTGTATTAGGATCTTCTTTGTTCGTAGCTATTTTCTTCAATTCGATGTTAACTGCCGAATTTATGAAAACAGAGGAAGGAAAAATAACAATTAAAGCACTTCTTTTTTATACGGCTATTTTATTAGGAGTTGGTGTTTTAGCACTTCTTTTTGGAAAACAGGGAAGTGGAATATTTGGTTTAGGAACTTTATTGATTTTTTCAGCAGTATTTCTAGGGTTATATAAATTTGTATTAAGCCCTGCAACAATGTTTTTTCAAAATACAATTTTAACTTGGATGGAGCGTATTTATAAACGTTTTTTAAGTTTTGCTCTGAAAGGATGGAATGCTGTGTTTTTTTTAACGGGGACATTTGCCTTGTTGATATTTTCGATTATTTTGGTTGGACTATCCCAACCAAAAGTTGAATTTTTTCCAGAAAATAAGCCCAATCAGATTATTACCTATATAGAATACCCAGAAGGAACTGATATTGAGAAGACCAATGCTATCACTAAAGATGTTGAAAAGAAAATTTTTAGTGTGCTAAAACAATACATTGATGAAGATGGTTATAATTATATGGTTGAATCTGCTGTAGCACAAGTAGGAGAAGGGGCAGGGAATCCTCAAACTGATAGTGGATCTTCAGCTGAAATGCCTCATAAAGGAAAGGTAACAGTTTCTCTAAGAGAGTATAAATATAGAAGAGGAGTTGATTCTGAAGATGTTCAAAAGCAAATTCAAGAGGTTGTAAAGGGTTATCCAGGCGTTTCTATAACTGTTGAAAAAGAATCAGCAGGTCCTCCAGCAGGGTACCCTGTAAATATTGAGGTTAAAGGAGAGGATTACGATGAATTGATTGTTATCGCAGAACGTATAAAAAAATATATTGAAAATACAGGGGTTGATGGTATTGAAGATTTACGTTTAGATGTAACAAAATCAAAACCAGGAATTCAGGTTGAAGTAGATCGTGAAAAAGCAGGTGAATTAGGGGTAGCTGTAGGACAGGTAGGTATGCAAATTCGTCGTTCGCTTTACGGAGAAAAATCAGGAACATATAAGAAAGAAGGAGATGATTATGATATTTATGTTCGGTTTAACGAAGAAAATCGATACAATATTAATTCATTATTTAACCAAAAAATTGTATTCAGAGATCAATTATCAGGAAAGTTAAAACATGTACCTTTATCTGCGGTCACTAAAAGGAAGAATATGTCCTCATTTACAGCTATTAAACATCGTGATTTAAAAAGAGTTGTTACGGTTTATTCAGATGTTCTACCAGGATATAATGCTACTGAAATTGTAAATCAGTTAAAAGGAGAATTGAAAGGGTTTAAACTTCCTGAAGGGGTAAGATTTGAGTTTACAGGTGAAATGGAAGAACAAGATGATAATATGGCATTTTTACTCTCTGCTTTGATTTCAGGTTTAGGTTTGATTATGTTATTACTTGTATTTCAATTTAATTCCATTTCAAAACCAACGATTATAATGATCGCGATTTTCCTGAGCTTTATCGGTGTATTTTTAGGTTTAGTCATTTCAGGGAAACCCTTTGTTATTATGATGACCATGATGGGAATTATTTCTTTAGCAGGAATTGTTGTAAATAATGGAGTCGTATTACTAGACTATACAGAACTTTTAATTTCACGTAAAAAAGATCAATTACAAATTTTGGAAAATACCATGCTACCCAAAAAACATATTTATGATGCTATTGTAGAAGGAGGGGTTTCACGTTTACGTCCGGTATTATTAACCGCTATTACAACTGTTTTAGGATTAATGCCACTAGCTATAGGTTTAAATATAGATTTCTTTGGTTTATTTAAAAACTTAGATCCTAATATATACGTTGGAGGAGATAATGTCATTTTTTGGGGACCTTTGGCGTGGACAGTAATTTATGGTTTAACTTTTGCTACGTTTTTAACATTAATTATTGTTCCTGTAATGTATTATTTGGTTAATCAATTAAAATTATGGTATAGGAAAAAATAGAAGAATTAAAATTTGAAATTTATTTTAAGAAAAAACATCTAGTCAAATTGATTAGATGTTTTTTTATTAAATAATAAAATATTTTTCAAATAAACTTTCCTTAAAGTGAATTTTGATTGTTTTATAAAACATTTATAAACAAATAGTTTCACAGGTTTTTGTAAAATAATTATGATAAAAATAAAATATTTTTCAACAATTTGGTGTTAAAAAAAAGATGCGAAAAATAAATTTTTCAGAAAAAGTTTACTGTAAATTTGAAACCTCATGTGAAAAAAATCAATTCATAATTTAATAATAAAAGATTATAAAATAATAGGAAAAGATGGGTGATGTAAATACGAAACAGAAAACATATACTTTTGAAGAGGTTTTAGAATCTTCAAAAAAATATTTTAAAGGAGATGAATTAGCAGCAACAACTTGGATGAATAAGTATGCTGTTAGAAATGATGAAGAGAAATTTACAGAATTAACACCCAATGACATGCATAAACGAATGGCTAAGGAGTTTGCCAGAGTAGAAGCAAGTTATCATTCTGAAAATAAAAAAGAAGGACTTTCTGAATATGGAAAAAATAGAGACCCCTTAACGGAAGAAAAAATATATAATCTATTTAAAGATTTTAAATATACAATTCCTCAAGGTAGTATTATGGCTACGTTAGGGAATGAATATATGATTGCCTCATTAAGTAACTGTGTTGTTGTACCTCCTGTTTATGATTCATATGGAGGAATTTGTTATTCTGATCAGCAATTAGCACAGTTATTTAAAAGACGTTGTGGTGCAGGAGTAGATCTTTCAGGATTACGTCCCAATAAAGCCAACGTTTCCAATGCTGCAGGAACTACAACAGGTGCAGCTTCTTTTATGCATCGATTTTCTAATACAACACGAGAAGTTGCACAAAATGGCCGTCGAGGAGCTTTGATGCTTACGATTGATATTGCGCATCCTGATGTAGAAGATTTTGTAACCATTAAACAGGATCTAACAAAAATTACAGGAGCTAACATTTCTGTTCGACTTTCTGACGAGTTTATGAATGCTGTAGTTAATGATAAAGACTATACATTACGTTGGCCTATTGACTCTCCTAATCCAGAGTATAGTAAGGTAGTTCGAGCTAAAGACTTATGGAATACAGTAATTCGCTGTGCACATAATACAGCTGAGCCAGGATTGATTTTTTGGGATCGTCAACATTGGTATTCAACATCTTCTGTTTACCCAGGCTTTGAAAATAGTTCAACTAATCCGTGTTCAGAAATAGCCATGCAAGGAGGAGACTCCTGTAGGTTAATTGCTGTAAACTTATATTCTTTTGTTGAAAAACCATTTACTTCAGAAGCAAAGTTTAATTTTGATAAATTTTATGAAGTGATTTATGAGTCACAACATTTAATGGATAATTTAGTCGATCTTGAATTAGAAGCAGTAGATAAAATTATTGCTAAAATTGATGGAGATCCGGAACCTAATTATATTAAAAATGTAGAGAAAAAAACTTGGGAAACACTTCGTGATGCGGGAAAAAACGGACGTCGTACAGGTCTGGGCTTTACAGCTATAGCAGATTGTGTTGCTGCTTTAGGGTTAAAAATAGATGAAAATGAAGCTTTAGCCGTAATTGATGAAATCATGAAAGTAAAATTACGAGGTGAATTTGACTCTTCCATTGATATGGCAATTAATCGAGGGGCTTTTGTTGGATTCAATAAAAAATACGAAGACACCTCCGAGTTTGTGCAAATGATGCAAAAAGAATTTAAAGATATATACGAAAGGATGATGAAATATGGGCGTCGTAATATTTCAATTTCTACTGTAGCTCCAACGGGATCTTTAAGTATGCTGGCTCAAACGTCATCGGGAATTGAACCTGTATTTCTATTATCGTATAAAAGAAGAAGAAAAGTTAATGAAAACGATAAATCTGCAAAAGTAAGTTTTGTAGATGATTTAGGGGATGCATGGGAAGAATTTGATGTATACCATAAAAAATTGGAAACTTGGATGCAAGTTACAGGAGAATCAGACATTACAAAAAGTCCTTATAAAGGAGCAACAGCACCCGAAATTGATTGGATGAAGCGAGTAGAATTACAAGCCTTAGTTCAAAAATATACAACTCATTCCATTAGCTCTACGATCAACTTAGCTTCTGATGTTAGTATAGATCAGGTAGGAAGTATCTATATTGAATCTTGGAAACAAGGATTAAAGGGAATTACCGTTTATCGAGATGGCTCTCGTTCAGGAGTTTTGATAGCAAATGATAGTAAAAAAGAAGAAAGCAAAAAAGATTTAGAATCAGCTTTAGAAAATGTAGCAACACAATTTAAAGAACATCATGCTCCTACAAGACCTAAAAAATTAGAAGCTGAAATTTTGCGTTTTCAAAACGATTACGAAAAATGGGTAGCTGTAATTGGTCTCTTGGAAGGTAGACCTTATGAAGTCTTTACAGGAAAATTAGAAGATGCCATTTATGTTCCTCAATATGTAGAAACAGGATGGGTTATTAAAAATAGAACAGAAGAAGGAAGCTCTCGTTATGATTTCCAATATATGGATAAAGATGGTTATCGTGTGACAATTGAAGGTTTATCACGTTCATTTAATAAAGAATACTGGAATTATGCTAAATTAATATCAGGAGTTCTTCGCCATGGAATGCCTATCACGTCAGCAGTAGATTTAATCGCAGATTTAAATCTATATGATGAGCATATTAATACTTGGAAAAATGGAGTAGCTCGTGCTTTGAAAAAATATGTAACAGATGGAGCTTCAATGAAAGATCATGCCTGCCCAAGCTGTAAAGATCCGAAAGGATTAGTTTTCGAAGAAGGTTGCATTGTCTGTAAAAGCTGCGGTTATTCTAAATGTGGATAACTGTTGTAATTAATTTGTATAAAAAATATATTCCTATAAGATGGTCTTAGATTGTGAAAAATTAAACTAGAAATGTAAAATAATTTTCTAAATGTGCATCATTTTAAAAAATAAACGTTTTAGTAGATAGAAACAATCAAATAAGTAATTATTAATACAAAATTAGATCATTATGAAAACAAAAAGTAAGAATTGTTGTGGAACAGGATGTTGTGGAGGTGGGTGCTGCTAAGTAATAGCATCAATTAAAACAAATAAGTAATTATTAATACAAAATTAGATCATTATGAAAATAAAAAGTAAGAATTGTTGTGGAACAGGATGTTGTGATGGTGGTGGTGGATGCTGTTAAGTAAATAACATCAATTAAAAAAAGTACTTCATTTAGAAGTACTTTTTTTGATATTTAATTAATTTTACAATTAAAAATGCAAGACCAAATAGAACAACTGTATAAACCTATTTTTTTTTATATAAAAAAAAGAATTAGTAGTCGAGAGGATGCAGAAGATCTAACTCAAGAAGTTTTTTATAAATTAGCTAAATCCAATCAAGATGGAATAGCAAACATAAAAAGTTGGATTTACTCTATCGCTAAAAATACGATAATTGATTATTATAGAAAGAAGAAATTACCAATTCAAGAAATAGAGGATATTCCATTTTCAAAAGAAAAGGATGAACAGCAAGCTATAGAAGAATTGAGTCAATGCGTTGTTTCCTTTATAAAAACTCTTCCAGATGAAGATCGTATGCTTTTGACACTTTCAGAATTGGAAAATATTTCTCAAAAAGAAATAGCAAAACGATTGGATATGAATTATGTAACCGTTCGCTCTAAGATTCAAAGAAGTAGAAAAAAGTTAAAAGGAGTATTTTCAGATTGTTGCACGATTCTTCAAGGAGGTAAAGGAAGTATTTTAGATTACGAACAGAAAAAAAACTGTAAAGGAAAAACTTCTTGTTAGAAAATTTATTTTGAGAACAAAGTCTAGATATTCCTAAAAAATGTGGAAACGGATAAAAAAACACTCTTGATATAGTACGAGTAATATGTTTTGAAATTATAGCGAAATACTCATCATCCAACAATCTATAAAATCAGTTATTATATGAAATAGTAACCCGATGGCAATGACTCTCGTTTTAGAAAAAAAAAGCATTAAAAAATAGATAGTTACAGCCCAATATTGATGTAGCAAATGAAATCCAACACTACAACGGTTGGAGTCAAAGATTGGAGTTACAAGCAAATGATCTAAGTCAATTAGCATTGTACTTAATAAAATAAGAGCTGTTTTTAGCCATATTTTTTTATAAAAAAAATAAGCCAATAAGAATGGAAAGCCAAAATGCAGTCCATAATGAATAAAGAGCCTTATAGAAATAAAATATTCCATTACAGGAAAGTAAAAGTAATAAGATTTTAGAATATAGAGTATTCTTTTTAAAGTAAATTAATGTAATTTGCGACATCTTACCTTAAATTTTTTATGCATAAAAGTACTCGTCTAGGAATAGAACCTATTAAAACGTTGTTATTTGAACAGGCTATACCAGCTTCTATAGGTGTTTTAGCCATGTCTATTTACATGTTAGTAGATTCCATTTTTGTAGGTAAGTGGGTAGGCTCATTGGGAATAGGAGCTATTGCAATTGTAATGCCTATTGTCTTTTTTATATCTTCTATAGGAATGGGTATTGGAATAGGAGGAAGTTCTATTATCTCTAGAGCACTAGGGGCAGAAGAAAAACGATTAGCACAACATACTTTTGGTAATCAGATAACCATGACTCTTATTTTATCTCTATTTGTTGTAACCGTTGGGTATTTTTATACCAACGATATCGTTTATATTTTTGGAGGAAAAGAAGATTTACATGATCCTTCCTTTACGTATTTTAATACCCTGCTATATGGTATTCCCTTTTTAGCTTTAAATATGATGGCTAATGCCGTAATTCGTGCAGAAGGACAAGCAAAAACAGCTATGGTTGTCATGTTAATTCCAGCTATTTTAAACATTATTTTAGATATACTTTTTATAAAAGTTTTAAACGGAGGTTTAGAAGGAGCTGCTTGGGCTACGGTTGTTTCGTATATAGTATGTTTTGTATTTATTTTATACTATTTTATTTTTGGGAAAGGAGTTATTAACATTCGTCCTAAATATTTTCCTCTAGATTTAGCTATTGTTTCTGAGATTTCAAGCTTAGGTTTTGTAACAGTAGTAAGGCAGAGTGTTATAGCCCTTCTTTCAATTATCTTAAACTTTGTATTATTTAAATACGGAAATGAAATAGCAATCATCATGTATGGGATTTTGGGAAGAGTTATCATGTTTGCCTTATTTCCTGTAATGGGAGTAACACAAGGGTTTTTACCTATATCAGGCTATAATTATGGTGCGAAAAATTATGAAAGAGTTAAAGAATCAATCAAGGTATCCATTTATTATGCTACTTTATTTTCATTTTTCATTTTTACTTTAATTATGTTTTTTGCTCCTGAAATTGTGATGTTATTTACTACAAAAAGTTCAGATAATCTAACAATAATAAAGGATACGTCTGAAGCCCTACGATGGGGATTTGCAGCCGTTCCTATTATCGCTTTTCAATTGATTGGAGCAGCCTATTTTCAAGCAATAGGAAAACCAAGACAAGCTTTACTTTTAACTCTTTTAAAGCAAGGTTTTTTCCTAATTCCTTTAGTACTGATATTACCTAACTACTTAGGACTTTTTGGTGTATGGATTTCGTTCCCTATAGCAGATATATTATCCACAATGGTAACCGCTTGGTTTTTGAGAAAAGAAATGAAAAAACTAGATCATCAAGATGAAGAGACTCACCTGCAAATGACTTTAGAAAAGATTATTAAAGAAGAACAGTTTATGAATAGGTAACCTTCAGAATATGTATCTTTGTTATTAGAAAAAATAAATAATGGATTTTATTGTACGTTACATATGTGAATTTTGGAATTTGACTCTAGAAATGGCACCATGGCTACTTTTGGGATTTTTAATAGCAGGTATTTTAAAAGTGTATTTTTCAAGTCAAAAAATTGATGAACATTTAGGGAAAAATAATTTCAAATCTGTTTTAAAAGCCACTTTTCTTGGAGTTCCTATGCCGCTATGTTCCTGTGGAGTTATTCCAACAGGAGTAGGATTTTATAAAAGTGGCGCTTCAGCTGGAGCAACCAATTCTTTTATGATTTCAACGCCGCAAACAGGTATAGATTCTATATTAGCTACACAAGCTTTAATGGGATGGCCTCTAGCTATTATTAGACCTTTTATAGCTTTTATAACAGGTGTTTTTGGAGGTGTCTTGATGAATGTGTTAAATTTAAAAAACCCTAATCAACTAATAGAGAAAAAAACAAAAATAGAATGTTCTGATGGATGTCTTTCTAAGAAAAAAAAGAGCAAATTTAAAGCAGTTTTACATTTTGCCTTTATAGAAATGGTACAAGATATAGGAAAATGGTTATTTATAGGATTAGCTTTAGCAGCATGGATTTCTGTTTTAGTTCCGGATTCTTTCTTTGAAGATTATATTGGACATGGTTTTTTAGAATTATTGGTTATTTTGTTAGCTTCTATTCCTTTATACGTATGTGCCACAGGTAGTATTCCATTAGCTAATGCATTAATTTTAAAAGGAATTTCACCTGGAGCTGCTATTGTATTCTTAATGGCTGGTCCGGCAACTAATATTGCAACTTTAGCTGTTATCAAAAAAGCAATTGGAACAA
Organism: Flavobacteriales bacterium; assembly: GCA_047971445.1. Taxonomy (GTDB): domain Bacteria; phylum Bacteroidota; class Bacteroidia; order Flavobacteriales; family UJ101; genus UJ101. The sequence continues at coordinate 13,360 of JBKDZS010000044.1, forward strand.
AGTTTATGTGGGTTTATCTAATTTCTATCATAGTGGGTGCTTTATTTTTTGGATTTCTATTGAATGTAATTATTCCCCACGATTTTCTAGTTCAATATACATCAAAATTAGACCATCATTCTAAGACATCTAATGCCATAACGAACATTTTTGGAATTCTTTTGCTAGGATTGATCTTTTATACACTATTTTTAGATCGTTTTTTTAATAAAAAAGAAGTTATTGTAATGAAAAACGTAATAAAAGTTGAAGGTATGATGTGTAATCATTGTAAAAACAATGTTGAAACACAAATTTCAAAAGAAGAAGGAATAACGAAAGTTCAAGTAAATTTAGAAACAAAAGAAGTGCAAATTGAAGGACATTCCGATATAGAACATATAAAAGAAGTTATTAATAATTTGGGCTATAAAGTAATAGAATAAAACATGAAACAGATTGGTACATTTCTTTGGTTATTAGGACTATTCCTAATAAGCGCTTGCTCACTAAAAAACAAACCTGTAGAAAGGTATATTAAAAACCCTCATGTAACCCTTATAGACGTTCGTGAAGTAGAAGAGCTACAGAATAATGGACAAATAGAACAAGCTATTCATATACCTAAAGGAGAAG
>JBKDZS010000045.1:0-7427 GCA_047971445.1 Flavobacteriales bacterium
AGGAATTATACGAAGTTAATATAAAAGGAACGGCTAATATGATTAATTTTTCTATTTTAAACGGAGTGGAACGTTTTTTATACATGAGTTCTATAGCTGTAATGGATTCGATTAATAATGAAGTGATTACGGAAAAAAGTTCGTTTTTAGATAAAAAGTTTCATTCAAAGTATGCTTGTTCCAAGTTTGAAGGAGAAATGGAAGTTTGGCGAGGTTCACAAGAAGAACTGAATGTAGTCATTGTAAATGCTGGAGTTGTTTTAGGAGGCGGTTTTTGGGATCAAAGCAGTGGTGAAGTTTTTAAAAAATCCTTGAAAGGATATTATACTTCGGGAGGATCAGCTTTTGTGTTTGTAAAAGATTTAGCAAAATGTAGTGTGAAGTTGATGAATAAAGGATGTTTTAGAGAACGTTTTATTGTAATTTCTGAGAATATTTCTTATAAAAAGTTAGTCAAAAAAATTTGTTCTTTCAAGAATAATCGAACAAAGTTTATTTCAAACACTCAGTTAAAATGGTTGCGTACTTTTGCTTCATGGGGTGCTTTACTAGGGTTTGAAAACATATTAAGTCAGGCCACTTACGAATCTTTAATTTCTAGAACACATTATGATAATTCTAAAGTAAAAAAAACATTGGATTACGAGTTTGAAGAAATTGATAAGGTATTACCTTCTATTTTGAAAGAGTATGAAATTTGATATAGATAATAAATTATAATCTATATGTAGCTAAAAAATTCCTTCAAAATAAGAATAAGGCATTCTTCGACAAAAAGAATGATCGTTTTTCCTTTCATAATTTTATATAAAATATTTTTTTGGCAAAAAATAAAAAAATGCTACATTTGTGTTGGCAAAAGTGTAAAAATTTACGCTTGTTCCCCAACTAATTTAAAACAAATTATGAAAAAGGTTCTGATCTATTCAGTTATTGTTCTAATGATATGTTGCAATACTTCAAGCAAGCTAATTCATGTAGAAAGTTTCTATAAAGCAAATAAATTATACAATCCATTAACTCAGGTTAAATGGGCAAATCATTCTATTTTATTGAAAAATGACATAAAAATATAGTTTCTGACAAGAAAATACAGGAAAAGGAATTATTGATAAAGTTATATTAAGTTGTGAAAAACAGAAAAAAACCTAACAATTCTACATTAAAATTATTTAATCTGTATGATTGTGAAACAAATTGTGTGATATTTAAAAATGAAGAAAGAAAGGTGAGGCTCTCAAGATTAATTTTTTGAATATCAACCTTGAGTAATCATAAAATTATAAATCATTTAACGAAAAGAGTGTGTATGATTACAATACTAAAATATAGAGATAACTTTCAATTTGGAAGTTATAGACTGCATAAGAATGTTTATGACGGTCGATCGTATCAAGATGTTGGAGAAATCCTAACACCCAACAGTACTATGAATACGGTTACTTTTCTGTTGCTGAATAGTTTCACTATACAGTACAGGTTTTAGACAGGAGCACCAAAGCGTTAAGTAAGGCTTACAGATTTAGCCTTACTTACGATAAGAATGGAAACATTCTTACCTTAAATCGTAGTGGAACTTCAACTGCTCCTGAAATGGATAAGCAGGTGTACACCTAACATTCACAGAGTAATAAATTTACTTACGTGGGTAATGAGGTGACACCTAATGCTTATCCAATTGATATTGACGATCAGTCTGGATAATTATGAACATAATGCTATTAGCTTACTTAATTTACAATAAGGAAAACAATGTGGGCTACATGATAGTTTAAGCAGACAAGAATTATAGAAAATCTATTTTAATTATAAGAAATTAATACATTAGAAGAAAGATGAGGAAACTAGTATGAAATTACCTAGATGAAGGGTAGAATCTTGTGAACAATAGTAAATAATTAAGTTATGTAAAAGTTTTATAAAATAAAAAACTACCTTTTTAGGTAGTTTTTTACTAATATGTATTACCCTTATAAGGTATTGATATTTTTAAGATCTTCAAAAGCCATTTTTAAACGGTTTTTGAAAGTTTCTTCCCCTAAACGCAACCACTTTCGAGGATCATAATACTTTTTGTTAGGTTCTTCCGGTCCATCAGGATTTCCTAGCTGAGAAGAAATATAATCCTTCTTGTCTAACATATAATCACGAATACCTTCCGTAAAAGCATATTGCAAGTCGGTATCAATATTCATTTTAACAGCACCATACCCAATAGCTTCGTGAATTTTTTCTAATTCAGAACCTGATCCTCCATGAAATACAAAGTCAACAGGCTTTTCAGTAGTTCCATACTTTTCTTGGATGTATTTTTGAGAGTTGTCTAAAATTTTGGGCGTTAAAATCACATTTCCAGGTTTATAAACACCATGTACATTACCAAAGGCAGCAGCAACTGTAAAGCGAGGAGATACTTTTGAAAGCTCTTCGTATGCGTAGGCAACTTCTTCAGGCTGTGTGTATAATTTAGAGTCGTCAACATCAGTATTGTCAACACCATCTTCTTCACCTCCCGTGATTCCTAATTCAATTTCCAAAGTCATCTCCATTTTTGCCATACGTTCTAAATAAGATTTACAGATAGCAATATTTTCTTCAAGAGGTTCTTCAGACAGGTCAATCATATGTGAAGAAAATAACGGTTTACCCGTTTGTGCATACCATTTCTCAGAAGCATCTAATAATCCATCAATCCAAGGTAACAATTTTTTAGCACAATGATCTGTATGTAAAATAACTGTGACTCCATAGGCTTCAGCTAAGTCATGAACATGTTTAGCTCCAGTAATTGCCCCTAAAATAGCTGCTTGTTGGTTTTCGTTAGATAATCCTTTTCCTGCATTAAAAATAGCACCTCCATTTGAAAATTGAATAATAACAGGGGCATTTAATTCAGCTGCAGTTTCCATTACGGCATTAATTGTATTGGATCCAACAACATTGATAGCAGGTAACATGTATCCATTTTTTTTAGCATCATTGAAGATTTCTTGAACCAAATCTCCAGTAGCTACGCCAGCGGCAAATTTTCTACTCATTTGTTTAGTTTTATGATGAATATTGATTACAATTTCTAAGCAAATATATGGCTTTTAAAATGGATATCCAATACCAATATTGAAATTAGGTTTCCAAATGGAAAAATCATTAAGCCATCTGTCACCTTGAATTTGATTAGGATCGTGTATTTTGTACGCTAAGTCTAGTCTTAAGACAATGTCATAACCCATATCATACCGTAATCCAAACCCTGATCCTATAGCAAGTTGTTTATAAAAAGAATTTAATTTGAATAAAGTTTCTGATTGCATATATTTATTTGTAGCCCAAATATTACCAGCATCAATAAATAAAGCTCCGTTAATATCATTTGTTATTTTTTTTCGCCATTCTAGATTAGCAGTTATTTTTAGTTCTTCCGTAGAGAAACTTCCTTGGTTACTTTCTCCTGGGCCTAAATCATAAGCTCTCCAAGCTCTAATGTCATTTGATCCTCCTGCAAAATATGTTTTACTAAAAGGTGCTGATAAAGCATTTCCATAAGGGTAAACAAACCCAAGTAGTAAACGGGATACAAGTTCATTTTTTTTATTTAAACGCCAATATTTTCTAAGATCAAAATCAAATTTTAGGTATTGAGCATATCCAACGCCTAAAATAGAGTTTTGATAAATGATGGGGATATCCAAAGAACTAAAACCAAAAGCTTTATCTAATAGATATAAACTATTTCCAGCAGCTTCTATTTTACCTTTAAAGTAAAAGGGATTTTTAGAGTTACCTCGAAGACCATCATACTCAAAGGTATAAGAAGAAGAGTTAATAAGAACATCCTCTGTGATACGCCTTTGACGTTGAAGCATATCCGTATAATCGTTATAAGTATTAGAATCAAAATAGCTTGATGTTTTAAAATCTTGATCATCTATAATGATCATGGACATTATGAAGTCTCCAAAAACACTATGCAGTTCTTCTGCTTCAGGATTAAAAGCAAAATAATCTTCATATTGAGCATTACGAATGGCGCGATCACTAGTGTATAAATCAAAATAAACCTCTTTGTTTATGTTTGCAATGTACTGAATGTTAGATAGCTCTAATTTATGTGAAATAGTTTTACTAGACCTCCATGCATAATCAATGGCATTCGAAAGGCTTATCCTGCCAATACCGATATTATTTTGCCATGAGGCTGATAAGTTGATTTTAGTTTGAGGGTTAGCCGCTTTAGAAAACATTCCCTCTGTATTTTTGAAAGGAATGATAAAACGAGGAAAGATTAATTTCGTTCCAATAGAAGCTTCCATAGCAATTCCTGAGGTGTTATCAATATCGGCTACAGTACCTCCTGTTAATTTTAAAGATAATTCTAAATTCTCAGCTCCTCCAAAAATATTTCGTGACAATAAAGACAGATTAGGCGAGAGACCGATAGTTAAATAGTTGGAAGCAAAGGAATCAAAGCTTAAATCTAAACCATATTTTTTCTGAGGAGTAAGAAATATATTGGAGATCAAATAATTGCCTTTTGATATAGTATCTATTTGATAACGAATATTAGGTGTCTGAAAATTCTTTAAGCTATTATAATGATTTTTTGTAAGAATGTCATTTTGTAATCTGTAAATAGAATTGGGTTCAATAGTCGTAATATCGGTAAAAACTCGAGGTTTGTAATTTAAATAGTCATGACTTAAAATATCATAACCTCTGTGGTAAATGGATTCGTTTTTAGGCAAATCATAGGGTTTTGAGTTGGAGTGGTCTGATATAATATTAACTTTTGAAACAGTATAGACTTTATTATAGCGATCTACAGAATTAGCCTTCGTTGGTATGATGTTTAGAATACCGATTAACTTCCTATCTCCTAGGTTTACAGAATCCACTTCCATACGAATATTATTAGGTTGAAAGTAGTAGTAACCGTTGTTTCTCATTAGTTTAACAATACGGTCTTGTTCTTTAGAAAAATGAAGTTCATTAAAATTTTGTCCTTTTTTCAAAAAAGATTGATCTAAATGTTTAAAGTAAAGAGCTTTGATTTTTTCATCTTTAATAAAATAGCGTAATGAATCAATAATGTAGGGGTCACCTTTGGTTATGTTGTAAATGACTTTTGCTTTTTTCTTTTTAGGGTAAATTTTAGTTTCACTAGTAATTTTAGCATCTAAATAACCTTCTTTAAAACCGTAATAATTTTTTAAGGTACGCTCTGATTTACGAGTAAAAGAAGAATCCACCAATTTAGGAAGTTCCTGATTTCGTACCAAAAACTTGTTACGTAACATAGTGATGCGTTTGAAGAATAGTGTTCTTTCAGAATTGATCCATTGATTTAAAGAATCTGTTTTGATCAATAAGGAATCTAAGCCCTTTTCCGTTCTATTGTCATTTTGGTACCATTTTTCTAAGGCTGGCTGAAGGTCTTTGTTAGAAGAATTATAAAACCATAATCCAAAAGGAAAAAGGAAGAATACTTTTTTATTTGTCTTTTGGAAAATGCTGTTGTAGGCATCACCTCCGATAAGTTTGACACCGTCTTCTTTGATGATATTTTTGGTTAGAAGATAATTTCCCTCTTGTATTTTTTTCGTAGTAGAGCATGAAAAAATAGAAAAAAGGAGCATTAATAATACTATCTTTGTTGTAAATCGTACCAATTTTAGTTTTATTTACAAATATATGCTAACAAAAAATCATTCCAAACTTATTCAATCGTTAAAGCATAAAAAGTTCCGAAAGCTATATAAATTATTTGTAGTAGAAGGTGTTAAATCTGTTAAAGAAGTTTTAAATAGCTCTATTGAAGTTGAAAAAATATTTTATGTGGAGGAGTATCAAGATGAATTTAAAGGGGTTTTTGAAAAACACCTAGTTTCTGAGATAGAATTAAAAAAAATAAGTAGTATGAAAACTCCTAATGGTGTTTTGGCAGTGTGTAAGATGCATGAAAGGCAAGTTTTTATCGATGAAAATGAATTAGTTTTAGCTTTAGATGGAATAAATGATCCAGGGAATTTAGGAACGATTATTCGTCTGGCAGATTGGTTTGGAATTTCTAAAATTATATGCTCTAATGATACAGTAGATGTTTATAATTCAAAAGTTATACAAGCTACGATGGGATCTTTTAGTCGAGTAAGTGTTTTTTATACAGATCTAACGAAATTTCTTAAAAACTATTCAAATACTATTTTTGGAGCTTTTTTAGAAGGTAAAAATATTTATAAAGAAGAATTGCCCTCTAAAGGTATGATTGTGATGGGAAATGAGTCTAATGGAATTTCAAAAGAAATAGAGCCATTTATAACTAAAAAAATAACCATTCCACAATTTGGGAAAGGCATTACAGAAAGCTTGAATGTAGCTACAGCAACGTCGATTATTTTAAGTGAATTTAAAAGAACGTCAGGAAAAAAATAGTTTGATAGAGAAGGGCTACCAATAATCTTGACGATAATTTTCTTCCGCATCTTCTTCTATAAAAGAAATGTAAGAAGCAAAACGACTTCTTGCAATTTTACCTTCTTTAACAGCTAATTTTATGGAGCATTGAGGTTCTTCGATATGCAAACAGTTGTTGAACTTACATTTATTTTTGATTTTTAATATTTCAGGAAAATAATCTCCAATTTCTTCTTTTTTCATGTCGACTAATCCAAGTCCTTTAATTCCTGGAGTGTCAATTATATATCCTCCAAAAGGCCATTCAAACATTTCGGCAAAGGTAGTAGTATGCTGTCCTTTATTGTGGGAATGTGATATTTTTTTTGTTTTTAAGTTCAACTTAGGAGCTAGGGTATTTATTAAAGTTGATTTTCCTGATCCAGAATGCCCTGAAAGCATGGATATTTGATTTTTCATTTGTTTTTGAACCCACTCAATATTGGTTTTGTTTAAAGCAGAAATTTCTTGACATTCATACCCGATAGATTGATATAAGTTTATGAGTTCTCGGTTTTTTATATGTTCTTCTTTTGAAAGTATATCCATTTTATTAAAAAGAAGAACAACAGGGATGGAGTAAGCTTCTGCAGTAATTAAAAACCGATCAATAAAGCCAGTGGAAGTTTGAGGTTGTTTTAAAGTTATGATTAAAAAAGCAATATCGATATTACTTGCAATGATATGGGTTTTTTTTGATAAGTTAACCGATTTTCGAATGATGTAGTTTTTACGTTTATGAACTTTGGTAATAACTGTATTCTCATTTCCTTTTACTTCAAAATCAACTGTATCCCCAACAGCTACAGGATTCGTATTTTTAATTCCTTGAACACGAAACTTTCCTTTTATTCTGGCTTCATGAACTTCTCCTTTTTGATCACGAATGGAATACCAACTTCCTGTAGATTTTATAACAATCCCTGTCAAAATAAATAATAGTTTGTCCAAAGTTAAGCATTCTAAATCAAAAATTG
>JBKDZS010000046.1:0-1668 GCA_047971445.1 Flavobacteriales bacterium
GTAACGCTTCAGGACTGTTTTTACGTTCTTCAATAGCATCTAACAAAGGGTGTCCAACAAAGTGAACAGGATAATTAAAATGCTCTTGATACCATTTTTCTTCAAAAAGAAAAATGACAAACATCGCATCTACAGTTTTCATAATAGTCTTAGCACGACTAGGATTCCAAGCCCATACAGTCGGCGATATGTAATAAAAGGTTTTTATTTTTAATATATTTCGAACATAGTTTGAAATACGAAGATTAAAGCCCGGGTAGTCAACTAGGATAACAACATCAGGATTATAATTTTTAATATCTTTTTTACAAAATGCAATATTTTTAAAAATCGTTCTAATATTTAAAATAACATCAATAAATCCCATAAAGGCAAGATCTCTATAATGCTTCACTATAGTAGCTCCTTGTGCTTCCATTAAATCACCTCCCCAACATCGAAATACTGCCTGAGGATCATTTTTTTTGATTTCTTTCATCATATTAGAAGCATGCAAGTCACCTGAGGCCTCTCCTGAAACAATATAGTATTTCATTTAATATTCTATTTAATTTTAACCTTTTCAATAATCAAAGATACAGAACATTTTTATACTGTATACTTTGAATAATTTAATTCAATACTTTGATTTTTTTACCTTTTAAAAAAATCATAATATACCCATTGTGCATCATGCAATTATATCAATAAATTTATCTTTAGTAGAAATGTCAACAATAGTAAAATCAATATTATTTAAAATGCACAATAGGTTAAGCTAAAAACAATTACCTTTGGTATCAAATTTTAAAAAATTCAACATATAGATTTATTATCTAAACAAAAGATGAATATGATACGAAATGTAAACATAGCAGCTAGTGTAATCGTAGCCTGTTTATTTTGGACTTGTCGTCCAAAAAGTGAGTCAACAGTGGAAAACAAAGGAATAGAAACCGTGATGCCCAAAGAAATGGTTAAACGTGTAAATGAATTAGTACAAAAACATTGGGTTAGGGCTAAAGATGTTTGGCCAGAAGCAGATTATACAAAAAATCATTTGGTAGTTTATACTTTAGATGACGCTTCAAAACCTATTAAAGCTGATATTATGCGTGTAGGTCACAAAATAGAAGAAGCGGATCTTGATGTACTTTTACAATCAAATAAAGTTCCTAAGCCATGGGGATTTGCAATATCTGAATATAAAGGAGAAAAAGGTGTTGCAATTTCTCTTGATAAAGAAACTGGTTATGTTTACGCTCCCGAAGGTTTAGAACATCCGGATAAGTTAGGTATGAGTCAAAAAGAATATGACGACTATGTAAATTACATAACGAAGAATATCATTTTTACGTTGCCTACACATGAGATATTTCATTTTTATTACCAAGATAGTAGAAAAGAAGAGAGTCGTTCAACTCAATTACCTTTAGATTTTAAATCACGATACTATAGAAAAATGACTCTAAATTACTTAAAGAAAGCTTTTGAAGAAAATTTAGAAAATAAAAAAGAAACTCTATCAAAGGCTAAGTTTTGGTATGATAAGTATGTAACAGAATATTCAGAAGAAGCTAAAATTTCTAGAACCTACGACCTCTATGAGGGAACAGCTCGTTATGCAGAAGTTTTAATTAGTTTCATTCACGATACTATGACGACTAAAGAAGTTAATGAAGCCGTTAC
>JBKDZS010000047.1:0-2142 GCA_047971445.1 Flavobacteriales bacterium
ACTTTGTTATGCCTCTTTTAATATTAGTAAGTTCATCTATTAAAAGAAATTATAAAGTGGTTTGTTTTATGGCTTTTGTTGTAATCTTCGGACATTACTTAGATTTCTTTACAATGATGGAGCCAGGTTCAGTAGGAAGTTTTGCTAGTATTGGTTTTGCTGAAATAGGAGCTTTTTTATTCTTCACGGGACTTTTTATCTTTATTGTGTTTAGTTCTTTGATAAAGAGACCATCTCAGCCAAAAGGAAACCCATTACACCACGAGAGTGAAATTTACCATTATCCTTTTTAAGAAAAACAACCAATAAATAGATAAGTTCACCTTATTTGATGGGGATGTAAATTGTTAACATACTTATTTATGGTTTTCTAGTAGGGCTTTTCAATGAATTTAGTAGAGAAGATTGGTAGGGTGATAGAAGTTTAGGCTGTGTATTTGAGAAATTAAGGTTATAATAAGTGAATAGGTGGCTGACTGCTATTACTAGAAGTACATGCTAGTAGAGTTTTAAGATATTTTTTAGGGAAAGGACACATTTCTTAGGTATTGCATTGATGACTATATAAGTGCTACTGTATGCTTAAAACAAAAAATTAAGATAGACATTACGATTGTTATTTATAATAAAAACTTCTTTTAAAAGAAAATCAATTTAAAATTAAATTTCTTAACTTTCACGATATAAAATTTTATTGTAAATGAAAAAATTATTCCTTCTAATATTTTTTACACTAACTATTAACGTACTTTTTGCTCAACTTGAACGCCCCAAATTAGTTGTGGGGATTGTTGTAGACCAGATGCGTTATGAATACCTTGATCGTTATTATAATGATTTTGGAAAAGATGGTTTTAAACGCTTATTGAAGGAGGGATATAATTTCAAAAACACTCATTATAACTACATGCCTACATATACAGCTCCTGGACATGCTTCTATTTATACAGGTACAACACCTGCGGTTCATGGAATTGTGGGGAACGGTTGGTATAATAAGTCATTAAAAAAGAAAATGTATTGTACGGATGACGAGTTGGTTTCAGGAGTAGGTTATACAGGAAAGGAAGGAAAGATGTCTCCTCGCAATTTAAAAAGTACAACTGTAACAGATGAACTAAAATTAGCTACCAATCAAAAAGGAAAAGTAATAGGTGTGAGTATCAAAGATCGAGGGGCTATTTTACCTGTAGGTCATTTTGCGGATGCGGCCTATTGGATGAGTGATTCGGGAAATTTTTTAACTTCGACCTACTACATGAATTCTTTTCCAGAATGGGCTACGAAGTTTAATCAATCAGGAAAAGTTCAGGAATATATTAATAAAGGCTGGGATTTACTTCGATCTTCTACTACGTATGATGAAAGTATAGTGGATGACAATCCGTATGAATTTGTTTTGAAGCCAAAGAATACACCTACGTTTCCGTATAATTTAAAAGAAATAGTAGCTGAAGGAGGAGTTTCAAAAATTCAATCTACTCCTTATGGGAATGACTTAGTATTGGATTTTTCTTTGGAAGCATTGAAAAATGAAGATTTAGGAAAAGATGATGTTACTGATTTTTTATCAATCAGCTTTTCTTCTACAGATAAGGTAGGACATTATTTTGGACCTCGTTCTATGGAGATTCAAGATACTTACTTACGATTGGATTTAACTATTGCAACCTTACTAAAACAGTTAGATAAAACCATTGGAAAGGGAAATTATCTTATTTTTTTAACAGCTGATCATGCAGGGGCTGAAAATCCGAATCATTTAAATAGTATGAAGTATGGGGTTAAAAATTTGAAATCAAAAGAATTTAGAACAGGGCTCAAGGCGTATTTAAACGATACTTATGGGTATGATTTATTAGAAAATTATTCGAATCAAAATATTTTTTTAAATGAAGATCTGATTTATGAAAAAAAGTTAGATTATAATGCTATTGTTGATGACATAAAATATTTTACTCAGAAGAAAAAATTTGTAAAACGTGCCTATACAAGAAAAGAAATTTTAGCTTCATCAGTTACTGATTATCATTTACAAATGATTGAACGTGGGTTTGATCCTAAACAGAATGGGGATTTAGTAATTTTACTAGACCCAGCCTATATGGAATATTACCATACAGGAACAACACATGGAACAAC
>JBKDZS010000048.1:0-4138 GCA_047971445.1 Flavobacteriales bacterium
AGTTGTTTCAGTTTTGGTTTTACCGTTTATTACAGAATTTTTAACACCTGAGGATTATGGTATTTATGGGATTATCACAGCCTATATGGCTTCCTTAGTCGCCTTCTCTATTTTAGGGATGAATGTTGTTTTTTACAATTCTTATATAAAACACCCTTATCATTTTAAGAAAATCTGGAATCAATTATATGGATTTTTAATTCTGTGGGCTTTGATTTATGCGTTAATTCAGTTTTTATTTTTATACTTTTTAATACCGGAAGAAGCAGCGCATAATAAATATATTATTTTATTCCTTTTAATTGTACCAACTGTCTTTTTTGGACCTATTTCCAGTATAGCTATGTTGTATTATCAAGTAAAAGAGAAGCCATCTCCTATAACGATAAGAAGTATTGCATCTGCTTTAATTGTCATTTTTTTAAATGTAGTTTTTATTCGTTATTATAAGATGGGCTATATGGGATGGTTTTATGCTACCTTTATTTCAACGATGTTATGGAATGCTTCTTATTGGTATCCTATGTATAAAAAAGGATTTAGACCTAATTTTAAGTTTAAGAAAAGATTGATTAAAAAAAGCTTAAAAGTATCGTTACCCACTATCGTACATTATTATGGAGGGTTTCTGTTGGGAACTAGTAATAAGTTAGTCATGGAAAACGTGGGAGTTAAAATAAGTGAAATTGGACAATATGATTTTGCAGCTAGAATTGCGGGTTATGGAGATGCTATATCTATAGCGATGGGTCAGGCTTTGGGGCCTATGATAGCAAAGGAGTATAAAAATAATAAGCAACATATAGCTTTATTGTTAATAAGAATTATGCAGATTACTATTTTTACATTGACTTTTCTAATTTCGATTTGGTCAAAAGAAATTGTCGATATTTTAATGAAAAATCCCTCGTTAAAAGACTGCTATTATATTGTAATTATTCTTTTGATGTCGTATAACTATAAACCGATGTATATAGCTTCTACATCAGTGGTTTTTTATTTGGAAAAGACTCATAAATTGTGGAAAATATCATTTATAGCAGGCTTAATAAGTATTGGATTAAATTTTATAATCATACCTGAATACGGTATTTTTGGTGCAGCGATAGTCTATTTTATTTCGACAACGTATATAGGATACTCAGGATTTTTTATAAGTAATTTTAAGCTGTTTTCTAAGCAGAACTACAAATATTATACTACATTTTCTGTAATACTAGTGGCTACAGTATCAGCTTACTTTTTAGTAGATCAGAATATATTAGTAAAAATAATGACGACAAGTTTAACAAGTATTATATCTTTGTACCTACTAAGGAAGTATTATTTTTTAATAAATCGTGAAATAGTTATTTAAAATGAACAGTTTAAGAAAAATAGTGAAATTTATTGCCTTATATCCAATTACATTTTTGATATGGATTTTTCTTAAGGTGAAATATAAAAAAGAATCTTTAACATTTTCTCAGGTAAAGCTTTTTGTGATACGTGACTTTGGGGCATTATCACTAAGATTACAGTTAGGAAACAGTAAGCTACAAACCACTAAAAAATTAAACTTTTCGAAATATAAAAAGTCCGATACTGTGTTTATTTTTGGTTCAGGATCAAGCATTAATGATTTATCGGAAAGTGATTGGAGTCACATACATAAGCATGATGCTATTCCAATGAATTACTCTTTTATTGAAGAAAAAATTAAACCTACATTTTTTTATAATGAGCTAACTCATGATCCCAAATATTGGGATGTTATTTTAGATAATATAGAAAAAAGAGAAGATTATAAAAAAGCACCAATGATTATTCAGTATGCTAATTTTATAAAACAAAAAATATCTACAGGGGTTAGTTTTTATGATAAACTAACGAATGTGAAAAAAGATAATATTTTTATGCAAATGCCTTATTATCATCCAATTCCTGACAAGAAAATTTTATCAGACTTTTTAAAGTATCGGAGTAAGCCAAAAGGAATGCTTCCATTTACAAAAAGTACACTGATTCATCATCTAGGTTCTTTAAGTATGATTATAAACTTAGCTTATTTAGCAGGGTATAAAAAAATTGTTTTAATGGGTATTGATATGAAAGATTCTAGGTATTTTTATCAAGATACATCATATAACCAAAATAGTTCAGCTTTATTGATGAGGGAAAATATACCCCCTAATTCAGAAGAAAAACCACATAATAATGTCAAAGAAACATTATACGAAGCTGGTTTTGTACCTGGAGATGAATATGTGAAAATATTTAATGAAGTAGTTTTGAATCCCAATGGTGTTGATTTGTTTATTGGGTCGAAAAAAGCATTACTATACCCTGAATTACCGTACTATTTTGAAAGTATAGGCTGATGAAAATACTTTATTTTATTGATAAAGTGGCTACTCCAGGAGGAATGGAGAGGGTTTTGACTATCAAAGCAAATTATCTTTCTAAAAAAGGCTATGATATAGGTGTGGTTACGCTTGAAAACGATAGCTCAGAACCTTTTTTTCAGTTTTCGGATGAAATAAAAATTCATTATTTGAATGTTCAAAATAATAAGATTAAAAATAAAGAACATATTCAAAAAACGACGGCTCTAATTAAAAAAGAAAATCCAGATCTTTGTATTTCGATGTTTGGATTGGAAATATATTTTTTACATTCTATAGACCATCCTTGTAAAAAAATTGTGGAATACCATAGTTCAAAAATAGCGTTAGAAATTCAATCAAAAAATATAGTTCATAAAATATACCGAAAATATTTAATTAAAAGAATAGAAAGGAATTTACGAAAGTTCTCTAAAGTAGTGCTTTTGACCAAAGAAGATCAAAAATCATGGAATCTTAATAATTCTAGAGTTATATACAATCCGTTAGCAGATAAGGTATCAGATAAATACGCTGACTATTCAAAAAAACAAGTGATTACGTTGGGTAGAATTTCTTTTGTAAAAGGATACGATCTTTTGGTAGAGGTATGGAAAAAGGTTCATGAAGAGTTTCCTGAATGGAACTTAAAAATTGTCGGTTTAGGTTCTGAAAATGCTAAGACTATAAAAAATAAAGTGAAACACTTGAACCTAGATAAAGTGATTGAAATTCTTCCAATAGTAAAAAATGTTGAAGATTATTATTTAAATAGTTCTATTTATGTTTTAAGTTCTCGTTATGAAGGTTTTCCCATGACATTATTGGAAGCCTCATCATACGGTTTACCTATTATAGCATGGAGGTGCCCAACAGGTCCTTCAGAAATAGTAATTGATAATGAAAATGGGTTACTATCAGATTATTTAGATATAAATCAATTAACAGCTAATCTTCTAAAATTAATTGAAGACGAAAGTAAAAGAGAACGATTGGGAAAACGATCTAAGTACGAGGTAGAAAAATATAGTATAGATAATATAATGAAACAATGGCTCGTTTTATTTAAAAGTATATAATATTAAGTAATAGAAGAATATAATTAAGGAGTATCAGTGTATAGAGAATAAAATAGGGTTGAGCTAATTCAATAATAATAGGGAAAGTAAAAATTGAAAATAATGTAATGATTGTTCCAGAATCTTATGTTAATTTTGATACTCTTAAAAATTCAACTGCAAGAGAAAATCAGGGAAAAAGAAAACTAAACCTTTGGATATAGGTGTACTAGAAAAATATATCCAAAATTGTATTTAATATGATGATATGAAAATTTTACAAATAATTCCTACTTTAGGAAGTGGAGGAGCAGAAAGATTTACGGTAGATTTATGCAATGAACTTGTAGAACAGGGTCATGAAGTTGTTTTATGTACGTTATATAATTTAAATGCAAAAAAAGAATATTCTTTTTTTAAAAAAGAAGTGAAATCGGATGTGAAGCTAATAAATTGTAACAAAAAACTAGGTTTTGATTTTACATTGTTTTTTAAGTTATTTAAATTGATTAAAAAAGAACAACCACAGGTTGTTCATTCACACTTAAGTGTGCTAAATTATATGCTCTTAGCTGTTTTCTTAATAAAAAATAGATACATTCATACACTTCACAATGATGCCTTTAAATTACTTAAAAATAAAGGAGAGTATTGGCTTAGAAAAATAGTATACTCAGGGAAATGGGTTCAACCTATATGTATATCTGAGGAGTCTTT
>JBKDZS010000049.1:0-4977 GCA_047971445.1 Flavobacteriales bacterium
GATCAATTTCATAAGGTTTAGTATGTTTGCATCTCACTTGCCTTGGTGGCGGAATTGGTAGACGCGCACGACTCAAACTCGTGTTCCTTTGGAGTGTGGGTTCGATTCCCACCCAAGGTACAGAAAGCCTCTAGAATCGTTTGATTTTTAGAGGTTTTTGTTTTTTTAGGGGGATAATTAGGGGTTAATAATTTGCAACTGCTCTTATTTTTTCCTTCTTTATTAAAACTACTTATTAAACCTTTAGGATGTAATATTTCTAATAATTTACTATTATCAAACAAGTTAGTTTTGGTTTTTAAATCCTATTAAAGACTTTAACTATTAGAAAATCGATAATACCAGAAGATTATAAAGGGTTAATTTCTTTATTTTCCCATCATATTAATTAATTCTTAGGGAAGTTTTGAATTTGATTTAAATAAGAAGATCAATTTAGTGTCGAAATAATATTGCATACTAAATTAAATTTTGTTATAGGCTCAATTGTATTAATTTACCATATAGAAAATAGTACTAATTGATTAATTTACTCTTATAAGCACTTCTCTTTCGCATGCTTATATTCCTCAATTAATTCTTCTATAATTTCTTCCACTGATTGTATATTTTTAAACTGTGAGCAAACTTGTCCCACCTCTAATATCCCTTGATTAATATCCCCTTCAAACATCCCTTTTTTTGGACGCCCTACTCCTTTTAGATTACGTAATTCTTCTACTGTACATTTATTTTTATAGGCTTTCTCAAGTTTATCATAAAAAGAATTTTTCATAAACCTAAGAGGAACAATTTCTTTTAAAGACAAAAAAGTCGCTTGTTCATCTGCCGGTTTTAAATATTCTTTAAACTTCGTGTGACACGAAGCTTCATGACTCATTAAAAAACGAGATCCTATCTGAACACCATCTGCTCCCAATACTTGAGCTGCTAATATTGCTTCTCCTGAAGCAATACCTCCTGCTGCCAAAATGGGTATTTGAATATTCTTCTTTAACAAGGGAATTAAACATAGTGTTGTCGTCTCTTCTTTACCATTATGTCCTCCTGCTTCAAATCCTTCTCCTACAATAGCATCTACGCCTTCCTCCTCTGCTTTTAAAGCAAATTTTAAACTAGAAACTACATGAGCCACTTTAATCTCTTTCTCTTGTAATAATGAAGTCCATACTTTAGGGTTTCCTGCAGATGTAAAAACAATTTTTACGCCTTCATCTATAATGATTTTCATCATTTCCTCCACATTAGGATACATTAAAGGAATATTCACTCCAAAAGGCTTATGGGTTGCTGCTTGTGTTTTTTTTATGTGATCACGCAAAACTTCAGGAGACATACTCCCTGCTCCAAGTAAACCTAGACCTCCTGCGTTGGATACTGAAGAGGCCAATTCCCAACCACTAGCCCATATCATCCCCCCTTGAACAATAGGATAACGAACTGAAAACAACTTAGTTACTTTATTGGGTTTCATACTTTTATTCATAAAATTACTACTTAAAATTTATTTATTAGTAGTTTTAATACGGTTAATTCTGACTATAATTGAAATAATTCATATTCTCTAGTCTAATACTATGATATTTTATTATTCCATAATCTAAAGAATATCCATATTAAACTCAGCAAGAAAAAACACAAATCATTAGTAATCAACCTTATATGAGTTTAATAAAAAACAAAAAACCCAGTTTAAAGTAGCTACATTTCAATTATGTTTTTTAGATCACAAATTAAAAAATAAACCAAAAAAGTGATTTACAGATACTTAAGCAAAACCACAACAGGTTATTTAGAAATAATTAGACTAACAGCATTTCCTCCAAATCCGATAGCATTAATCATAATGTTCTTCAGAGAAGCAGGATTTTTTTGAACTAGAGAAGAACAAGGAACTTCTATTGCTTGATCATATTGAAGCATGAGTAATGCCATTTCTAAACTTAAAGTACCCGATGCACCAAAAGTGTGACCAATTTTCCATTTATTTGAAGTTAAAAAAGGAAGGTTATCAAATGTTTTTTGAATAGCTAAATATTCAGAAGAATCCCCCTTTTTAGTTCCTGGAGCATGCATAACAATCGCATCAACAGTTTTAAGATGTGCTTTCTTTAGCGCCATTTTCATAGATTCCTGAAAACATTGAGCATCCTCCGAAACAGCAACATGATGTTGGATGGTTTCTGTAGCAAAGCCAATGCCTGTTATATGTGCTAATGCTTTTGGATTTTCTTTTTCTAATAAAAAAGTAGCCGCTCCTTCTCCTAAAACCATGGTGTTTTGATCTTTTTCAAAATTTAAACTTTGACATGGAAATTGAGAATCATCCCATTTAGAATATACACGTAAAGCTTTCATTTGTGCAATAGTAAAAGGGGTTAAAGGTGCTTCTGTTCCTCCTACTAAAAATTGATCACACATGCTACTTTCTAACCATGCAATAGCATTTAAAATACCATGGAAGGAAGTAGAACAGGTGATTGAATGACTAAAAGGAATGTGTTTCTGTTGTAAATCTTGTCCTACCCAAGAAGAAATATTCCCCAAGGTCGTGGTAGGAGAAGTTAACGGTTGAGCTTGGTCGTACTTTAAAAAATATTCATAATGTTTCTCAAATAAAGTTGTAGCCCCCCTTGAAGACCCAATATTAATACCTAATAACCCTTTAGACGTATAATCTTGTAACGTTTTTCTAGCAGAAAGAATAGCCATCAATACAGAAATATCCAACTCTTTGTATAAAGGTATTTCAGTTTTTAATTTTTCAAGTGCTTGTATATTTTCAACATGTAATTTTCCTTTATAAGCATTTTTATCCTCTTGAATAAAACTTTTATGAGTTAAATAGTTCTCCCATGTTAAATTAGGAGATAAAGCGGAAACACTTCCGTATTTCATAACGGCTATTGGATTCATCTAAAAATATTTAAAACAAATATACAATACATAAAAAACGTTTTAGGTATAATGAGTTGTGTTTTCTAAGAAACAACCCTAATTATCCAAATCAACTATATTGTTTTCAATCCATTGATTACAATCGTGAAAATTTTCAAAAATACAATTGTTCGGGATTAAATCCGGTATAATATTGATATTAGACATTAAACAATGCGGTTGTTCTTTAAGACCTACAAGCAAAATTTGAATATCTTTTTTTACCAATTCAAGAATGATATCTTCAAAAGTATACAGACCCGACTGATCAATATAAGGTACTTTATCCATTCGAATAATCACCGTAGAAGCTGTCTTAGGTATTTGTTTAGCTAACTGTTGAAATTCAGAAGTAAACCCAAAAAACAAAGGACCATGAAGGTGCTTAATAAAAATATTTTCTTTTTGTTGAGAAAATATTTCTTTTTCATCTTGCCAGAGTTCCTCTTGAATTATAGAAGTTATTTTAGATCGTTTGGATGTAATATCACCCATTTTTTTCATAAAAGATAAAGAGGCAATGACTAAACCTAAGCCTACAGCAAAAACAAGATCCCAAAAAACAGAAAGAACTAATACGATTATCATAATGAAGACTTCTGTTTTAGGCATATTAGGAATAGCCTTAAGTCCCTTATAATCCATTACCCCAATACCTACGGTAATCAAGATTCCAGTTAATACCGATGCAGGAATTTTAGAAGCAACGGGGCCTAAGGCTAACAAAATAATCAAAAGTAAAATAGCTGCAATCATTCCAGATAAACGTGTTTTACCTCCTGCATTAATATTGACTACTGTACGAATAGTTGCGCCTGATCCTGGGATACCTCCTACTAAAGCTGCAACACTATTTCCAATACCCTGTCCTATTAATTCTTTGTTAGGATTATGCTGTGTTTTAGTCATATTATCTGCTACAATAGAAGTTAAAAGGGAATCAATAGCCCCTAATAAAGCTAAAGAAAAAGACGTAAAAATATAAGGCGTTATAGCTGTTAAATTAAAATTAGTAAAAATTTCCAGATGAGGAACAGGAAGTCCACTGGGGATTTTTTCAATAGTTTTATAATTTAATTCAAAAACCATAGCCAATCCAGATACAACAAATAAAGCAATTAAGGTACTTGGAATCGTAGTTGTAATTCGTTTAGACCCATAAATAATTAAAATAGTTACCAAGGCTAAAGCTAATTCAACCCAATTAATGTTTTGTAAAGCTCTAGGTAATATTTTTAATGTCCCAAAAGTTGTCTTAGCACTATTTTTAACTAAGTTTTTAGCTTCAAGTACAATCTCTTGTTCAGTAATTTTATGACCTTCTGTTATAACATTTCCATAATCCTCTAAAATTAGAGTTTCCCCTATTTTTTGTTCATCTAAAATCTTCTTAAGAAGAACCTCTTCTGCATGTGGCGTAAACTCCTCAACATATTCTATATCATCTTGGGGATAGTAACCAATAAGAGGTAACATTTGAGTAATAATGATCATCACTCCAATAGCCGTCATGAAACCTGAAATCACAGGATAAGGGATATACTTTATATATTTACCAAAACCTAATATACCTAATAATATCTGAAAAAATCCTGCTAAAATAAATACCGTGAGAATATAAGGGAGCGATTTTTCAATATTTCCATCATTAGCACCAATAATTCCTGCAATAACGATCATGGATACCGCAGTCATAGGAGCAGTAGGACCTGATACTTGCGTATTAGTGCCTCCAAATAATGAGGCAAAAAATCCGATAGCAATGGCACCATATAGCCCTGCAGCAGCTCCTAAACCTGAGCTAACACCAAAAGCTAATGCTAAAGGTAAAGCAACAATACCTGCTGTAATACCACCTAGTATATCTCTTTTAAGGTTAGAGAACAACCCTATTTTATTTAACATATAAGATTATTTTCGATTAACAAGTTATAACTTTTAAGTTCATGAGTATTATAAACGAAATTTAAACTATTTAATTTGTTGGTGTATTTGATTTGCAAGTCTTTTAGAAGCTCCTTTTCCTCCTAACTTTTTATA
>JBKDZS010000050.1:0-19504 GCA_047971445.1 Flavobacteriales bacterium
CTTTTACATCAATTCCTAAAGAAATTAAAGCTCTTTTTAGATCTTCTTCTTGTTTTTCAATAGAAATCCTTCCTTTTGAATCACTTTCTTTCAGAGAGATCCCTAAATAAATTTCATCCGGTGTTACTTTTTCTTGAGCTTCAGAACTTACTTCAATAAAGGATTTTTGTTGTATTTGTTGTGCGCTTACAAAGATTCCTATTAATAGCGTCAAAGTTGCGAATACATTTTTCATATTTTTATCTTATTAATATTTTGTTTTAAATACAGTCAAAATCATGCCAACTTATTAAAGTATCAGTACTCTTTTAAAAGAAATAAATATTTATTTTACATCATACAATGTTTATTGTATATGCTGTAACTTCCTAATTAATTGTTTATATTTGAGATCACTAAATTTTTAATATGTATCCAAAAGATTTTCAACAGTATTTACAACAAGAACTTCAGAAGATTAAGGAAGCGGGATTATATAAATCAGAACGTATCATTACAACATCTCAAGATGCAGAAATTCAAACTGTAGAAGGAAAAAAGGTCTTAAATTTTTGTGCGAATAATTATTTAGGACTTTCTAATAACAAAGAGCTTATTCAAGCTGCTAAAGATACTTTAGATACGCATGGGTTTGGTATGTCTTCAGTACGATTTATATGTGGAACACAAGATATTCATAAAGAATTAGAACATAATATTGCACAATTTTTAGGAACGGAAGATACCATTTTATACGCTGCTGCTTTTGATGCTAATGGAGGAGTATTTGAACCCCTACTAACTAAAGAAGATGCGATTATTTCAGACTCTCTGAACCATGCTTCTATTATTGATGGTGTTCGACTTTGTAAGGCAGCTCGTTATCGCTATAAAAATAATGATATGGAAGATTTAGAAAAGCAACTTATTGAAGCTTCTAAACAGAATCACCGTTTCACTATTATTGTAACGGATGGTGTTTTTTCTATGGATGGTATTATAGCAAATTTAAAGGGTATTACAGATTTAGCAGAAAAATACAACGCATTGGTTATGGTAGATGAATGCCATGCTACAGGATTTATTGGAAAAACAGGTAGAGGAACTCATGAACACAATGGTGTTATGGGTAAAATTGATATTATAACAGGTACATTAGGAAAAGCACTAGGAGGTGCTATGGGAGGTTTTACAACAGGTAAAAAAGAAATTATCGATATGCTCCGTCAACGTTCACGTCCTTATTTGTTTTCTAATTCATTAGCACCAGCTATTGTAGGAGCCTCAAATAAGGTATTTGAAATTCTCTTAAAATCTACAGCATTAAGAGATAAGGTGATGTGGAATGCGGATTATTTTAGAAAAGGAATGAAAGGAGCTGGTTTTGATATAATAGAAGGAAATGCAGCTATTGTACCAGTGATGCTATACGATGCGAAACTTTCTCAAATTATGGCAGATAAATTATTAGAGGAAGGTGTTTATGTTATTGGATTTTTCTATCCAGTTGTACCAAAAGAAAAAGCACGGATTCGGGTACAGCTTTCTGCGGCACATACAAAGGAACAGTTAGACCAAACTATTGCAGCTTTTATTAAGGTAGGTAAGGAATTGGAAGTTATTTAACAGAAGTTTAAAAAATATTTAACAGAAGTTTAAAAAATATTAAAAGACTGTTATTGGCTTAAATTCGTTAAATTTAGTAACTTTGTTAGAATTAATAAAAACTTTTACAATAATGAAAAAAATAGTTGTTTTAAGCGCTTTTCTTGGTTTTATTTTCACCTCCTGTGTGAGTCAAAAGGAATTTGATGCATTGAACGGAAAATATACTCAAGCTATTGATAAACTAGGTGTAGCTGAAGGGAAATTACAAAATTGTAAAACAGAGAAGGCTGGTTTAGAATCGAAAAATGGAGCATTAAACTCGCAAATTTCTTCTTTAGAAGGAAATATAGCAACTTTGCAAAAATCGTTGGAAAGTTGTGTTAGCTTAAATCAACAAGGTAATACGAACATCAGTAAGTTGATTGATGAGATTAATTCATCGAATAGCTATATAAAAGATTTAATTGCTCAAAATCAAAAGCAAGATTCTTTAAATAAAGCTTTAAGTGGTCGTTTAAAGCGTTCATTAGACGATGTAGACGATCAAGATGTAAAAATTCAGGTTAAGAAAGGAGTTGTCTTTATTTCTTTATCGGATAAGATGTTGTTCAAATCAGGACAATACCAAATTAATACCGAAGCAGCAACGGTTTTGGCTAAAATAGGGAAGGTAGTAAATGACTATAGAGATTATGATATTTTAATTGAAGGGCATACGGATAATGTACCTATTTCTAATAAATTAATTAAGGATAACTGGGATTTATCTGCTATGAGAGCCACAGCAATCGCTCGATATTTGCAAAATGATTTGCAAGTTGATCCTGCAAGAATTACAGCAGGAGCTCGTTCGGAATATGTTCCAAAGGCTTCTAATTTAACCCCAGAAGGTCGATCAATTAACCGTCGTACAGAAATCATTATTCTTCCTAAACTAGAGGAATTTATGAAATTGATGGATATTCAGAAAAATGTTCAAAAATAACCTTATCTTCATAAATAGGTTGTGATATAAATAATAAAATACCCCGATGGATTATTTTCATTGGGGTATTTTATTATTTATATCACTTATGCATATTCTTCAACAGGTATACATGTGCACATCAGATTTCGGTCACCATAAGCTTCATCAACTCTATTGACAGTAGCCCAAAATTTATTTTCTTTTACCCATTCTAAAGGATAAGCAGCTTTACTTCTTGAGTAAGAAAAATTCCATTCATCTTCTGTAATTTGCTTCATAGTATGCGGTGCATTTTTCAATACATTTTCTTTTTCGGAAGACTTTCCTTCAGCTATTTCTGTTATTTCATTCTTTATAGAAATTAAGGCTTCTGCAAAACGATCAATTTCTTCTTTACTTTCACTTTCTGTTGGTTCGATCATTAAAGTTCCTGCTACTGGAAATGAAACTGTTGGAGCATGAAATCCATAATCCATTAAACGTTTAGCTACATCTACAACCTCAATCCCTAACGATTTAAATGGTCTAAAATCTACAATCATTTCGTGAGCCACAGTACCATTTTCACCTGTATATAAAATAGTATATTCTTTTTCTAAAATAGATTTTAAATAGTTGGCATTTAAAATAGCATAAGCTGTTGCATTTTTTAATCCTTTAGCGCCTAACATTCTGATATACGAATACGAAATCAACAAAACAAGTGCAGAACCATAGGGTGCTGAAGAAATAGCTTCAATTCCTTGTGTTCCTCCTACCTTTACAATAGGATTTGAGGGTAAAAAAGGTTTTAAATGTTCTGCTACACAAATAGGGCCAACTCCTGGACCACCACCGCCATGTGGAATAGCAAAAGTTTTGTGTAAATTTAAGTGACAAACATCAGCTCCGATTAATCCAGGACTTGTATAGCCAACTTGTGCATTCATGTTAGCACCGTCCATATAAACCTGTCCACCATGTTTATGAATTAAATGAGTAATATCTAAAATATGACTTTCAAATACACCATGAGTTGAAGGATAAGTAACCATTAATGCTGCCAATTCATGGTGATATTTTTCTACTTTTAATTTTAAGTCTTCAAAATCGATATTTCCATTTTCTAATGATTTTACTACGACAACTTTCATTCCTGACATAGTAGCTGAAGCAGGATTTGTTCCATGAGCTGAAGCAGGAATAATAACAACATTTCGAGAAAAATCACCTCTTGATTCATGATATCTTTTAATAACCATAAGTCCAGCATATTCACCCTGTGCTCCAGAATTAGGCTGTAGAGAGGTTGCAGCAAACCCTGTAATTTCAGATAAATCATTCTCCAAATTCTGAATCATTTCTAAGTAACCTGTTACTTGATTTTTAGGTTGAAAAGGATGAATATTACTCCATTCTACCCAGCTTAAAGGAAGCATTTGAGTAGCTGCATTTAGTTTCATGGTACAAGAACCTAATGAAATCATAGAATGATTTAGAGACAAATCTTTTCGTTCTAACCGTTTGATATAACGCATCATTTCGGTTTCAGTATGATACTTTTTAAAAACATCTTCCTGTAAAAACGTAGAAGTTCTTTTTAAATTTTCAGGAAATTGTACCTTTTCATTTAATTGAGAAGTAGCTCCTCCTAATAGTTGTATAATTTCTTCAACATCGGTTTTTGAAGTCATTTCATTCACTGAAATGGATAATTCAGTATCATTAATGTAATGGAAATTAATGTTATGAGCTTCTGCTTTTGTACGTATTGCTTTTACATCGATGTTTGTAAGGTGTAGGGTGTCAAAATAAAATTCATTTACATTAGTAGAAATACTTTCTGCAATTTTTTTAGCTTTTAGATGAATATTTTTTGCAATGGTTGTTAAGCCATCAGCTCCGTGATAAACAGCATACATCCCAGCCATAACAGCCAGTAAAACTTGCGCTGTACAGATATTTGAAGTAGCTCGTTCACGTTTAATGTGTTGTTCACGAGTTTGTAGAGCCATTCTATAAGCCTTATTATCATAACGATCTTTTGAAATACCAATGATTCGTCCTGGTATATTACGTTTGTATTTTTCTAATGTAGCAAAATAGGCAGCATGAGGGCCTCCAAAACCTAGTGGGATTCCCAATCGTTGTGTTGTTCCTACTACAACATCTGCTCCCCATTCACCTGGGGGAGTCAATAAGGTTAAAGCCAAAATATCTGCTGCTACAATGGTTGTTATATCTAATTTTTTCGCCTGAGTAACAAGGTTTGTATGTTCAACTATTTTTCCATATTTACCTGGGTATTGAATTAGAAGTGCAAAATAATCTTCTGTAGGGTTAAAGTCTTCTATTTTTCCTACAACTAATTCTATTTCAAAAGCGGTTGCTTTAGGCTGTAAAACGGCTAAGGTTTGGGGTAAAATTTCATCTGAAACAAACAATTTATTAGTGTTATTCTTTTTTTGATTTCGTGTACGAGAACCGTATAACATAACCATTGCTTCTGCTGCTGCAGTTCCTTCGTCTAATAGAGAAGCATTAGCTATTTCCATCCCTGTTAATTCTACAACGGTAGTTTGAAAGTTTATTAGAGCCTCTAATCTTCCTTGCGAAATTTCAGCTTGGTAGGGTGTATAGGCTGTATACCATCCAGGATTTTCTAAGATGTTACGTTGAATAACAGAAGGTGTTATAGTTGGGTGATATCCTAAACCAATATAATTTTTAGAAAGTTGATTTTTTAAGGAAAGTGCTCTCAAATGATTTAACATTTCATATTCTGTAAGAGGTTCTTCTATATTCAAATCCTTCTTTGAAAGGATTTTAGAAGGAATAGTTTTATCAATTAAATCTTCGATTGATTTACAATTTAATTGCTTTAACATTTCATTTTTAGCTTTTTCTGAAATGCCTATATGTCTTTTTTGAAAAGTTGTTAATTTCATTCGCTATCTATTTTAAAAACGGTATCTAAAGATATAAAAATCATATGTAATTTATACAGTTTCTTAATGAAAAAGTTCTAGGGCTGATTTGTTGCGTATTATAAAAATGCACAAGCGACCTGTACTTTATTTATGAATTTATTAAAGCTCCCAATACTCATTTTATAATACCTTATAAACCATCTTGATATGAGGAAGATTATCCTCTAGATATTCCTTACCTGTGGGTTTAAAACCTAAGCGGGTGTAAAATTTTAATAAATAAGTTTGAGCGCTAATGATAATCGTATCTTCTTTAAATAGCTCTAATGCATGTTGTATGGCTATTTCCATCATATTTTGAGCTAATTGTTGTCTTCTAAAAGGTGGTGAAACAACTACTCGCCCAATAGATAACCCTGTATCATATGAAATACCTTTTGGAATTAATCGGGAATAGGCTACAATTTGATTCTGTTTGTACAAAAATAAATGATAGGATTGTTCATCCTTTCCATCTACATCCAAATAGGAGCAATTTTGTTCGACTATAAAAACAGTTTCTCTTAATTGGATAATATCATGAAATTCTTTTTTTGTTAATTCTTCCCATGATTTAATCTGCCAGTTGTTTTTCATAATGCTATTATATAAAAATTCGTATAATCGAAAAGAAGTAAACATCATATTGGGAGTTTACTTCTTGAAGGTATATTTTAAGCGTTTATTTCTCAAGTTTTCTTTAAAACAAGAGTTATTCTACTTGGTAAATAAATTTGTAAAGAACGGTCATTTATGGAATGTTTAACACTTTTGTCTAATCGGTTAAACCCTCCAAAAATTTCATCATCAGAACTAAAAATAATTTTATAAGCTCCCTCTTCATCAAGAGGTATAGGGTAATTTTCAAAGGAATCTTGATTAAAATTAAAAATATAAATTAATTTATTTTTTTCAAAGACTAAGATTCGTTTTTCATTATCCTCATGTATTTTATATGGAGTACTTTTTAGAGTAGCCTCCTCTTTGATAAATTTAATCATAGCACGATCAAATTCATTTAAAAACTTATATTTGAGGTGATCCGTGTCAGGTAAATTCCATTGACGACGAGCGAAATGATAGCTCCAGTTATTCCCCTCTCTAGGAAAATCAACCCACTCAGGATGTCCAAACTCATTCCCCATAAAATTTAAGTAACCCTCACCTCCTAAAGTTAGGGTAATGAAACGAATCATTTTATGTAATGAAATTCCACGATCTATATTAATACTTGTAGAAAAAACACTCATATGGGTATGCATTTCTTTATCCATTAGCCAAAAAGCAATAGTTTTATCACCAACTAAAGCTTGATCATGACTTTCTGTATAGGCAATAGTTTTTTCTTTGTAACGACGATTTGTTAAGTTATAGAATAAATCACCCATATGCCATTCTTCATCTTGCTTTTCTTTTAAAAGAGTGGTCCAATAATCGGCTATACCCATACCCAGTCGATAATCAAAACCTAATCCTCCTTCTTCGATTTTTCGGCAGGCACCGGGCATTCCGCTCATATCTTCACAAATCGATATAGCATGTGGATTGATTTCGTGAATTAAAGTATTGGCTAATTGCAAGTATAAAACGGCATCATTATTCTCTGCTCCTCCAAAATAATCTACATATTCTTTAAAGTTGGTATGTCCATGGTGGTGATATAACATGGAGGTTACTCCGTCAAAACGAAAACCATCAAAATGGAATTCTTCCATCCAATATTTTAAGTTGGACGTCAAAAATCGTTTTATTTCAATTTTTCCATAGTCAAATAAACGAGAATCCCATTCGGGATGCCAGCCTTCAAAATATAATTCTGTTCCATCAAATTCAGCTAACCCTTCATCACGATTTTTAACAGCATGTGAGTGAACCACATCCATTATTACTGCAATTTCGAGTCGATGTGCTTCATTAATCAATTCACGTAAATCATCAGGTGAGCCAAATCGTGAAGAAGGTGCAAAAAAGTTGGAAACGTGATACCCAAATGAAGCATAGTAAGGATGTTCCTGTATAGCCATTAGTTGAATAACATTATAGCCAAGTTTTTTTATTTTAGGTAAAATATTCTGTGTAAACTCTTTGTAAGACCCCACTTTACCCTCTTCTTGAGCCATTCCTATATGTGCTTCGTAAATGATAGGATGTTTAATTTTCGATAAGTCAAAATTTTTATCGCGCCACTTAAAGGTAGAATTTTTTATAAACTGGCCATTAAAACCTCCACTTTCATTTTGAATTACTCGATTAATAAATGCAGGAATACGATCTAATTGACCATTTTGTCCACTGATATGAACTTTAACTAAAGATCCGTCGTATAAACGTTCGCTATAGTCAGAGTCTGGTAAAAAAACTTCCCATACACCGTAATCCATACGATTCATTGGATTTGCAGATCGATCCCAGCTATTAAAATCACCTATTAGACTTAAGTAGTTTGCATTAGGAGCCCATTCTCGAAACCACCATCCTTTATTGACTTTATCGTAGTTAAATCCAAAAAAACGATATGCATTTGCAAAACGTTGAAGATTTTTAAAGTCACGATTAATATAATCTAAGGTGTTGTAATACCATTCCAAACGGTTATTAATAGCCGTTTCAAACGGTTTTAGTAGAGGGTCTTCTTTCACCAGTGGTAAATGAATCATAGTGTATTAAATTTAGCTATTTATATAAAATTATACCGGCCTAAATTTAATAAAAATATAGATTACTTTATAAAAATATTTTGAAATTGGTGTAAAATGAATTGTTTTATCGAGGTTTTGATTAATATAATATACTGTGTTTGAGTTAAATTTTTATATAGAAGACTATAACTATTAAGTTTTAAATGTACAACAGATTATAATACAAAAAGTGGATTAAATTGTTTCTCTGTTGATGAGAGATTAGACCTTGAGTATAATTGAAACAAGAAAGTTAAGGTCTTGTTTTTTTATATAAAATGATTATATTTGCGACCAAAATGGAGTAATCGGGGTGTAGCACAGTTGGCTAGCGCGCCACGTTTGGGACGTGGAGGTCCCAGGTTCGAGTCCTGGTACCCCGACAAAAGTGATCAAATATAATTTGATCACTTTTTTTATAAATAAGATTAACTTCAGTTTTCTAAATAATAAGATGTATGTGTGAGCTTGATAGTATTGGAATTGAAAGTTAAAAAAAGATTGATCTATAAAAATGTTCTATATATCGAATTTTAAATAAAAGAGTTGTTATAAAATATATTTTTAATGAAGTTTATTTTAAAATTCAAAGTTATGGATACAAATAAAAAAATACATTGTGTTGTATGCAACGCAGAAATTCAAGGTGAAAAAGAAACATTATTAGATCAGTTTCAGGTATGTCCATTATGTCAGGATTTTTTAGCTATAAATCAACTACAAGATTATCCTTTAAATGATGATTTGGGATTTGTTTAAAAAGAATGAAAAATTGAACAGTGACTACTTTTTTCGTTTAAATTTAGGAGACTTATTTTTACACGATTTTGATTTTTTACTTTCAAAAGAAAATTTTGAATTAGGAGTAATTTTTTGATTTCCTAGAATTTTAGGAATAAGCTCTTCTTTACCCATTTGTTTTAAACGTTTTTGAATAGCACTTCGTTTTTCCTTTTTATACCAAAAGAAAAACTGATGTTGTTTATCGCGTTCCTCTTTTGTTTTAGGAGTAGATATTTCGTTTAAAGTATAGGGGTGATATCCTGAGTAGTAAGCGACAGTTGCTACAGTCATAGGTGTGGGTGTAAAGTTTTGAACTTGTTCTAATTTAAATCCTAGATTTTTTGTTTCTGCAGCTAAATTAGCCATATCATGTTCTGTACATCCTGGATGACTTGAAATAAAATAAGGTATCAGAGGTTGTTTTAAATTATACTTAGCATTAAGTTTATCGTATATTTTTTTGAATTCATGAAAATGCTTAAAACTAGGTTTTCGCATAATACGAAGTGTTTTCTCAGCAGTATGTTCAGGAGCTACTTTTAAACGTCCTGATACATGGTTCTTAATTAGCTCCTCCATGTATTCATTCAGGTCATTCTCATCGGATTTTTTATTATATGACTTAGTAAGTAAGTCATAGCGAATGCCACTTCCAATAAAAGCTTTTTTAATATTAGGGTGTGCATGAACTTTTTTATAAATTTGAGTTAGAGGCTTATGTGTTGTGTCCAGATTATTGCAGACAACGGGATGAATACATGAAGGACTTACACATTTATCACAAATGGATTGTATTTTACCCTTCATTTTATACATATTGGCAGAAGGACCACCTAAGTCACTAATGTATCCTTTAAAATCAGGCATTTTTGCTACTTCATCTACTTCTTTTAAGATAGATTTTTCAGAACGTGAAGCAACGAATTTTCCCTGATGAGCTGAAATGGTACAAAAACTACATCCTCCAAAACACCCTCGGTGCATATTAATGGAAAATTTAATCATTTCAAAAGCAGGAATAGCTCCCCGTTTTCTATATTTTGGATGAGGAAGTCGCGTATAGGGCAAGTCAAATGAAGTATCAATCTCTTTTTCTGTCATAGGAGGATAAGGAGGGTTGATAATTAGGGTATGATCTTTTATATCTTGTAAAATACGCTGTGCATGTACTTTATTGGACTCTACTTCTATAGTTTTAAAATTGGAAGCGAACTTTTTTTTATTATTTAGACAAATTTCATGAGAAGAAAGCTGTATGTTTTTCCAATTTTTATTTTGAGGTAATTTTTCGTTTTTAC
This sequence comes from Flavobacteriales bacterium, assembly GCA_047971445.1. Lineage (GTDB taxonomy): Bacteria > Bacteroidota > Bacteroidia > Flavobacteriales > UJ101 > UJ101. The sequence goes on from JBKDZS010000050.1 coordinate 10,262, forward strand.
TTTTTAAAATAGCTGTTTGTGGTATGGTAGTTAGACTTTTAAAGGGTACATTCTTATTAAGTAACCTGAGTATTTCACGTAAAGGAGCTTCTCCCATGCCATAAACTAACATATCTGCATGACTCTCATATAAAATAGAGGGTTTTAATTGATCACTCCAATAATCGTAGTGTGTTATTCGACGAAGAGAAGCTTCTACACCTCCGATTAGAACAGGTACATTAGGGTATATTTTTTTTAGAATTTGTGAGTATTTAATAGTAGCATAATCTGGGCGAAAACCTTTTTCACCTCCTGGGGTATAAGCGTCTTCTGACCTAAGTCGCTTTGAAGCGGTATAGTGATTGACCATAGAGTCCATACAACCTGCTGTTACACCAAAAAAGAATCGAGGTTTGCCAAATTTCTTAAAATCACGTAGATCATCATTCCAATTGGGTTGAGGAATAATTCCTACTTTAAATCCTTCACTTTCAATAATTCGTCCAATTACGGCGGTACCAAATGAAGGATGATCAACATAAGCATCTCCTGAAACAATGATAACATCTAACTGTTCCCAGCCTCGTTTTTCAACTTCTTTTTTGGTAATAGGTAACCAATCTGTAATAGCTTTTAATGTTTGCACAGTGCAAAGATAACAGTTTTAATTTAGCGCGTTTTTCCAAAATGTTTTTGATACCATTCTATTTGTTTTTCAATACCTTCTTTTAAAGTCGTAGTGGGGTTATAATTTAATAATTTTTTCGCTTTATCAATAACAGCATGGGTTTTGAATTGATCTCCCTCACGTGGAGAAACTTTTTTTATGCGAATGGGTGTATTTAGAATTTCTGTTACAAAATTAATTCCTTCTTGAGTTGAGTGTTCAGTTTCTGTACCTAAGTTGATAATTTGCTTATTCAAAATAGTTTCTTTACCTAAGGCACTAACAATTCCGTTAACAATATCTTCAATATAAGTAAAACTTCGCAAATGTTTTTCACTTCCTTTATAAAGAGGAAAAGGCTGATTATTAAAAATACAAGAAATTAATTTTGTATAGAGTTTTTCAGGACGCTCTCGAGGTCCATAAACGGAATATAGTCGAAATGAACATGCTTTTAACTGTTGTTTTCGAGCTTTAGATAAAACATATTGCTCTGCAGCCAATTTGGTAATACCATAATTAGAAGTCGGTTGAGGAGTTTTTTCTTCACTTAATGTGGCTTCTTTTCCATAAATAGAAGAGGTTGCAATATTAATGAAAAATTTTAACTGGTTATTTTGTAGTGCAAAATCAACTAAATTTCGAGTTGCTAAGATGTTATTGGTTAAATAATCCTCAAAAGAACAACGAGAAGATATACCCGGTTGTGCAGCAAAGTGAAAAATATAATTAAAATCTTGATCTAGGATCTTGTAATCTACCATATTTCGTAAATCCATTTCAAGAACAGGTATGTTTTGTGCTTTTAGAACGTTTGCATTCAGTTCTTTTAGCTTTCTATCATAATAGGGAGAAAAATTATCGATTCCAATAACTTCATGACCTATTTTCTTTAAATGTTCAGCAGTATGAGATCCAATAAATCCAGCAGCTCCAGTGACGAGTATTTTCATTTGATGAATTTAATATGCTTAATAACAAGCTAATTTAGTTAATTTGTTTAAATTAGTCTCTTGAAATTTCACCATAATAAAATATGAAAGTTGCGGTTGTAGGAAGTGGCTATGTAGGCTTAGTTACAAGTGTTTGCTTAGCAGAAGTAGGGCATGAGGTAATAGGTGTTGATATTGATACTACAAAAGTTGAAAAATTACAGAAAGGTCAATCTCCCATATTTGAGAAGGATATTGAAGATTATCTTAAAAGAAATAGTGAAGCATGTCGTTTAAAATTTACTACTTCGTTGAAAGAGGCATTAGAAATTTGTGAGATTATATTTTTGGCACTACCAACACCTCCAGGAGAAGATGAGTCAGCAGATTTATCGTATGTTTTAGGCGTAGCGGATGAAATAGGATGTTTGATTGATAATTATAAAGTTATTGTTAATAAGAGTACTGTTCCGGTAGGTACTGCTTTTAAGGTAAAACAGGTTATTCAAAATAGAACTCGAGTAGATTTTGATGTAGTATCAAATCCTGAGTTTTTGCGTGAGGGTTTGGCAATTCAAGATTTTATGAACCCTGAACGAATTATTGTTGGAGCAAGATCTGAAAAAGCCATTACATTATTAAAGAAACTCTATAAGCCTTTTATTACTGATCAGAATCATTTTATAGTAATGGATGAAGTTTCAGCAGAATTAACTAAATATGCTGCTAATTCATTTTTAGCAATGAAAATAACGTATATGAATGAGTTGGCAAATCTTTGTGAACGAACGGGTGCTAATATTGATTTTGTTAAAGAAGGCTTGGGAACAGATTCTAGAATAAGCTCCAAGTTTTTAAATCCGGGAATTGGAGTAGGAGGGTCTTGTTTTCCAAAGGATATGCGTGCTTTAATTCAAATAGCTGAGGAATATGATTATAATTTTCGAATTATGAAATCAGTTAAAAAAGTAAACGATGATCAAAAAATGATTTTAGTACCTAAAATTAAGCAGCATTTTGGTGAAGATTTAAAAGGAAAACGTTTTGCTGTTTGGGGACTATCTTTTAAACCCAATACAGACGATATTAGAGAAGCTTCTTCTTTGTATACGATAAAAGCTTTATTAGATAGTGGTGCTGAAATTGTGGTATATGATCCTGAGGCAATGGAGAATGTGAAATTAGTATTGGGAAATCAAGTACAGTATGCCAGCTCTCCTATTGATACTTTAAAAGGTGCTGATGCTTTAATCGTTTGTACTGAATGGACTATTTTTAAAACAATAAATTTAACTGAAATTAAAGAGCATTTGAAAACAGCCGTAATTTTTGATGGGCGGAATATATTTGATTTAGAAAATATTGAAAAAGAGGCTATAAAATATTATTCAATAGGTAGATAAAAGAATGTAATATCCTAAATTACGTCAAAAATTACTTAACATCAAGTGTGTTCGATATAACTCTGTGATTAAAAGTTTGTATATAAGCTTTTATTTTATTCTTGTCATTTATGGGTATATTAGTTGTTATTTTTTTGGATAGTAGTGAGTCTTTTTTCCAGTTGTAAACCTCATTAAAATTGTTGCCATCAAAATTGTAATATAAGGAATCTATGATAAAATGGTAAGAATCATTCAAATAATTGGCAATAAGGGATTCTTTATGATCTTGAAAAGGTTGTCCAAAACTAACATATGTACTATCGTAATTTAAGTAATGCAAGATGGAAGGCATAATATCAATTTGTTGTATATTTTTATAGTTTATTCCGTTTAAATTTTGATTAGAAGGGTCAAAAAATAGTATAGGAATTGAAAAGTTACCAATTGAATTTTTGTAATAGTCTGATTTACTTTTAGATGAAGAAGTATGGTCAGAAGTGATGACAAAAAGGGTGTTTTTATACCATTTTTCTTTCTTAGCAACATTAAAAAATCTTTTTAAAGCGTAGTCAGTATAGCCTATAGACTCATGAAATTCACTAGTTCCTTTAGGAAAAGTATTTTTATGTTTTTCCGGGATTATAAAGGGAGTATGAGAGGAAATGGAGAAAAAAGTACTAAAGAAAGGTTGTTCAAAAGAAGACAATTTTTTATTAAAAAATTGAAAAAAAGGTTCATCAAAAATCCCCCATCTGTTATCATCATCTTCTAGATTTTTTAAAGGAAATTCATTTTTTCCATAATAATGGTCAAATTCTGAAATTTTTGCAAATTCATTAAAATTTTGACTTCCGTTAAATGCGCCGTGAAAAAAAGAAGTATGATACCCTTTTTCTTTTAAAATTTTAGGTAATCCTCGGGTGTTATTAAAAGAATAGGTAGAGGAAATAAAAGAATTGTCCATCAACCCTGGTATACTTGTTATAACAGAAGGTACAGCATCTATAGAGCGTTTTCCATTTGCAAAGGCATTTTTGAAGTATAAAGATTTTGTAATCAGTGAATCTAAAAAAGGGGTGTAACCTTTTCCAGAATTTTCAATAGCAAGAAATTCATCTCCAAAACTCTCTAAAATTATAATAACAATATTTTTTTCTTTAAATGGAGCATCTGTTTTATAGGATTTTACAGGAGTGTATAGAGAACTTAATTCATGGTCTTTAAAATAGCTTTTTGGTTTGATATCTTGTTTTTTATAAAATGTTTTTAGGATACAAAAAGGGGTGTTTAGCACTAAAGTAGCGTTTTGGGCTTTAGTGTATTTCACGGCATCAACTCGCTTTAAGGGAGCTCTTTGAAAACCTCCGCGTCCAATCAAAATACTCAAACCTATTAAGGTAGCAAAAAGACCAAATTGTGATACGTAATTTTTTACAGTTAAAGGTTTGATTTTATTAGGAATGAAATCAGGAATTAATTTCCAAAAACCATAAAGGGTAATGATTGCTAGTAAAATAATATGCCAGTAATCAATTGCAAAGGCTGATAATAAACGAGGGATATCCTCTTCCATTCCATCAGCAGTGATCAATTTAAAAGAACTCCTTCGACCTGTAAATTTAAAATATTCAATATCAATAAAGTTTGTTAAGATAAATAAGCTGTTTACTATAAAAAATACTATTTTTAATGAGGATTGATATAGGGGGCGATTTTTAAAATTTCCAACAATAGAATGACCTACTATGATTATAAGGTTTGTGTAGATGATGGAAGATAAATCAAAACGCAGTCCTCCGATAATCAAATAAGAGGTTAAGGCATCAAAATAGGAATAATTTAAGGCTAAGAACAGTAATCGACTGAGTTGATATATAAGTAGTACCAGCAGTAGACGTTTTAGTAAAACAATAAGATTTTGATAGTGATTTTTCATAAATGGCACAACTTTTTAGCTGTTTGGTTATAGAATTTTTTTAAAAGAAGGAAGAAGGAAATCTTTTTTACTTAAAATAGGTTGTTTAATGCGCCAATCAATATTTAAAGTAGGGTCATTATAAAGAATACCTCTCTCAAATTGAGGAGCATACGTATTATCAACCTTGTACTGAAAATAAGCTTCTTTACTTAAAACGGAATATCCATGTGCAAAACCTCTAGGAACATACAGTTGTAAATTATTTTCACTACTTAATTCAATTGTAAAACTCTGTCCAAAAGTAGGAGATTCAGGACGAATATCAACAGCTACATCTAAAACAGTCCCTTTAACACATGAAACCAATTTGGCTTGAGAAAATTTACCCTCTTGAAAATGTAGACCTCTAATAACATTTTGAACCGAAAAAGCAACATTATCTTGAATAAAATCGGTTGTAATGCCTGTTTTTTGTTTAAAAACTTCTTTGTTAAAACTTTCATAGAAGAATCCGCGTGAATCTTTGTAAACTCTAGGATCTATGATGAAACAGTCTTTTAAGGAGGTGTTAATTATTTTCATAGGTGTGTATGTAGCTAATGGATTGTTTTTGTCTTAATGAATGGGCTAGTGGAGAACCTAAGGTTAATAGTGTAAAAAACAATTTCCAATAATTCCATTTAAATATGGATTTGAAAAAATATTTTACGATTAGAGCAGTTTTAATGAAAAAGTATCGTAAAAAACCAAAGTTTTTTCTTAGGACATATAAGTAAGAAATGGTCAATTCTAACTTCTTTAAATAACCTAGTTGTGTGCTGCTTCCCCCCTCAAAATGTGTAAAGCTTGAGTTGGGATGAAAAATAGATTTATAACCTTTGTTTTTTAGACGTTTGCAAATATCGATCTCTTCGTAATATAGAAAAATATTTGTATCAAAGCCTCCTATATGAGCAAAAGACTGTGCTCTAAAAAACATGAAGCAACCTTGAACGGCATCGACTTCTATGGGATTTTTGTACGGGTTGTTTTTTCTTTTAGGCTTTTTAAAATACTTCTCTAAAATAGTTCTTCCTAAAAAATGCTTTCTAAGACCAATAAAGTGATCAAAACTACAGCCGAGATTTTTTTCTTTATCAAATACTTTAACTGTAGAAACACCTACTTGCTTATTTTTTTCCATATAATTGAATAGTGGTGTAAAACAATCTTGATAAAAGAGTGTGTCATTATTTATAAATAATAAATATTTTCCTGTTGCATGTTGAGAACCGTACATATTTCCAGATGCAAATCCTGAATTGAAACAACTTCTTTTTAATAAAACATCAGGATGATTCTTATGAAGTTTTTTTTCTAAAGCAGAATAATCATTCAATAAAGAGTGGTTATCAATTACGATAATTTCATGTGTTATATTTTCATGTATAACTTTTTTCAGTGACTCAATTGAGTTTAGAGTATATTGGTGAGAATTATAGTTTATGTATATAATTGAGAGATCCATTTAAATGGTTTTGTACAAGTTTATTAATTTAGTAGCCATTGTTTCTAGAGTAAAATGGCTAATTAACCTTTCATGCCCTTTTTCTCCCATATTTTTTCTTAGTTCGGGAGATGCAATTAAATTTAGTAAAGCAGTTTTGAAATCATTTATGTTATTAGGGTCACATAAGTAACCCGTTTTTTGATCAATAATAGATTCTTTAATTCCTCCTACAGCAGAAGAAACAATGGGTATACCATATTTGTATGCTTCTAGAATAGAAACATTAAACCCTTCCATAGAAGAGGTAAACAAATAAATATCAAAAAAAGGTAAATAGTTTTCTGCATTTTCTTTGAAGCCTAAAAATAGAATATTATCTTCAATGTTTTTTTGCTTTGTGTAGTTTTTTAAGCTCTCTGTTAAAGAGCCAGCTCCTATTTGAACAAATAAAATAGAACGGTCAGTTTTAATAATTTGTTCCGCGATATCAATAAATAAATGAAGATTTTTGTGCTTGTAATGATTGGCAATATTACCGATTACAATAGAAGGTGTTTCTCCATTTAGTTTGTTTTTGAATGGATTATTATTTAAACTATCAGTAGAAGAATTAATATTTATGCCATCATATATATAGGTTAATTTTGATTTGTCCTCTATTTTATCGATAATACTTTCAATGGATGCCTTAGAAACCCCAATTATTTTTTTTATATTAGGATGATTGTATTTGTAGATGCTAGATTTTCTGTTTTTAATAGGGAAAATAGTTTTTTTATGTAGAATAATTTTTACTCTATTTTTAAAAAGGTCAGCTGCAATAATAGATAATGAATGAGCATCAGGATCATGAACATGTATAATGTCTATTTTTTCTTTTTGACAAATAGAAACTATTTTGTAAACAAATCTTAGGTCTAAATTAATAAGCTTTGGAGCTGTAAAAACATGATCCCCCTCTAACTTCTTGGCTAAGATAGATCCTTTAGGAGTCAATAGAAATTGATTTATTTTATCAGAATATAGATTGTTTATGGCTTTGTAAGTGTTAAACACTTGATTCTCACCACCTCCCCATGTTTTAGGACCTGATACATGTAAAATATTTAGCATTGTAAATTTAATGATGTCCTCAAAGTTACATATTTTTTTATAATATATTAGTTTAGAGCTGTTTTTAGTATTCGTTGAAAATGTTTCTTGAAAGATAAGTTCGGGTATTTAGTATGGCTTGAGGATCTAAAAACTAATTTTGAATATGGTATTAAAATGATTAATTTTGGTTTTTTTGTTCTTTACCATAAAGGTTAAAAAAGTAAGGTTATCATAAAAAATATTTTAGATTGAATATATGATCAATATAAAAAAAGTAATAAATTTTGTTTTTGCTAAAAAAGGGGTTGATGTTAAAGATATACCGATTATAATAAATAATTTTAATAGGGTTACAACATTGAGTAAATTGATAACAACTTTGGAGGTTAGAGGATACAAAAATATTTATATTATAGATAATGCCTCTACATACAAGCCCCTATTAAAATATTATGAAGATACACCTTATAAGGTTTTTAGATTGAAAAAAATATAGGCTATAAGGCTTTATGGAGAACAAATATATGGTATAAATTTATGAATGGTTATTATGCTTATACCGATTCTGATGTAAGTTTGGTAGATGAATGTCCAGTAAATTTTATGGAATATTTTTTTAATTTACTTCAAAAATACCCCGATGTTTATAAAGTTGGATTTTCATTGAAAATAGATGATTTACCTGAATGTTATAAGGATAAACAAAAAGTTATAAATTGGGAAACTAAATTTTATAGTGTAGAACAAGAGAAAGATGTTTTTATTGCTCCCATAGATACTACGTTTGCTCTTTATAGACCTTTTTCAAGAAAGGGAGGTTTAAAAATGTTGAGAACCAATTTTCCTTATCAATTAAGGCATTTGCCATGGTATATTGATAGTGAAAATTTGTCTGAGGAAGAAAAATATTACATAGAGTCATGTACTCAATCAACCCATTGGACCAAACAAAATAAATAAAATATTTTTTAGAAAATAGATGAAAAAAGAATTATGATTTTTTTAATTCCTTTAATTTTACATAGCGTAAAAATACCCCATAGGATTGTGTAATGCAATTAATTAAGCCCTCATAACCATCTAAAAATCCCAAACGAAGAAAATAACTATTAAAAAAACGGTAGGAGGGTTTTATAAAAAAATGATAAAAGGAAGGTGAAATATTTTTTTGTTGTAATTCTTTTGCTTTTAAATCGGCATACTGATGTAACTTCCACATATAGTGATCAAAACTTTTATAAGTATAATGTTCAATTCTAGTTTTCAATATACCAGTTGAACCATTTACTTTAACTTGTTCATGAACATAACCTGTATAGTAGCATTTACTCTTTTTAAATAAACGAATGACCTTATCACTCTGCCAACCAGAATATTTTAACTGCTTATTCATGAAATTATATTTTCGATATACATAATAGGCATCGTTAGGATTAGAAGAGCTTATAATTTGTTGGATTTCGTGGATAAATTTATCAGAATACCCTTCATCAGCGTCTAAAAATAAAATCCATTCATTTATAGCTTTTTCAATAGCATAATTGCGATGTGATGAAAAAACGATAAAAGTTTGTTGAATAAATTGAACCTATGGATATTGATCAATTAATTCTTTTGTTGTGTCTGTGCTATAAGAATCTAAGATGATAACTTCATCTACAAAATCCAATTTATGCAAAAGCTTGACTAAATGATTATATTCATTATAAGTGATTAATAAGACAGATATTTTAATATACTTGTGTTTCAATTATAAATTTTAAAATGAGATGAAT
>JBKDZS010000051.1:0-14013 GCA_047971445.1 Flavobacteriales bacterium
TTTGTATGAAGAATAATTTTATTGTGATAGAAGGAAATATAGGTTCTGGAAAAACCACACTGTCAAAAATGATAGCGGAAAAATATGAAGCTAAATTAGTTTTAGAAGAATTTGACGAAAACCCTTTTCTACCTAAATTTTATGAAAATTCTGAAAAATATGCATTCCCATTAGAAATGTCTTTTCTTGCAGAACGTTTTCAGCAGCTGAATGAAACCCTTTTAAATAGAGATTTGTTTAAACAATTAACTATAGCAGATTACTATGTTTTTAAGTCTCTTATTTTTTCAGAAATAACGTTAACTAAAGACGAATATATATTATATCGTAAGTTTTTTCATATTATGTATACGGACTTAATAAAGCCTGACCTGTATGTTTATTTATATCAAACAACGGATCGATTATTAGAAAATATTTCGAGAAGAGGACGTCAATATGAACAAAATATTAACAGAAATTATTTGAATAAAATTAATCAGTCTTACATGAAGTACATTAAGGAACACTCTTACTTAAATGTTTTAATATTAGATGTTTCAGAAGTTGATTTTATTCAAAATGATTCGATAAAAGAAAAAATTATATCAAAAATATTTGCCAGTATAAATAACAGTTATACTTTTGTAAAAATTTTAAAAAGAGAAAATTGAAAAAAATAATTATTAAAAAGTTGGCTATGAAGAAAACTATATCAAGTTTACTGACTCTTGGGGTTTTATTTTGTGCAACAGCACAAGAAAAAATAGAGCAATACTATGGTAGTGAGCAAGAGTACGACAAATATGTTAAATTTAAAGGGGATCAAAGAAAATTTAATTCTTGGTCTGTTTCTTTACATGGAGGTAGTTCCATGATGGTAAAAGGAGAGTTAACCTCAGCGGGAATGTTTGGGGGAGAAGATTTCAATGTTGGGTATGATGTTCAGTTGGGATTAACAAAGCACATTAATCATGCGTTTGGTATTCAATTATTAGGACAAATGGGACAAACTACTCAAACGGTAAATCATTATGGTGCTAAATCAAACTACAAAGCTGTATCCTTATTAGGAGATGTTAACTTATCAGGTATTTTTAGAAGAGTAGATAACAAATCTCGTTATGCATGGGCTTTACATGGATATGGAGGTGTAGGTGTTATTGGATATGAAACAGAAGCTGATGGAGGAGTTAATGATGGGAAAAAATTAGCGGAAGTTGATATGGACTTTAATTCTATGTTTGCTCAAGTAGGATGGGGATTACAGTATAAGTTAAATCAGAGTTTTGATTTAGAATTTAGGTCTATGTATGTTATGACAGGTGATGAACAGTTTGATGGTTCTGAAGGTTTTGGATTAACAGGAGCAGGTTATCATGGTAGTGATGACAGCGGATCTGATAACTTTTGGACAAATTCATTAGGTATTATTTATAAGATAGGATCACATAATGAACACGAAAAATGGTACGATCCTTTTCAGGCTTTATATTCTCAGGAAGTATTGTCTAAAGGAGGATTTGAGTGTATAGATGAAGATGAAGATGGAGTTTGTGATCAGTGGGATTGTGAGCTAGGAACATTAGCTGGAGCACGTGTAGATGGATGTGGTAAAGCTTTAGATGTTGATCTAGATGGATTTATTGATTTAGAAGATAAATGTGTTACAGTGCCAGGTGTAGAGAATGGAACTTTAGGAAAAGGATGTCCTATTGAAACAGAGGCTATTCCGGTAGCTCCAGTAGTTATTACTACAGATCTAATTAACTTATCTGATGTTGAATTCTATTACAATGAAGCAAGATGGTATCCTGAATATAACAACTTATTGAAAAAAGCAGCTAGAGCTATTAAAGCAAATCCAGAAGCGATTTTCGTATTAGAAGGACACACAGATGCTCGTGGATCAAATTCTTATAACCAAAAATTATCTCAACGTAGAGCTGATGCTATTAGAAAGTATTTAATAACTCAAGGTGCAGATGCATCAAGACTTTCAGCTGTTGGTAAAGGGGAAGCAGAAATTGTTAACCACTGTGTTGACGGAGTTAAATGTTCTAATGATGAGCATAGAATTAACCGTAGAGTATTACTGAAAGCAGACCGAAAATTGGTTATGCCAAATTAATAAGATTAATCTAGTATTATAATATTGAAAAACCGTCTCAAAGTTATTTTGAGACGGTTTTTAATTTGTATAAAAAGTATTAAAGAATCAAAGAAAATTCAATTTTTGAGAATTAATGATATAAAGTGATCTACTATTTCAGATAGGGATTTTTATGCACTAAAATTTTTCAAAAATCAGGAGTTAGATTAAGAAAGTTGTTTGACGAAATTCCAAATAACGATTCCTGTACTTACTGCAATATTTAAAGAATGCTTTGTCCCAAATTGAGGGATTTCAATAATAGTATCAGAGTTCGAAACTACTTCTTGTTGAACTCCATTGACTTCATTTCCAAAAATTAAAGCATAGGAAGCACTATTGTCCGTAATAAAATTATGAAGCATGGTACTTTTTTCAGTTTGTTCAATAGAAATAATTTGATATTGGTCCTTTTTTAATTGTTGAATAACATCTAATACGTTTTCAATATATTCCCATTCCACACTTTCGGTAGCTCCTAAAGCCGTTTTTTGGATCTCTTTATGAGGAGGTGTTGCTGTTATTCCACATAAATAAATTTTTTCAATCAAAAAAGCATCTGAAGTTCTGAAAACACTTCCCACATTATGTAAGCTTCGAATGTTATCTAAAATAATTATTATAGGTAACTTTTCTTTTTTTTTAAACTCCTGTATACTTAAACGATTTAATTCACTATTTTTTAATTTACGCATTTTATATATCGAATTCGTTTATTTAACTTAGCAAAGTTAATAGAAAAATCATATTATTTTGACCAAGAAGAAAGTAACTCCATTAATGAAACAATACAATACCATCAAATCTAAGTATCCTGATGCAATGTTGTTATTTCGAGTGGGTGATTTCTATGAAACTTTTGGAAAAGATGCTGTGAAATGTTCTAAAATACTAGGGATTGTTTTAACCAAACGATCTAATGGGTCGGATTCTGACAATGAATTAGCAGGTTTTCCTCATCATTCATTAAATACGTATTTGCCTAAATTGGTTCGTGCAGGACTACGTGTGGCAATTTGTGATCAATTAGAAGATCCAAAAGCCACGAAAGGTATAGTGAAACGAGGGGTTACAGAATTGGTTACCCCCGGAGTAACGTTAAGTGATCAAGTTCTTAGTGCAAAGTCAAATAATTTTTTAGCATCAATCCATTTTAATAAAAATATACTAGGAATTTCATTTTTAGATATTTCAACAGGAGAATTTTTAGTTGCAGAAGGAAGTGAAGAATATATTTTGAAATTAATTAATGGTTTTCATCCAAGTGAAATTCTATATCAAAAACAATATAAGGTACGTTACGAACAATTAGTAGGAGATCGTTTTTATTCATTTGGGTTAGATGATTGGGTATTTCAAGAAAGTTATGCAGAAGAAAAATTAACACAACATTTTAATACCAATACATTAAAAGGATTTGGGGTGCAAGAATTAAAAGTAGGCGTCATTGCTGCTGGAGCAATTTTGACCTATTTGTCCGATACACATCATGAAAAAGCGCAACATATTTCAACTATAGCTCGAATAGAGGAAGATCGTTTTATTTGGATGGATGGATTTACTATTCGAAACTTGGAACTATTAGACTCTCCTAATGATCAAGCTGTAACTTTATTGGATGTTATTGATAAAACCATCTCTCCAATGGGAGGACGTATGTTAAAACGTTGGATTGCACTACCTCTAAAAGATTTGCCAACAATTCAGCAGCGCCATGATAGTGTAGCTCAATTTTTAAAAAATGAAGCAGAAAGTTTTGAAATAATTGCTTTAATTGAACAAATGGCAGATCTAGAGCGATTAGTTTCTAAAGTAGCTATAGGAAGAATTACACCTCGAGAAGTATTAGTTTTAAAACAGTCATTGGATATTATTCCCAAGTTGAAAGAAGTTTTAGGTCTTATAAAAGATAGTAGCATTGCAGTTTTATTAGATCAATTACTTTCCTTAGATACATTACGTCAAAAGATTCAAGAAATTATTCATAAAGAAGCTCCTCATAATATAGCTAAAGGAAATGTGATTATAGAAGGTTATAATAAGGAGTTGGATAATTTACGTGAGTTAGCTTTTTCAGGTAAAGATTATTTAGAAAAACTAAAAGATCGTGAAGCAGATCGAACAGGTATTCCAAGTTTAAAGATTGCGTTTAATAATGTCTTTGGATATTATATTGAAGTTCGAAATACACATAGAGACAAAGTTCCTGAAGAATGGATCCGTAAACAAACACTTGTAAGTGCAGAACGTTATATTACAGAAGAATTAAAAGAATATGAGGCTAAAATTTTAGGAGCAGAAGGACGAATTTTTGAATTAGAAACATCTATTTTTAATGGGTTATTAAGTGAATTATTAGAGTTTATAAAGCCTATTCAATTAAATGCGTCTATTGTTTCACAAATTGATTGTTTAATGTCTTTTTCGATTGCAGCACGAGAAAACAATTATGTAAAACCTTTTGTAAATGAAAGCTTTGATTTAATAATCAAGGATGGACGTCATCCTGTAATTGAAAAGCAACTGCCTTTGGGTGAGCCTTATATAGCAAATGATCTGACTTTAAATAAAACAGAACAGCAAATAATTATGATTACAGGGCCTAATATGTCGGGTAAGTCAGCCTTGCTTCGACAAACAGCATTAATTGTTCTAATGGCTCAAATAGGAAGTTATGTGCCTGCAAAAAATGCAGAAATAGGTTTAGTGGATAAAATTTTCACACGAGTAGGAGCATCCGATAATATTTCCTTAGGAGAATCAACTTTCATGGTTGAAATGAATGAAACATCCAGTATTTTAAATAATTTATCGGATCGGAGTCTGATTTTGTTAGATGAAATAGGAAGAGGAACCAGTACTTATGACGGTATTTCTATAGCATGGGCTATTTCAGAATATATTCATGAACACACTACAAAAGCACGAACACTATTTGCTACACATTATCATGAATTAAATGAAATGACACAGTCTTTTTCTAGAATTAAGAATTACAATGTAAGTGTGAAAGAAATTGATCAAGATATTTTATTTCTACGAAAATTAGTGAAAGGAGGTAGTAACCATAGTTTTGGTATTCATGTAGCTAAAATGGCAGGAATGCCTAGATTTGTTATCAAACGCTCAGAAGAGATTCTCAATACTTTAGAAGAAAAGCCTTCAAAGGGAAGTGTTAAAGAGAAAACTAAAAAAATCACAGAAGATCATTTACAATTAAGCTTTTTTCAGCTAGATGACCCGATACTAGAAAATATAAGAGAAGAGATTTTGAATACAGATGTGAATACTTTAACACCCGTAGAAGCTTTAATGAAGTTAAATGAAATTAAAAAAATGCTTGGAAAGTAAAAATAAATTTAGAATAGAAAATAATGTTATATTATGTATTTTATAAAGCGTCGTTTAGCTGACTTTCTATATCTTTTTATTATAGAATTTTTTTGTTTTGCAAGCTTATTTAGAACAGCTATAAATTAATAAAAAACAAATGAAAATAGTATTTAAGGCTTCATAAAAATAAAGTTTAATACTACATTTGTGAGTGTTAAGTGGAAGAGAACACAATACTAGAATTCAAATGATAAAACATAAAACAGTGTATTTTAAACGTTTATTTATTCTAAGTTTCATGTTGATTTCATCGGTGCTAATTGCACAAGAAGGTGATGAAAAGAAAGGGTATGAACTTTTTGATGATAAGTGTACTTCTTGTCATAAAATCGGAGGAAAGCTAATAGGTCCTGATTTGACAGGTGTTACT
This sequence comes from Flavobacteriales bacterium, assembly GCA_047971445.1. Taxonomy (GTDB): domain Bacteria; phylum Bacteroidota; class Bacteroidia; order Flavobacteriales; family UJ101; genus UJ101. The sequence continues at coordinate 5,895 of JBKDZS010000051.1, forward strand.
AAAAAATACGATGCAGAATGGTTGCAAAAGTGGATCTTAAACGGTAAGGCCTTGGCTGAAAGTGGAGACGCTAGAGCCATTGAAGCAATGAAATTTGATCCGAATTCTGATATGGATGTATTTGAAGGTCAGATTTCAGAGCAAGATGTCAAAGATATTATTACTTGGTTAGAAAATCCAGTAGAAATTGATACAGACGGCGATGGTATTCCAGATCCTAAAGATAAATGCCCTACGGAGCCGGGAGTTAAGGAAAATAAAGGATGTCCTGCTGAACCTGTTTCAGAAACTAAACAAACAGGAGGTGATAATATGCCAACCAAAATGCTTTTAGTAGGGTTTGGTGCTATAGCTATTCTCTTATTGTGGTTGTTATACAAGGTCTTTGCTTTAGTTAATGCCATGACGGCACAAGCGAAAGGTGTTAGCGAAGAAGAAGCTAAAAAAGGAGGTTTAATAGAGTTGCTTGATCAATATAGACCTGCAATTAACATCTTAATTCTGTTGTTTGGATTGTTCGCAATGAAAGCTCTTTTTGGATGGCTATTAAACATTGACGTTAATAAAGGTTATGCTCCTGAGCAGCCGATATATTTTTCACATAAAGTTCATGTAGGAGACAATGGGATTGATTGTCAATATTGTCATTCTGCAGCGAAACACAGTAAAACATCAGGAATCCCTTCTTTAAACGTTTGTATGAATTGTCATATGTCCATTAATGAATTTGAAGGAAAATTAGATAATGAAAATATTGATGGAACAAAAGAAATACATAAAATTTACGATCATATTGGCTATGATTTAGAAAAAGTAGCTTACACGGGTGAAGAAAAACCCATAGAGTGGAAACGTATTCACAATATGCAAGATTTTGTGTATTTTAATCATTCACAACACGTAGTGGCTGGAGAAAAAGCGATTAAAAAAGCAATCAAAGAAGGAACAGTGCCTAATATCAAAAACATTAATCCAGAGTTAGATGATTCACAGGTATGTTTTGCTTGTCACGGAAAAGTAGATCAAATGGAGGTGGTAGAAATGGCAAGTGACTTTACGATGGGATGGTGTATTGAATGTCATCGTACTACTGAAGTAGATAGTTCAAATGAATACTATAAAGCACATGATTATGATAAGATGCATGAAATGGCTAAAAAGGCGCATAGTGAACGAGGTGATAAAATGACTGTAGCTACCATCGGTGGTCTAGAGTGTGGAAAATGTCATTATTAATTTAATTAGAAAAGTATAAAGAGGTTTTAATAATATGGCTTCAAACAAACAATATTGGAGAGGTTTCGCAGAATTAGAAGACAACACTTTAATTGAAAAATTAGAAACGTCTAATGAATTTCCTGAAAACCTTCCTACGGATGAATTTTTAGGAAATAAAGAAGGATTAGATACAACCAAAACCTCAAGACGTGACTTCTTGAAGTTTGTTGGTTTCTCAACAGCAGCAGCAACATTAGCTTCATGTGAAGGGCCGGTGATCAAATCAATTCCTTATGTGGTTAAACCCGAAGATATCACTCCAGGAGTTGCAAACTATTATGCAACAACCTTAATGAATAATGGGGATTTTGCTTCAGTTTTAGTGAAAACCCGTGAGGGACGTCCAATCAAAATAGAAGTAAACGATACTGCAAAATATTTTGGGCTTTCATCAGCAAGGATTCAAGGCTCCGTTTTATCACTATATAATAGTGAGCGTTTAAAAACGCCTTTTATTAAGGGAAAGGAAGCAAGTTTTTCAGAAGTAGATAAATTCGTAACAAGTGGGTTGGCAAAAGCAGTTGAAGCAGGAAAACAAATCGTAATTCTAACGCCTTCTTACCCAAGTCCTTCCTTCAAAAAATTAGTAAAGGATTTTAAAGTAAAATATCCAACAGCTAAACAAGTTATTTATGATGCTGTTTCAGATTCAGCAGCAATTGATGCCTATGAAGAATTTTCAGGTACTAGAGCGTTACCTTTCTATGCTTTAGAAAAAGCCAAATTAGTTGTGTCATTTGGGGCAGATTTCTTAGGGGATTGGAATGGTGGAGGATATGAAAAAGCATATGCTTCCAGTAGAAAACCAGGTAAAAATATGGCTCGCCATATTCAAATAGAAGCCAATATGTCTATAACAGGGGCTAATGCGGACACACGTTTCCCAATGAAACCAACTAATGTAGAAAAAACATTAGCTCATGTTTATGAAATACTAACAGGAGGTAATTCTACAGATAAAATAGCTAGTGCTATTGCTCAAGAAATTAAGACAGCTGGAAGTAATGCCGTTGTGTTAGTTGAAGGAAGTAAAGAAGCTCATTCAATAGGATATGCGATTAATGCTTTAATAAATTCACAAGTAGTAAATACTTCAAAAGCAGTTTTAATAAAAGAAAGCAACGATAAGACCTTTAATCAATTTGTAACCGATTTAAAGGCAAGGCAAATAGGTGCTGTTTTAAATTTTAACACTAATATAGTGTATTCTTATCCTGAAGCTTCTGAAATTAAAGCTGCATTAAAAAAAGTAGATTTAACAGTGTCTTTTAACCTTTTAAGGGATGAAACAAGTGAAGTGATGAATGTATTAGTGCCATCAACACACTGGTTAGAATCTTGGGGAGATGCTAATCCTGTTACAGGTTCTTATACTTTAACGCAACCTACAATTCGTCCTTTATTTAAAGGGATTCGTCAGTTTGAAGAATCTTTGATGAAATGGTCTGGAATAGAGGGAACCTATTATGATTATTTGAAAGCAAATTGGGATGAAACTATTTTAGCAAAATCTTCAGTAAGCAAATTCAACAAAGCATTATATGAAGGGGTAATAGAAACTTCTGATGCTTTTGTGACAGAAACTTCTGCTATATCTGTTGAAACAGCAGTTTCTAAACTGAGTTCAATAAAAGCTGGAATTACAGAATTATCATTATACACCAAAGCAGGGATTGGTAATGGTACTGAATTTCATAATCCTTGGATGCAGGAATTTCCTGATCCTATTTCACGTACTTCTTGGGATAATTATGTTACCATGTCGTATGCTGATGCAAAAGAACATGGATTGTTAAATACCCATGAAATGAATGGCGCTATGAATGGTAGTTATATTAATTTAACTGTTGGTAAAACAAAAATTGAAAAAATACCTGTTTTAGTACAGCCAGGACAAGCAAAAGGTTCTTTAGGACTAGCTTTAGGATACGGACAAAAATCACCTAAATTAGCTGAAGCGATTGGTGAAAAAGATACAATAGGCGTTAATGCTTATCCTGCATACAAAGACTTTAATAAATCTCAAAGTGTTTCTTTTGAAAAGGTGGGTGGACAACATGGTTTTGCTTGTATTCAGTTACAAAACACTTTGATGGGTCGTGATAAAATCATGCGAGAAGTAACTTTGGCTGATTTCATTAATGAAAAATCAGAAGTGTGGAATCCTGTTGAAACATTGGCTACACATAATGGAAAAGAACACGTTTCTACAATTGATTTGTGGACAAGTTTTGACCGATCAAATGGACACTATTTTAATATGTCAATTGATTTGTCAGCATGTACGGGTTGTGGATCATGTGTTGTTTCGTGTACAGCAGAAAATAATGTTCCTGTTGTAGGAAAGCATGAAATTCGTGTGTCACGAGATATGCAGTGGTTAAGAATTGATCGTTATTATTCTTCAGAGTCAACATTTAAAGGGGATGCAGAACAGTCAGATAATTTTTCTGGTTTAAGTGAAAACTTGTCAGGTTATGGAGAATTAGAAATTCCTCAGGCAGAGAATCCTCAGGTTGCTTTTCAGCCCGTGATGTGTCAGCACTGTAACCATGCGCCATGTGAAACAGTTTGCCCTGTAGCAGCAACATCACACGGAAAACAAGGTCAAAATCAAATGGCCTATAACAGATGTGTAGGTACACGTTACTGTGCAAACAACTGTCCATATAAAGTGCGTCGTTTCAATTGGTTTAATTATGCCAATAACGATCAATTTGATTTTAATATGAATGACGATATGGGACGTATGGTTCTGAATCCAGATGTAGCAGTTCGTTCTCGGGGAGTTATGGAAAAATGTTCTATGTGTATTCAGATGACACAAGCTACGATCCTAAAGGCTAAAAAAGAAGGAAGAGCAGTTGATGTAGATGAATTTAAAGTAGCCTGTGCTACAGCATGCCCTACTAATGCTATTGTTTTTGGAGACATAAACAATGAAAAAGATGAGGTTTATGCTAAGTTACAAGATAAAAGACAGTATTATTTATTAGAACATATTGGTACAAAGCCGAATATGTTCTATCAAGTAAAAGTTCGAAATACAGGGAAGAAAAGTTAAAAATTTTAATAGTAAGAAATTAGATTAAATATGTCAGGTCATTACGAAGCACCGGTTAGGGTTCCATTGATTTTAGGTGATAAAACCTATCATGATATTACGGAAGATATAGCCAGACCCGTTGAAGAAAAAGCAGGAAAATTATGGTGGATTGCATTTTCGATTGCATTTATCACTTTTCTATGGTTAATAGGATGCGTTGCTTACACTATCGGAACGGGTATTGGAGTTTGGGGGTTAAACAGAACAGTTAACTGGGCCTGGGATATTACCAACTTTGTATGGTGGGTAGGTATTGGTCACGCAGGAACATTAATTTCAGCAGTATTGTTATTGTTTCGTCAAAAATGGAGGATGTCCATTAACCGCTCCGCAGAAGCTATGACTATTTTTGCTGTAGTTCAAGCAGGATTATTCCCTGTAATTCATATGGGACGACCTTGGTTAGGTTATTTTGTAATGCCTATTCCAAATGCATTTGGATCATTATGGGTAAACTTTAATTCCCCTTTACTTTGGGATGTATTTGCAATTTCAACATACTTATCCGTTTCTTTGGTGTTTTGGTATATTGGTTTAATTCCTGATTTTGCTATGCTACGTGATCGGGCAAACAAACCCATTACAAAAAAGATTTACAGTATTTTGTCTTTTGGATGGGGAGGTAAAGCAAAACATTGGCAACGTTTCGAAGAAGTATCATTAGTATTAGCAGGATTAGCAACACCACTAGTATTCTCAGTACATACTATTGTGTCATTTGACTTTGCTACCTCTGTTATACCAGGTTGGCATACGACCATATTCCCTCCATATTTTGTAGCAGGGGCTATTTTCTCTGGATTTGCTATGGTACAGACTTTATTGTTGGTGGCGAGGAAGGTGTGTCATTTAGAAGATTATATTACTATTCAACATATTGAGCTAATGAATATCGTTATCATGGTTACAGGATCTGTAGTAGGGGTAGCCTATATAACAGAGTTAGTGATTGCATGGTATTCAGGAGTAGAATACGAACAATATGCATTTTTAAATAGAGCCACGGGACCTTTTGCATGGGCTTATTGGGCGATGATGTCTTGTAATGTTTTTTCCCCACAATTTATGTGGATTAAGAAATTAAGAACATCTATTTCATTTACATTTTTCTTAGCATTAATTGTGAATATTGGAATGTGGTTTGAACGTTTTGTTATTATTGTAACCTCATTGCATAGAGATTACTTGCCATCTTCATGGACAGGCTTTGCACCAACATTTGTGGATGTTGGAATATTTATAGGAACAATCGGATTTTTCTTTGTATTATTCCTGCTATACGCAAGATCGTTCCCAATTGTTGCGCAAGCAGAATTAAAGACTATTTTAAAATCATCAGGTGAAAGTCAAAAAAAGTTAAGAGATGAACATGGAAAACACTAGAACAATATACGGCTTATATAATGATGACGATGTTTTAATGGACGGGATTCATCATATACAAGAAAAAGGTGTGACAATTAAAGAAGTTTATACCCCATTTCCAGTACATGGTTTAGATCATGTGTTAGGATTGAAGAAAACACGGTTATCAGACTTGGCATTTTGCTATGGTATATACGGGCTATGTTTAGCTATATTTATGACTTGGTATATTATGACTTATGATTGGCCTCAAGATATAGGAGGAAAACCTTCTGTGCATTTTGGCGGTGATATTCAGGCGTGGTTAAGAAGTATGCCTGCATTTGTTCCTGTAATGTTTGAATTAACGGTTTTTTGTACGGCTCATTTAATGTGTTTAACGTATTTGTTTAGAAATAAATTATTCCCAGGGGCTAAGCCTCAAAATCCAGATGTTCGCACAACAGATGATATGTTTATGGTTGAAATTGAAGCAGGAGATAATCAAGAAGAAGTGATGCAGATTTTAAAGGATTCTGGAGTAGTCGAAATATCAACAAAATAAGAAAGAGATGATGAAAAAAAATATGAAATCAATCACCGTTTTAGGCTTTGTATCTATGATGTTATCTTCTTGTTGGATTGATAAATCAGAACCTAATTATGTATTTATGCCAAATATGTATTATTCTGAAGCGTACGAACCTTATGCAAAAGCAGAAAGACACTGGGATGATCGAAAGAATACAGTAGAAGTCTTTGAAAATGGAATGACGGCTTTGAAACCTGTTGAAGGAACTGTTCCAAGAACAGAAGGTGCTATTTTACCAGTAGATTTACCTAACACAGCGGAAGGTTACGAAGCTTCTAAAAGCATAATCACTTCGCCTTTATTATTAGAAAACAAGGAAGTTAATTTAGAAAAAGGAGAAGCTTTGTATGAAGTTTACTGTGCCGTGTGCCATGGGATAAACGGTGATGGAAAAGGTGTCTTGGTACAAAATGGTAAAATAAAAGGTGTACCAAATTACAAAGATCGTGCTTACGTAACAGTAGGAAGTACACACTGGGTTGTGACTAATGGAAAAGGAATTATGGGATCGCATGCTTCTCAACTAACATCAAAAGAAAGATGGCAAGTGGCTGAATATGTGATAAAATTAAAGGGAGAATAATAATTATAGGTTGCTAATATAAAAGAATTAAAATGTTTAAATTTCCATTTGGATTAAAAGCAATATCAGGAGTTTTAATAATCGTTGGGCTATTAGCTTTTACGGTTGGAACATATCAATCAAACTCAGTTGCACACGATATTGAAGAAAACGGTTATGAATCGGAATATTTAAAAGCGCACCAAGAACATAGGGAAGCGCTGAAAAATGAAATGATTGAGAATAAAGATCGTCCAGCAATAATATTGGAAGAACATAATGCTGAAACTGAGGCTAAGCATATTTATCATGCCTATAATCAAGTGAAAAATAAGCCATGGGCTGCTGTTTATATTGCGGCAATTATGTTTTTATTGATATCATTAGGAGCATTGTTTTTTCTAGCAATACAGCACGCAGCCAGTGTAGGATGGTCTATTATATTAGTTCGTGTTATGGAAGGTATTGCAAGTTATTTACCTATTGGAGGAGTATTATTTTTTATACTACTTATTATATCAGGAATGCATATGAACCATTTATTTCATTGGATGGATGAAAGTTTACTGAATGAATATATGACTGTTGCAGCTGATGGAACAAAAATGTATTTCTCAGAAGCAGGAGAAGGCAGAGTTTCAAACCCTGATTTCGATTCTATTTTAGCAGGAAAAGAAGCTTACTTAAATGTGCCATTTTGGTTAGGAAGAGCTGTAATTTATATAGGAGGTTGGGTGTTTTTCTTATTTAAACTAAAAAACCTTTCTATGAAACTAGATGCCAATCCATTTGATCAAAAGATTTTTATTTCTCAACGAAATTGGTCTGCTGGATTTATTGTGTTTTTTGCAGTGACATCATCTATGTTGGCATGGGATTGGATTATGTCATTTGATCCACACTGGTTTTCAACTTTATTTGGATGGTATACATTTGCTAGTTACATGAGTTGTGTGTTAGCCGTGATTATTTTAATATCAGTATTCTTAAAAGTACAAGGTTTATTCCCAGAATTTAATGATAATCATTTACACGATTTAACGAAATTTATGTTTGGTTTTTCATTGTTGTGGACTTATTTATGGTTCTCTCAGTTTATGTTAATTTGGTATGCTAATATTCCAGAAGAAGTAACGTACTATTACGCACGTTTTGATGATCATAAAGTGCGTTTCTTAGGAATGTTAATTCCAAACTTTGTTATGCCTCTTTTAATATTAGTAAGTTCATCTATTAA
>JBKDZS010000052.1:0-14407 GCA_047971445.1 Flavobacteriales bacterium
GAATTTTTTCTTGACTAGAATAAGCATTGTAAGAAAACATTGTTATCCCTTCTACATCACGGCAAAAAATAGCACCTCTCGGCTTATCTATTTTTTTTCGTATTAATTTTTCTAATACAGGATCTAGAAAGTGAATAGGTTTATCACTATTTAAAGCAGAAGATACAGCTAGTTCATTTTCCTGAATTGGATTTTCTAATTTGATCAAGTGATCCTTAAATGAAACCTTCTTTAAATCTTCTTTATAACCAATTATGGAATCTGCCTGATTCTTTGAAGAGCCTACCACTTTATGAAAGTTTTTCATAACTTCTTTTCCGTTACCCGAATACTGTTTGTAAGAAATTTCAGCTATTTCCTGAGTAGGATTAACTAATTCTAACACAACTTGTTTTTCTTCAGAGCAGCTGACTAATCCTATAAATCCTAAAAGAGTTAACGAAATTCTATACATGATAAAAATATTTTTTTAATTAAATAATTCTTCTTTACATAAAGGTTCTTAATAGTTGAGTTAACCATACAGAAGAGTCCGATCGTATATTTCATTATTATATAAACTTAAAATTTTTAGACTCACAAGATCCCCTAAAGGAATAACCTTAAAAAAATCTTCTGTATTATTAGAATACAATTCATCCATAAACCCAAACACTGCTTCACTAGTAGTTTTAACCAACTGTGGTATATCTTGTTACTCTTCAAAACATCCAACCAACCAAAGAGTTCCTAAAAGGATTGGCAGAATTATTTTCATAATTACAACTTATTTCAATATAAAAATAGTATTCTTTAATTAAAACAATGTACTTTTTTAGGTTAATTAACGTTTATTTGAATTACAAAAAAAAAGTTGTTAAAATACCTAAAGACATGCCCCTAATAGTTTCCTTAATAAAAAAACATCCCTATGAAAAATCATAAAGATGTAAAATACACTATATTCTCTCTATTGTCAGGTTAAGTTTAACCTAATAGTTATGCTTTTTTCAAAATCATTAGATTATTACACTAAGATACCCATCCATTTTTATCAAAGTTTGGTTTACGTTTTTCTAAAAATGCATCACGACCCTCTTTCGCTTCTTCAGACATGTAAGCTAATCGTGTTGCTTCTCCTGCAAAAACTTGTTGCCCAACCATGCCATCATCTGTTAAGTTCATAGCAAACTTTAACATTTTTATAGATGTTGGCGATTTTTCCAATATCTCTTGAGCCCATTTAAAAGCTGTTTCTTCTAATTCTTCGTGAGGGATCACTGCATTTACCATCCCCATTTCATAAGCATCTTGAGCGGAATAATTTCGTCCTAAAAAGAATATTTCCCGAGCTTTTTTTTGCCCAACCATTTTGGCAAGATAGGCAGATCCGTATCCTCCATCAAAACTGGTTACATCAGCATCCGTTTGTTTAAAAATAGCATGTTCTTTACTAGCTAAAGTTAAGTCACAAACAACGTGTAAACTGTGTCCTCCCCCAACTGCCCATCCGGGAACGACTGCAATAACAACTTTAGGCATAAAGCGAATCAAGCGTTGTACTTCCAAAATATTTAATCGATGTCGTCCATCTTCTCCAACATATCCTTTATGACCTCTCACTTTTTGATCGCCTCCACTACAAAATGAAAATATGCCATCTTTAGGAGATGGTCCCTCTCCAGATAAAAGAACAACACCTATTGAAGGGTCCTCATGTACATGATAAAAAGCTTCATATAATTCACTTGTTGTTTTAGGGCGAAAAGCATTTCTAACCTCCGGTCTGTTAAAAGCAATACGAGCTACAGCCCCACACCTTTTGTAAGTAATATCATCAAATTCTTTAACTGTTTGCCAATCTATTTTATCCATTTTATCTAAAATTAAAAACGAAACGTAAGCCTACCAAAAGTACTAAAATGAATTAAGATTATAAAATATTTAAACAGTGAATCAATTCATTTTGAAGTTTTCATGTAACCATCACTCTTTTACTCTTTTGTAAAATTAGTAATACGAGTTTCTTTTTTCTTATGTTAAATACAACTCTAATAACCCCTCAGGTGTTATTACTTCTATTGTTTTGCCAGACTTATCTACTTTTTTAATAAAATGGTCATGAATTGGAATTAGAATTTCTTTTTGATCTTTTTCAATTTCAAAAAGTGGTTGTGGGCCGTAATCATTTACCCCTTTAACTACTCCTATTGCTCCTTGTTTTTCATCTATAACAGTAAAGCCTATTATTTCATGATAATAAAACTGATTACCTGTTAATTTTGGTAATAGACTAAGAGGTAAAAAAACTTCAGAGCCTATCAATTCTTCAATTTGATCAGAAGGAATATCTTCAAAAGTAATTCGAAGATTTGTATTATGCTGTTGCACGCATTTTTTAAAGAAAAAAGGAACCAGCATTCCATTAAACTCAATAAATGCTGATTCCAATTTTTTATATAATTCAGGTTCGTCTGTATCTAACTTAATTACAACCTCACCTTTATAGCCGTATTTTTTAATAATTTTTCCTAAAGAAAAGCAATTTTCTTTTTGCATCTTCCCTGACTAAATTATTTACTCTTCCGGTTTTTCTTCACTCTCTTCTTTAGGAGCTTCTGTCTCTTCTTCAACTGTAGCCGTTTCCGTCTCTACTTCTTCGGCTGGAGGTGTCTCTTCCTCTACTGCAGCTGCTATACGCGCTTCTTTAATTTTAACCTCTTCAGCAAGACGAGCCGCTTTAGCATCTTCTTGTGCTTTTGTTAAGCCGTCTTTCTTAGCTTGAACTTTTCCTTCTTTTTGCTCTAACCAAGTTTGGAAACGTTTTTCAGCTTCTGCCTCATCAAAAGCTCCTTTTGCTACACCTCCTAATAAGTGTTTTTTTAACATAACACCTTTATAGGATAAAATAGCACGAGCAGTATCCGTTGGTTGAGCTCCATTATTTAACCATTTTACAGATCCATCTACATTGAGTTCAATAGTAGCTGGATTTGTATTAGGATTATACGTACCTAATTTTTCAATAAAACGACCGTCACGTTTTGCTCTTGAATCCGCAACCACAATATGGTAAAAAGGTTTTCCTTTTTTACCATGTCTTTGTAACCTAATTTTTACTGGCATAATTTTAATTTTTTAGGATCTCGTCCCGATTTATTATTTTTTGTGAACGCAAAAGTAATCAAAAATATCTTCATAATTTACGTATTTTTGAAAAATTGTTATGTTTTAAGTTTTATTCAGACCTTAATTTTTATGAATCAAAAAGAAATTCTTTTAAAAACCAGGCAACATGTTCAAAAACAATTAAAAAATGAAGCATCAGGACATGATTGGTGGCATATTCAACGTGTTTATCATAATGCTGAATTAATTCTAGAGAAAGAATCTTGTGACCACTTTTTAGTAAAAATGGCAGTCTTGTTGCATGATATTGGAGACTATAAGCTACACAATGGAATTGATAAAACACATGAGTTGGTGTATCCCTTCTTGAAATCTTTGAATCTACAAGAACTTCTTATTAAAAAAATTCTTTTCATTATCAAGCAAATTAGCTTTAGTGAAAATAAAGCTTCCAAGCCTTCTTCTATTGAAGCTATGATTGCCCAAGATGCTGATCGGCTAGATGCTATTGGAGCTATTGGTATTGCACGAGCATTTCAATACGGAGGTTATAAAAGACATATTTTATACGATCCTGAAATCACTCCTATTTTAAGCAACGATATAAATGCTTACAAAAAATCGACAGCACCAATTCTCAATCATTTTTATGAAAAACTATTACTTATTAAAAATTTAATGAATACTAAAACAGGAAAAAACATCGCGAATCAACGCCATGAATTTATGAAAATCTTTTTAGCTCAATTCTACGATGAATGGCAAGGAAAAAAATAAATTGTTTTACACAAATTAAAGCTATAAAAACCCAATTCAATCAATCTTAGTTAAGAATTCGTTAACCTTCCTCACAAAAATCTGTTCATCTAAATCCAAACAAGCCCAATCCTTACGCCAACATGATTTATTACCGTAAACCGAACAAGGTCGACAACTTAAGTCATCTCGTTGAATACTGTTTTCATTAGATTGTCCAAACCCCATAAAACCCGCATGTGGGTGAGTTGCTCCCCAAAATGAAATAACAGGTGTTCCAACCAAACTGGCCATATGCATATTTGCAGAATCCATAGATACCATAACATCTAGACTTCTTATAATTTGAAGTTCTTCTTCCAAAGTTGTTTTACCAACTAGACTAATGGCATTTGTAACTTGTTTCTCAATGTTTTCTAAAAGCTTCTTTTCTTTTTCTCCTCCTCCAAAAAGGTATAATTGAAGTTCTGAATTTTGTGCTAATTTTTTTATACTATTTTGGATTCTTTCAAAAGGATACATTTTTCCTTCATGCTGTGCAAAAGGTGCGACACCAATATGTTTTTTGGTAGTATCGAAATTAATCTTCTCTTGTAAAACAAGTGGTAATGTTTTTTTAATTTGTATTAAAGTGCGTTTTAAATTAACTTCTATACCTAATAATCTAAAAACTTCTGCATAACGTTCAAAAGTAGTCTTTAGAGGATTAAAAATTTTATTCCTCTTACGAGTTAATGCTTTTTTTTCTTTTCTTCCTTTATTAACAGATATTATTTCAGAGATTGAAAAATGTAAAAAAACACGAAGAATTTGAGTTCTTAAAACATTGTGTAAATCTGCATAAGCATCAAACTTTTCTTTTTTTAGCATTTGTGCTAGTTTATAAAGCCCTAATATCCCTTGATGTTTCCCTTCTAAATCAACTTCTAAAAAAGATAAACGTTCAATATTTTTAAAAAAGGGTCTGAAAAAACCTCTTGTAACTAAAGTAATTTGTACATAAGGGTTTTGTTCTAAAACATTTTTTAGGACAGGGACTAACATGGCAACATCACCCATGGCAGAAAAACGAGTTACTAATATTTTTCTCGACAAAACACTTATTTTTTCAAAAATACTATAAAAAATAAAAAGAGTTGCTTTACAACAACTCTTTTCAGAAAATATCGAACAATTTATTACATTTTCTTTTTAGAGGGCAATTCCTTATAGCCCATATTATAAAATAGAAACGACCATACGTCAGCTCCTTCTTCAATTTGTTTTGAAATCGGCTTTCCAGCTCCATGCCCTGCATCTTTTTCAACACGAATTAGCACTGGGTTTTCACCTTCATGTTTTTCTTGTACTTCAGCAATAAATTTAAACGAATGAGCAGGTACCACACGATCATCATGATCAGCTGTCAACACCATAGTAGCTGGGTATTGAGTTCCTTTCTTAACATTATGTAAAGGGGAATAGCCTTTTAAATAATGAAACATTTCCGGCCCATCATCAGAGCGCCCATACTCATCTGCCCATCCCCATCCTATAGTAAAGGTATGGTATTTTAACATGTCCATGACACCAACTGATGGGTAGGCTACCTGATACAAATCAGGGCGTTGTGTCATACAAGCACCCACCAATAATCCTCCATTTGAACCTCCTGCTATTGCTAACTTTTCCTTACGGGTGTATTTTTCATGAATTAAGTATTCAGCTGCACCAATAAAGTCGTCAAAAACATTTTGCTTCTTAGTTTTCATTCCTGCTTTATGCCATTCTGAACCAAACTCCCCTCCTCCTCTTAAATTAGGAATTGCATAAATACCACCTTCTTCTAAGAAAGGAATAAAACGAGTTCTAAATGATGGAACAATATTTATATTAAACCCTCCATAAGCATATAGATAGGTAGGGTTATCTCCATTTAAAGCAAGACCTTTTTTGGCTGTTATAAACATCGGTATTTTCGTTCCATCTTTACTAGAATACCAAACCTGTTTAGTTTCATAATGTTCAGGATTAAATTTTAACTGAGGCTGGAAATAAACACTGCTTTTTCCTGATGAAATATCGTATTCAAAAATGGTTGTTGGATAAGTAAACGAAGTAAAATAATAAAAGAGTTTAGTCTCTTCATCTTCTCCTTTAAAACCTCCTGCAGTACCAATTCCAGGAAGTTTAACTTCCTTTTTAGAATCTTCAGTTAAACTTAATTGATAAACTTTTGTAGAGGCATTTTCTAAATAATTTGCAAATAATTTACCTCCTGCTAAACTAACGTCTTCTAATAAAGAAGTAGATTCTGATATAACTTCTTTCCAATTACCTTCTTCTCTATTTTCAAAATCAAAAGTAACCAAACGATTATTTGGAGCCTTATAATTTGTCAAAAGATAAAATTCACCTTCTCTTACTTCAATCAAGGTGTTTTCTGATTCAAAATCATCCATCACGGGTTTCCAATCAATACTGTTTAATTTATCCGTTGCTTTTGCAATGCTAATTTTATTTCCTCCTGTACCTTGTGATGAGGAAAGAGTAAAATAATCTTCATCCTTACTTACGTAAATGAAATTATACGTTTCAGGATCTGTATCTATGTAAACTAAAACATCTTGACTTTGAGGAGTTCCTAATTTATGATAAAAAACAGAATGAAATTCATTTTTTTCAGATAATTCAGAACCTTTAGTTTTTGGAAATCTTGAATAGAAAAAACCATCCTTGTACCATGATGCTTCAGCAAACTTAACTTGTTCAACAACATCATCTAAATATGTGTTCGTTTCAACATCTTTTACTTTAATCGTTTTCCAATCACTCCCAGCTTCATTTATAGCAATAGAAGCCTTTTTTTTATCTTTGGAAAAAGTTTCAACAACAGCTGAAGTTGTCCCCTCTTCAGACATCAAATTAGGATCTAAAAACACGACCTCTTTTCCTTCTTTACCCTTCTTATAATACATAATCGATTGATTTTGTAAACCATCGTTTTTACTAATAAAATAGTAATCTCCTTTTTTATAAGGTAGTCCTACGCGTTCGTATTGCAATAATTCTTTTAAGCGATTTTCCAAATCTTTTTTATAGGGAACTTGACTTAGAAACTGACCAGTTAAATTATTTTGCTCATTAACCCATTGTGCTGTTTTCTCACTTCGATCATCTTCTAACCATTGGTAGGGATCTGCAACTTTTACTGTTCCGTTTAAGTAATGGTCGTAAACAGTGGTGTCTTTTTTTGAATCAGGATAGTTTAATTCGATTGTATTAAGATTTTTCACTTCGGATAATTTGTGTACTTCTTTTTCCTTTTTATTACATGCTGCTAGTAAAAGGATACCAGCTAATAAAGTTATTCTTTTCATTTTTTCCAATTTTTAAAAGGATTTTTGCTAATATACGAATTATAGTAATTTAAATTCCCTGTAACTTCTTTTGTGATCCATTTTGGAAGCATTACAATTTCATTCTTATCCTTCAATTCGACCTCTGCTAAAACAAGCCCTTCATTACATCCTTTAAACTCATCAACTTCAAATATATGATTTTCATAGGGAACTTCATGACGTATTTTTTCAATACAGTATTTTTCACATAGAGGAAATAAGTTTTTAGCTTCTTGAATGTTTACTTCTTTTTCCCATTCAAAACGTTCTAACCCATCTTTTGATGTTTTTCCTTTTACCGTAATAAAAGCTCTTTCTCCTTTTGTTCTGATACGAACCGTACGTTCAGGGTTTGTATTAAGATACCCCTGTTTGATCATAGTAGACTTTCGAATATTTTTTCTAAAGTCATCTGAAACTAAAAATTTACGCTCTATTTCAATATTCATAAGAAATGTTTATAGATTAGCGTAAAAGTAGTAATTTCGTAAATAGAAACTACATATGTTAGGGAAATCAGAATTAAGAAAAAAATACAAACAAAAAAGACAATCCCTTACGGAAGATGAAATTCGGTTAAGAAGTTTAAACCTTTTACAACAATTAAAGGAAACTGATGTATTTAAAAATCAAGTTTTTCACATTTTTTTACCTATAGAAAACCAAAAGGAAGTTTTTACATGGTTTTTCATTGAATTTTTGAGAATGAAGAAGAAAACTATCGTCGTGAGTAAATGTAATTTTAAAACAACCACACTTGAACATTTTTTATTGGAACATAATACAATTTTAGAAACGAATTCTTACGGTGTTCTAGAGCCTGTTAAAGCTCAAAAAATACCGCTCAAAGATCTAGATGTTATTTTTGCTCCTTTATTGATTTCAGATCATAAAAAACATAGAGTTGGCTATGGAAAAGGATTCTATGATCGATTTTTAGCAAAATGTAAAGATACTGTTCAAATTATTGGATTGAACTTCTTTGAACCTATTGATTCTATACCCGATATCAATACTTATGATATTTCTCTAAATGAAGTGTTTTTTTACTCGAGGCAACACATCATTTGAACAAATTATTTACAAAACACATCAACTAAACAAAATATTTCGGTAACTTCGTAATCTAGTTCTTTTTAGAGAAAAAACACTATACGTTTGTAAATCATTTTTTTGAATTACTTCTCTTTAGAGGCTTGACTTGATTCAATTTATATCGAATCAAAGACAGAGAAAAGGTAATTAAACCTTACTATATTTCATTAGATTACAGAATTCAATTTCTCAATAATTCATAAAAATGACTCTCGAAGAATTACAATCTGGAAAAATTTTACTTATCGACAAACCATTGGATTGGACCTCATTTGATGTTGTGAATAAAGTTCGCTGGGAAATTCGAAAAAAATTCAAAGTAAAAAAATTTAAAGTAGGACATGCCGGAACTTTAGATCCTAAAGCAACAGGCTTACTGATTCTTTGTTTAGGAAAAGAAACTAAAAATATAGAAACTTATCAAGGACAAGAAAAGACCTATACTGGAACAATAAAACTGGGTGTAACCACACCATCATACGATACGGAAACCGATGAAAAAGAAGTTTTTCCTATAAACCATATAAACGAGACCATCATTCAAAAAACGGTCTCTCAGTTTATTGGAACTATTGAACAACTTCCTCCTATTTTTTCAGCATTAAAGAAAGAAGGCAAGCGACTATATGAATTTGCTAGAGCTGGACAAAATGTTAAAATTAAATCACGTCAAATTCACATACAAAACTTTCAAATAACTTCCATAACATTACCTCATTTAAACTTTGAAGTCACGTGTAGCAAGGGAACTTATGTTCGTTCTTTAGCACATGATTTTGGAAAGGCATTAAAATCAGGAGGGTATTTAACTGCTTTACGACGTGAACAAATTGGTGATTTTAATGTAAAAACTGCTTTTTCTATTGAAAAAGTAATTGAAATAATAAAAGAAGGTCATGACTTTTAATAAACAGATTAATTTTATACAATAAAATTCCCCATATGACTTCTCATAAGTTTAAAATACTCTCCACAAAAGTTCTAAAAACAGATCAAAAACAACTTTTTTCTACCAATTTAGAAATTATAGATCGTAATTTCATTTCTATAGAACCACTTGATTTTAGTTTTATACCTAAAAAAAAAGATCTTATTGTATTAACCAGTCAAAACGCTGTAAAAGCAGTGTTTAAAAAAATTCCTGTTATTGAAAATGAGTTGGTTTGTGTTGGTGAAAAAACAGCACAACTTATAGAGAAGCTTTTTCATAAAAAACCTAAAATTATAAGTACATCATCCAAACACTTAGCCCAAGAAATTATAAAAATGCACTATTCATCAATTGTATTTTTTAGTGGGAATTTACGCCGTGAAGAACTTCCTGTTTTTTTAACCTCTAAAAACATTAATTTTAAAGAGGTTACAGTCTATAAAACAACCTACCAACCACATATTTTATCTCATCATTTTGATGGGATGATATTTTTCAGTCCTTCTGGAGTTGAATCTTATCTCAAAAATAATTCTTTTTCTAAAAATACACGTATATTTGCTATTGGTAGTACAACTGCTAAATTCGTTGAACAAAAAGGTAGTGCATGCACTATTTCAAATAAATCTACTTTGGAAAGCTTAATACAGACCGTCAACCGTTATTTTAGTGAAAAACAACCATAATGTACTAAAAGTTTATCAACCATATTAACACAAAAAAATGACCTATAAAAACGATTTATTCCTACGAGCATTAAACGGTGAATCTTTGCAACGTCCACCTGTATGGATGATGCGTCAAGCAGGGCGTTATTTGCCTGATTTCATGAAGCTAAAAGAAAAATATGACTTTTTTACACGTTGCCGAACACCTGAACTAGCTACTGAAATTACCTTAATGCCCATTCGACAAGTAGGAACAGATGCTGCCATTTTATTTTCTGATATTTTGGTTGTTCCTCAAGCCATGAATATTGATGTCGAAATGAAAGTAGGCGTTGGTCCGTGGGTTCCTAGCCCTGTTCGTTCTCAAAAAGATGTAGATCAAGTTATTGTTCCCAACATTGATGAAACCTTAGGCTATGTTTTAGAAGCTATCAAAATGACCAAACAAGAATTAAATAATGAAGTTCCTTTAATTGGTTTTGCAGGATCTCCTTGGACGGTATTTTGTTATGCAGTTGAAGGAAAAGGATCTAAAACTTTTGATATTGCCAAGGGCTTTTGTTTTCAAGAACGTCAAGCCGCACATCAGTTGTTACAAAAATTTACGGACACTTCCATTCAATATCTATTAAAGAAAGTAGAGGCTGGTTGTGATGTTATCCAAATTTTTGATAGTTGGGGAGGGTTGTTATCTCCGCAAGATTATCAAGAATTTTCATGGCCTTATATCAATCAAATTGTAGAAGCGGTGAGTGAAAAAGCCAAAGTTATCGTATTTGCAAAAGGGTGTTGGTTTGCTATGGAAGAAATGGCAAAGTCCAAAGTCTCTGGATTAGGCTTGGACTGGACGTTAAGCCCTAAATTAGCTCGTGAAATGACAAAAGGAAACATTACGTTACAAGGAAACTTTGATCCTGCTGCTTTATTGGCTACAATTCCTGAAATTCAAAAACGAGTAAAACAAATGATTGATGCTTTTGGTACAAATCGTTACATTGCAAATTTAGGCCATGGTATTCTACCCAATATTCCTGTAGACCATGCTAAAGCCTTTGTAGATGCTGTCAAAAACTATCAACGCTAATCAACAATCAAAGGAAACTCTATAGAAGTATAGAAAACATCCATTATATGACACCCGTTTTTCTATCATGAATCATTAAATTAGCCACATGAAAAAAGGAATATTATTTATCAATTTAGGGTCTCCAAAAAGCACTGAGGTTTCAGATGTTAGAAGCTATCTACGAGAATTTTTATCAGATGAGTACGTTATTGATACTTCTTGGCTTATGCGAAAATTCATCGTAGAGTGTATGATTTTACCTCGTAGACCTAAAAAGTCTGCTGAAGCCTATAAGAGTATTTGGTGGGAAGAAGGCTCTCCTTTAATTGTCCTTTCTGAACGTTTTACAACAAAAGTACAAGAAATTTTAGACGTTCCTATTGCTTTAGCAATGCGCTATGGGAATCCTTCTATTGACCAAGGTATTTCAACACTTAAAAAACAAGGTGTTACCGATATTTTAGTTGTTCCTTTATACCCTCATTACGCTATGAGTACGGTAACAACAGTCATAGAAAAAGCTAAAAAAGTACAGCAAAAGCATTCAAATGTCAATCTAGAGTTCTTGCCAGTTTGGTACGATCACCCCGACTATATAGAGCTTTTAAGTAATAGCATTAAACAAAGTCTACCTGAAGATTTTGATTATTTGTTATTTTCTTATCACGGAGTACCTCATTCTCATATTTTTAAAACAGATATAACTCAATCACACTGCCAAATTAACGATGAATGCTGTCAAAAAGCAACAGACGAAACCGGAAAAAAAGCACAAAGTGTCTGTTACCGTCACCAGTGTTTTACAACTTCTTGGTTAACAGCAAAGAAGCTAGGTTTATCTAAAGATCAGTATGGCATAGCCTTTCAATCACGCCTAGGAAATCAACCCTGGTTACAACCTTCTACAGATGACACCTTAGAAGCTTTACCCGCACAAGGAAAGCGTAACATAGCTGTGGTTTGCCCTGCTTTTGTTTCAGATTGTCTAGAAACCTTGGAAGAGATTAGAATAGAAGGAAAAGAAGAATTTCTAGAAGCTGGCGGAAAAGCATTTCATTATATTGACTGTTTAAATGATCACGATTCTTGGGTAAAAGTGATGGCTAAATGGTGTAATAATTGGATTTCAGATTAGAATCTAAAATTTTCTATTGATCAAATTCATTATCCAAAATAGTTCACTTTATTTTCACTAATTTTCTTAGATTAGAACCTAAATAAACCTGAGTTTGATCATCAATATTATAATACTCAAATCAACTGTTAATGAAAGCAATCTATTTTATTACAGGAACATCCTCTGGAATAGGAAAGTCTTTGGTAAAAGAATTACTCGGAAACAGTGAAAATCATATTTTTGGTTTTTCTAGGCTCCCTGTTTCTTTTAAGAACAAACGTTATGTACACCAACAAATTGACTTGTCTAAGCAAGAAAACTTGGTTCACTTTACTTTTCCTAAAGTAAAATCCTTTGAGAAGATAGTACTAATTAATAACGCCGGTCTTTTAGCTCCTATAAATTATGTTGGCAAACAAAACAATCAAGAGTTAGCCGATCTATTAACAGTCAATCTAATAGCTCCTTCTATTTTAACCAATATTTTTTTAAATACATTTCCTACAGAAAATGAAACAAAAGTAATTTTAAATATTGGTTCAGGTGCGGCTCATTTTCCTTATGATGGATGGAGTGCTTATTGCTCCAGTAAATCTGGATTACACACGTATACAAATGTTTTAAAAAAAGAGCTAGAACGTGAAAATCGCAAAAACACACATGTATTTTATACCCTTCCCGGTGTTGTTGATACAAAAATGCAAAATATGATTCGAACGCAGTCTGATAAAAACTTTTCATACAAGGAGAAATTTGTTGAGCTATACGAAAATAATTTATTAGTTCAACCCTCCCAAACAGCTAAAGACTTATTAAAAATCATTAAGAACCCTAAAGAATACAATACCCTATTTAATCTAAAAAAGTCATCATGAGTTACAAAAACATACAAGAACTTTTTAACTCAATCGATTTTGAGAAAAGTTCAAAAAACATCAAGTTAGTCTTATGTGCAGCAGCTGATCCAAACTCTCTAGAAGCCGTTTTTCGTGCTCATGAAGCTAAACTGATAACACCCATTTTAGTAGGAGAAAAAAAGGTTATTGAGCAAATCTGTTCTAAACATAATTTTTCATTGAGAGGCATAAAGATTTATGACGCCATTCATCAAAATGAAATCGTTAAAACTTCCGTAAAATTAATTCACGACAAAAAAGCTCATATTTTAATGAAAGGAAAATTATCAAGTTCAAAAATTTTATCAGGGGTTTTAAATAAAAAATGGGGTATTACTAAAAACCAAATGATTTCACACCTATCTCTTTTTGATCTACCTGAATATCATAAACTTTTAGGCTTGACCGATGTAGCCATGAATATTGCTCCAAACCTTCAAGATAAAATTAAAATCATTAATAATTCAGTTCAATTTCTTGAAAAACTAAACATTATTAATCCAAAAATTGCTGCTATTGCTGCTATTGAAGGAGTAAATGAAAGAATGCAAGCTACATTGGATGCTGCATTGCTTTCCATTATGAATCGCCGAGGACAAATTAAAAAATGTATTATCGATGGACCTTTAGCTTTTGATAATGCTATTAACACTCAAAGTAAAGAACAAAAAGGAATTCAAAGTGATGTAGCCGGTGATGCTGATCTATTATTAGTCCCCGATATTGAAGCCGGAAACGTATTGTACAAAGCTTTTGTGTTTTTTGCAAAAGCAAAGGTTGCGGCTGTTGTTTTAGGAGCTCAAACACCTATTGTCTTAACGTCAAGAGCAGATAGTCAGGAGACCAAATTTAATAGCATTGCACTGGCTGTTACAGCCTTACAAAATTCATAAGAATATTTTCACATTCACGCATTACTAAATGTCTTTAATATGAATAGCTTTATTATAAACCCAGGTTCAACTTCAACCAAAATAGCTTTATACCACAATCAAAAACAAGTTTGGGAACACAATTTTAAACATTCTGTTGAGTCATTATCAATTTTTCAAACCGTCCCTGCTCAACTCAATTTTAGAAAGAATATCATTTTAGACTATTTAAATCAGCAACAAATTTCATTACAAGATATTGATATAATCATGGCTCGAGGAGGACTTTTGAAACCTATCGAATCAGGCGTTTATGAAATTAATGATCAAATGATTTACGATTTAGAAAACGCCATTTTACAACATGCAAGTAATTTAGCTGCTATGATTGCTTTTGAATTAAAAAGAGAAAACCCTCATATAAAGGCTTATATAGCAGACCCTGTTGTAGTAGATGAATTACACGAATTAGCTCGTTATTCAGGTCATCCGTTATTTCCTCGAAAATCTATTTTTCA
>JBKDZS010000053.1:0-27309 GCA_047971445.1 Flavobacteriales bacterium
GTGTTAAATAGATCAGTAATATTGAAAGTTAAGGTTCCCTTTTTTTGTAAAAGTTCTTTCGTTAAAGCAGTATTCATAAAAAAGATAGGGTCACGGTTAATATCAGCTCCTTTAGTGGCTCCTCTATAGTTTCCTCTTATTTGAAAACCAATATCATAGGGTAGTTTAGAAGTGAGTCCAAAACGAGAGAATAATCCATTGTTACGAACGGATTGCTCACGAATATCACCATCAGATTCTATTATTTCCCCTTTTCTATCAGCTTCAAAGTAATTAAAATCACCTGTTAAACTTAACCATTTGGATAATTTGTATTGCATAGAAATTTCAAAACCGTAACGATTTTCTGAGTCTAGGTTTACAGGATAATTCTGAATAATAATAGCTCCTTGGTTATCAATAATACTTTCTGAAAAAAATTGAAAAGGATTAGAAGAAATATTATAATAAATGGAAGAGGATAAGGTAAATTTGGTTGGATTGTAAATATAACTTATTTCAAAAGCATTTGTATACATAGGATCTATATTGGGATTCCCTCTAAAGATATTGGTGTTATCAGAAAAGCTTCTAAAGGGATTCAACATTCGGGTTCTTGGGCGTCTAACGCGTCTACTGTATCCTAGTTGAATGGAATGTTGATCATTAAGAACATAACTTAGATGTAAAGTGGGAAAAAAATCGGTATATCTTTTTTTTAAGGTATTGTGCTGAACTCCCTCGATTTCCACGTTATTCATATTAATTTGAGTATCCTCTAACCGTAATCCAATTAAATAAGAAAAATTTTTAATATGATTTCCATATTGAATATAAGCTGCACTGACCGCTTGGGTATAGTTAAAATCATTAGTGAAATTTTCATTAATTTCGTACTGATTGGTTATATGGTTATGATCAAATAGAGCGTAATCATTACCTAAATCAAGAAAGTTTAGCTTAACACCTGCTTCAAATGCTCCTTCTTTTCCTATAGGGAGTTTATAATCTGATTGAAGTAGGTAGTCTTTTGTACTTTCTAAAATATGGGTTTTTTGATAATTCAGTACATTATGGTCATTTTCTTTAATATTTGCTGTTTCATCATCTTCACTATAATTAAACCTTCCATCAACTGTTAGTTTATGGCCTTCTTTTTTGAATGATTTAGTGTACCCCAACCCTAGTTCAAATCGAGAGTCAGTTTCATCTTCAAGTTCATCACGGGTACGGAGTATGGCATTAGAAATATTACCTACATCATATTCAATATAACGTAAATTTGCTTCATTATCTCCTTTGCCATAGGCAAATCTTGTGTTAAAAGATAACGTGTTTTGATCATTTAAATAATAGTCAATCCCTGTGCTTATAAAAGCACTCTTTACGTTACGTTGGTGTTCACGGTTCATATCTGAAATACGATCAAAATTACCATTTGTTCCAAAGTAATGATTAAAACTAGAGCCGTTTCCAGGTGATTTTCTGTAATCTGCTCCAATATTGGTATATATATTGTATTTTTTTGTACGATAATTAAGATTGGTGGAAATTCCATTGAGCAAAGGATAACCTGTCCGAGTTGAAAAAGAACCGTTTAATCCGGCTTTTTTACCTTTCTTCATGACAATATTGATGATACCTGTAGAGCCATCTGCATCATAACGAGAAGAAGGAACAGTTACAACTTCGATTCGTTCAATAGAATCAGCAGGTAGAGTTCTTAGTAAATCTGTATTATTGGGTGTGATTAAACTAGAAGGTTTTCCGTCAATTAAGATTGTGACACCACTATCTCCACGTAGAGAAACATTACCCTCAACATCAACACTAACAGAAGGAGCATTATCCATAGCATCCAAAGTAGTTGCTCCAACTAAGGTTTTATCGGCACTTACATTGTATATTTTTTTATCAAGTTTGTATTCTAATACTTTTTTTTCTGCTACTACGGAAACGGTTTCAATTTCGTTAGTTTTTTCCTGTAGCACAAGGATTCCCAAATTTTTGTTGGAATTGATATGCAAAGATTCAAGGGTTTTAAAACTACTTCCAAAAAAATCAATTTCAAGACGGTAAACTCCTTTTGGAACTTTTAATTTAAATTGTCCTTGATCATTTGTATAAGCTTCTTTAATAAGGGTTTCATTTTCGTATAGAGCCACAGAAGCATAATCCAAAGGTTTTTTTTGTTGGTTTGTAATAATTCCTGTTATTTGATAATGTTGGCTGAAAAGAAAGTTTCCCAAAATAAGGAATAAAAATATATTTTTGAACATTTTAAAAACTAGTTTATTTATGGTTTAGGATTATACGACTAAAAATGTGAAAGGGTGTATTTTGAAAATTGTATTTTTTAGACGATAATATTATTGGTTTTAGTTATATAAAATTCAGCTGTAGTAAAAAAATGAAACATAAGGAGGCTTGAAAGCAACGATAAAAAGTCCTATTAATGGCATATTTTTAATACTCTTAACCCTTTTTATAATTTATTTTTTAAAGTATTTAGTATGGCAAAGGTAATTAAATTTTATGAGTTGTAAATGAAAAAGTGAGTACTATAGAAAACTCCAAGATTAAATCATGGAGTTTTCTATAAAATTTATCTTGATACTGATTTTTAGTAAGTAATTAAGCTTAAATTGTTGTTAACTAAAATGTTCATGAAAATAAATTTGAGTTATGACTAGACCTTAAACTACACTTCTCTTCTTTAGATAAAATGAAATGGTTATTTTATTTCCACTAGTTTTAAATAAATGTAGAGGTTTCATAAGCTATTTGAAGCTCTTCATTAGTAGGGATTATAAGTATTTTGATATTTGTATTCTGAACATGAATTTCTTCTATTTTCTTAGCATGATTTCGTTTTTCATTTAGGCTTTCATCCAATTGAATTCCTAGGGCATCTAAGTTTTGACATATTAAACTTCTCATTAAAGCATCATTTTCTCCAATACCTCCAGTAAAAATTAATGTATCAACACCATTTAATGAAGCAATATAGCTACCAATATATTTTTTTATACGGTAAGAGTACATTTCATTACCTAAGATTGCTTTAGTTTCTTTTTTATGATATTTTTTATCAATATCTCTAGCATCACTACTTTCTGTAATACCTAACATTCCACTTTTTTTATTTAAAATATTTTTGACTTCAGATAGTGTTAGTCCTAATTCTTCTACCATATAGAAAATAATGGAAGGATCTAAGTCTCCAGAACGTGTTCCCATAATTAACCCTGCTAAAGGTCCCAGTCCCATAGACGTATCTTTGACTTGATTGGAATCGATAGCAGCTACACTTGCGCCATTTCCTAAATGTAAAGTAATAGCTTTTAAATTTGAATTTTGTAGGTAGTTTGTAGCTTGATTGTATACAAATTGATGACTTGTTCCATGAAAACCATAACGGCGAATACCGTTTTCTTCATAAAATGAGTTGGGTATAGCATATCGATATGCTTTTTCTGGCATACTTTGATGATAGGAAGTGTCAAAAACAGCCACTTGTTTTGCATTGAAAAATACTTTTTCAGCAACTTCAATTCCCATTAAATTTGCAGGATTGTGTAGAGGAGCCAAAGGAACTAGTTCTTTAATCACATTTTTAACTTCTGGGGTAATTAAAACTGTTTTTGCAAATTTTTCACCACCGTGTACAACACGATGTCCTACAGCTTTGATATCATCAGGATTTTTAATGACTCCTATTTGATCATCCATTAATAAATTAGCAACCAACGTTAAAGCCATTTCATGGTTATTAACAGCTTGTTCTATTATTTTTCGATTCTCTTGTCCATTTATGAAATAGTCATGCTTAATACGACTTCCCTCAATTCCAATACGTTCGACTAGGCCTGTTGCAATGGCTTGTTTTGAATTCATATCGATTAATTGATATTTTACAGATGAACTACCTGCATTAATGACTAATATATTCATGTTTTTTATTATTTAAATGGATTATTGTTCTTTTTCAGCTTGTATGGCAGTGACGACAACAGTATTGTATATATCATCTATTTTAGCACCACGACTTAAATCGTTTACCGGTTTATTTAGACCTTGTAAAATAGGACCAATAGCTAATCCACCTGATTCTCTTTGAACAGCTTTATAGGTATTATTACCTGTATTTAAATCAGGGAAAATTAAGACATTTGCTTGCCCTGCAACGGGTGATCCAGGCATTTTTTTGTTTCCTACACTTGGATCTACAGCAGCGTCATATTGAATAGGTCCTTCGATTAGTATATCAGGGTGTTGCTCTTTAACAATTTGGGTTGCCTTAGCAACTTTTTCTACCTCTTCACCTGTTCCAGACGTTCCGGATGAGTAAGAAAGCATAGCTATCTTAGGGAGAATACCAAATGCTTGAGCTGTATTAGCAGAGGAAATGGCTATTTCAGCCAATTGTTCAGCCGTAGGGTTAGGGACAATAGCACAATCCCCATAGACTAAAACACGATCGTCTAATAACATAAAAAATACGGAAGAAACTGTTCTAAAACCGGGTTTGGTTTTGACAAATTGTAAGGCAGGTAGAATGGTATGTGCTGTTGTATGCATAGCGCCTGAAACCATTCCGTCGGCATCGTTTAATTGAACCATCATTGTACCAAAATAGGATAAATCAAGCATTAAATCTTCTGCCTGTGCTAATTCGATTCCTTTATGTTTTCTAGCTTCATATAGTGCTTTGGCATAACGTTTATAGTTAGGGCTTTCGGCAGGGTTTACAATCTTTATACGATCAGAGTCCCAGTGTAGTCCTAAATAAGTAATACGAGTTTTAATTTTTTCAGAATCCTTACCTAAAATGGTTAAACGAACAACACCATCTTGGGCTAATTGAGACGCGGCAGTTAGTACACGATCATCATCTCCTTCAGGTAAGACAATATGTTTTTGTGCTTCTTTAGCTGATTTAACCATGTTATATTGGAACATTCTAGGTGTTATTCCTTCTGCTTCAAAAGAAGCTATTTTATCATCTAAAGTTTTTAAGTCTACATGATTTTCGAATAATTCAATACTTAATTTAATTTTTTCTGTACTCTCAGGATAAATTTTAGATTTAATTTTATCCAAATCAGAAGCTGTTTTAAATGTCCCTTCATTGGATGTCATAATTGGAACAATATTTTGAGAGCCATCCAGTAAGTTTACAATACTTCGTGTAGGTAATAAACCTCCTGAAAGAATAATCCCTGCAATACGAGGATAGTTTTTGGAAACATGAGCTTGTAAAATTCCTACCAGTAAGTCGGCACGATCCCCAGGCAAAATGGCTAAAGAGTCTTCTTTAACATAATTCAAAAAATTGGGTAATTGCATTCCTCCAACGATATTTTTTTTTGGGATGATGTTTAGTTTATCTTGTCCATATAGAATATGAGCTCCAAGTTTATCTGCAATTTCTTTTAAAGTGGGTCTTCCTAAAATATCAGAATAAGGTATAACAGAGAAAAGAACATCGTGATTGATTTTTTTAGTTAATTTAGGTAAAAGAACATTTAACTCACGATTACAACGGTTGATAAAGGTGGCAATTACTTTAATATCTTTTTTAGTAAAAGAATCTAGCTCTATTTTAACATGATTAATTAACTCTTCATCACTTTCAGCATTATCTTTAATAATTAGTAGGGCAGGAACATTTAGACTATGCGCAATAGAACTGTTTAAATCAAATTCAAAAGAAGTTCCTTCATCAAAAAAATCAGTCCCTTCAATGAGTACAAAATCAAAACGTTCTTCTAAGGTTTTGTACTTTTGAATGATGATATCAAAAACATCGTTTAGACGTTCACTGTTCTTATACTCTATGACTTCACTTCTTGAAAAAGCAAAGGCCTCTTCATATTGCATGTTTAGTTTAAAATGAGAAATCATGGTTGTAATATGATTATCTTTTTCACCTGTTGCAGAGTCGTCAATAATAGGTCTAAAGTAGCCAACTTTAGGGGTTTTTCGCATAATCATTTGCAAAATTCCTAAGCTGATTAATGATTTCCCACTATAAGAATCTGTAGTAGCAATATAAATAGAACGGTTCATGTAATAAAGATTTGTAAAATTTTGGGCAAAGATACGAATTATCTCTTTTGAAAAAATATTTTAATAAGCTGTTATTTTAAGGGTTTTTAATAGGATTTATAGGTGATTTAACGTGATTAAATAGTAAATTTGTGGAATACGATTTTTATCATGTTTTTACTAAAAAATATTCTATACGGTAAGATTCAATGGGGAATTGCTTTATTTGTTCTACAGATCATCGTAGTACAGAGTATAACGTGTTTTCCAGACTTTGTAACAATGTATTATACAGAAAAATGGTATCCATGGATTTCTTCTTGGCAACGGATATTGTTCGGAAGTTTGTTAGGTGTAGGGGATTTGATGTATGCTTTTTTAGGAATTATTTTTTTAGGAATGTTTATAAGTCTTATTAAAAATCAATTTCGAAACAGTAGAAAAATCTTGTGTAGACTTTTGATATTTTGGAACTTGTTTTATTTTTCATTTTATGTACTTTGGGGATTTAATTATTATAAACAACCTTTTTTAGAGCAGTTTGGTATTCAAAAAGAAGCTGGTACAGAGAAAGATTTATTTGAATTAACTGAGTTTATGATTCAGAAAACAAATCAATTAAGAGAAAAAGCCAATGAAGATGAAAAGGGTGTTTTCCTTAATAAAGGATCTTTTGATGATACGGTTGAACAGGTAAAAAAATCATACGATAATTTGGTAGAAAAATTGCATTTAGAATCTTACAAAGTCAAACCAATTCATAAAAGCTGGTATTCTGAATTTATTTCATATTTAGGAATAGGAGGGTATTATAATCCCTTTTTTGGAATAGCACAAATTAATAGGGCTATACTTCCTCATGACTATGGAATGACGATAAGTCATGAAATAGCACATCAATACGGTTTTGCAAGTGAAAAAGAAGCAAATTATATAGCATTTTTGAATGGAATCAATTCAACAGATCAAGATATACAATATTCTGTCTGCTATAACACGGTGTATCGTTTATTATTTGAAGTATATACAGTTGATTTTGATCGATTTGAAAAATATAAAGCCATGCTTTCTGAAAAAGTTCAGAAAGATCGATTAGCTGATAAAAAACACTATGAAAAATACAGAGGAGAGTTGAGTGATGCTTTTAGTAAAGCCAATAGTTTATATTTAAAAGCTAATGGACAAGAAGGAATTGATACGTACTCCTATTATATACAACTTGTTCTTAATCAGTATTTAGCAGAAAAAAGAAAGCGAAGTTGGCTTCCTTCGTTGAAATAATGCGTACTGAGGTTTAAGGTTCTATTACGAATAAGAGTTCATTATCAATAAAACAACTTGTAATCTTTTATTTTTCTATTTTTGTCAACAAAAATAATAATGTGAAATATGATGATCTATTGGATAAAAGCTGCTCGACTACGAACACTTCCTCTTTCGTTATCAGGAATTTTTCTAGGAGGATTAATTGCTAAATATGAGGGGTATTGGAATGTTGCTATTTTTACACTAGCTTGTTTAACAACTATTCTTTTTCAAATACTATCCAATTTTGCTAACGATTATGGTGATGGTATTAAAGGAACGGATAATGAAGAACGTATTGGCCCCAAACGCATGATTCAAAGTGGTGTTATATCTCAACAAGAAATGAAAAAAGCTATTCTTTTTTTAGCCTCTTTGTCTATAATTTCAGCCATTTATTTAATCTATTTAGCTTTTGGTAAAGAAAATCTTATATATTCTTTTCTATTTCTTGGATTAGGAGTGGCTAGCATTACGGCGGCTATAAAATATACGGTGGGCGATACAGCCTATGGTTATCAAGGTTTAGGTGATGTCTTTGTATTTGTATTTTTTGGATTATTAGCTGTTTTGGGAACCTATTTCTTATTTCATCATTATTTTAGTAAATTACTTCTGTTACCTGCAACAGCCATTGGTTTATTAAGTACAGCGGTGTTGAATTTGAATAATATGCGTGATTTAAATTCCGATCGAAATGCAGGAAAAAATACTTTAGTGGTCAAAATGGGATTTGAGAAAGCTAAGCTATATCATATTTTTTTAATAAGTACCCCTTTTTTATTATTGACCACTTATTGTTTTATAATTGATCGAATAGATGCTTTAGGTTTTCTTGTTTTTTCTATTCCCATGTTGATTCACTTAAAAAAAGTAATGAAAATAACTGAGCCGAAAAATTTAGATTCGGAATTAAAAAAAGTAGCATTAATTACTTTTTTTGTTAGCATTCTATTAGGTACAAGTTTGAATATTTTGTAGGGAAATTAATTGGCGATGAATATGCTATTAGAAAACATTACGATAAAATAGCTTAAAAGAGAAGAAAAAGTCAGCTTATAAAATGACAAAGTATCGTATAATTGAGCTTTTAATGTATCTATAAAGGAGGTAGATAAAAGATTAAGACGAATTGTATATTTATTTTGTCTAACTCCATTCAATTTTTCAGAATGAGTTAAATGTAATTAACTGTTGATTATCAGACTTGTGATTGTTAGATTATTTTCTATCTTTAGGAGTAAAATAAAAGTAAGATGAAAATAGTATATTACGGGCATGCTTGTTTTGGTATTGAGGTGAATCAAACCAAAATTATAGTAGATCCTTTTATTACAGGAAACCCTTTAGCAGAATCAATAGATATTAATATGCTTAAAGTGGACTATATTCTAGTTACTCATGCACATCAAGATCATACTTTAGATGTAGAAATTCTTGCTAAAAAGAATGATGCTACGATTATTTCCAATTATGAAATTTGTATGCATTATATAAATTTAGGTTTAAAAGCACATCCGTTGAACCATGGAGGAATCTTTAAAACAGAAGACTTTTCAGCTAAATTTACTGCAGCGGTGCACACGAGTTCTTTTCCTGATGGAAGCTATGGTGGTGAACCTGGAGGCTTTTTATTGACTACTCAAGAAGCTTCTTTATATGTAGCAGGAGATACTGCTTTAACCCATGATATGAAGCTTATCCCATTATGGGCACAACTTGATTTAGCTATTTTACCCATAGGTGACACTTTTACTATGGGGTACCAAGATGCTATTATAGCTTCTGATTTTATGGAGTGCAATAAAATTATAGGATGTCATTATAATACATTTCCTCCCATTGAGATTTGTAAACAAGAAGCACAAAAGGCTTTTAAAAATCACCAAAAAGAATTGATTTTACTAAAAATAGGAGAGTCGTATACGGTTTAAAGTGCAATAAAGTAAGATATACAGATAAATTTTAAATTTTTTGCATCTTTTTTTTAGGTTTGCGTCTAAAGAGAGTAAGAGAGATGAACATTTAATAAAATAATACATTATGTCAAAAGAAATAAAAGAAGTTGTAAAAGAAACGTATACAAGAGTTGTTGAATCAGGTCCAGGTTGTGGGTGCGGTCCTGCATGTTGTTCTCCTGAAGAAGAGGTAGTAGAGCAATGGACGATGAGTGAAGACTATTCTTCTTTAGAAGGGTATGAAGAAGAAGCTGATTATGCCTTAGGATGTGGTATTCCAACACAGGATGCTAAAATTAAAAAAGGAGATACGGTTTTAGATTTAGGATCCGGAGCAGGAAATGATGTGTTTGTTGCAAGAAGTATTGTAGGCGAAAAAGGACAAGTGATTGGTGTTGATATGACTGAGGCCATGATTGAAAAGGCTAATGAAAATAAGAAAAAATTAGGGTATACCAATGTTGATTTTATTCTTGGAGAAATAGAAAACTTACCTATAGAAGATAACTCTATTGATGTTGCCATAAGTAACTGTGTTTTAAACTTGGTTCCGAGTAAAGAAAAAGCTTATGAAGAAACCTATCGGGTTTTAAAACCCAATGGACATTTCAATATGTCGGATATCGTATTAAAAGGAAATTTACCTGAAGGTATAAAAGTGGCAGCAGAGCTATACGCAGGATGTATTTCTGGAGCTATGGAAAAAGAAGATTATCTAAGCATAATTGAAAAAGCAGGATTTAAAAACATCACCATTACAAAAGAAAGGGAAATTGAAGTACCTGATGAGGTATTTCTTAAATATGTATCTCAAGAAGAATTGGATGAATTTAGAGCAAGTGATCATGCCATTATAAGCTTAGGTGTTTATGCTGAGAAGTAATATTATAAGATAAAAAATCCCTCTGATTTAACAAAATCAGAGGGATTTTATTTACGGTAATTTTATCTGAAAAACTTTATTTAGCCAATACTTTTACGATAGCTTTACCAACAGCTTTGGCTGATTGTGGATTTTGTCCGGTAATTAACCTTTGGTCAATTGAAATTTGTTCTTGCCATAATCCTGATTTATTAATTTTGGCTCCATGTTTTTTTAATTGATCTTCTAGTGAAAAGGGTACTACGTGAGTCAGTTTAATTTCAGATTCTTCCTCATTTGTAAAACTACTAATATTTTTATTTTCAACAAGATATTTTCCATTAGGCAACATTACGTTTACTAACCCTGCTGTTCCATGGCAAGCAGAGCTTACAATACCACCATTTTCGTAAATAGATGCGGTAATTTTTGCTAGGAGTTTGTTATTAGGAAAATCCCACATAGTACCGTGTCCACCAGCATAGTAAATACCTATATAGTTTTTAGGATCTACATCACTTGGCTTTAATGAGTTTTCTATTTTTTCTTGGTACTTTTTATCAGCTAAAAATACTGTGTTAATAGAATCTTTAAGATCCATACTCGCAGGATCTATTGGTGCTTTTCCACCATTAGGGCTAACGAAATCAATAACATAACCTTCTTGAGTTAACTCTTTCCAAGGGTGTGCGACTTCACTTAACCAATAGCCTGTTTTTTTATTAGTATTACCCAAGTTCTCATGAGATGTTACTACAAAAAGTATTTTTTTATCAGTAGTCATTCTTTCAGACTTTATGGTATTATTTTCTTCCTTTTTTAGAGGAGCTTGACAGGCTATGATTATGATTGATAGCACAACAATAACCAATGTTCTTAATGTCTTCATAATATTATATCTTTTTAAATTATTTTTGGTAAGCACCACTTGAATAAGTTAGTTCATAGCTATGCGTATAAATTTCAAATACAATTCCAAATGGGTCTTCTACATAAACCATTTGAAATGGTTTTTCATTGGGATAATAAGTACGAATAGGCATACGTTGTTTTCCACCGTATTCCACTATTTTCTGGGTAAGTTCTTCAATGTTTGGATCTTGGACGCAAAAATGAAATAAACCCGTATTAAATGGGTTGAATTCAGGAATTTCTTTTTTACCATTAGGAAATGAAAAAAGCTCTATACCTATCCCATCAGAAGTGGCTAAATGTGCGATTTCAAAGGATTCCCAATCTTCACCGAAAACATCGATACACATAATTCCAATAGCAGTATTCGATTCTTTGTTAACGGTAGAGGGAGGCATGATGACATACCAGCCCATCACTTCTTTATAAAATTGTACCGCTTTTTTTATATCGGGAACTGTAATTCCAATGTGTGAAAAGGATTTGGGGTAATTTAGGGTTGATTTATTCATATGTTTAATTTTTTCAATAAATTTTTTACTTTTCAATAATAAGCTTTCCTTTAAATCGTTCTTCTACTTCTATAATTTCTGGATGATTTTTAGAAATAAGATTCCCAACACTGTAAAGGATTCCTTTTAAAGAATTTTGAGGATTTACGATTATATCATTTGAACTTTTATGAGTGACTTGAACTTGATTAGCTATAAAATCATCACCTTCAAAACGACAATCGTTTGCAGCAAAATTAAGATGTAATTGTTGCGTTTTTCCTGATATTCTGAAAATGGAGGTTCCGTTGGCTATAAAGGTTGTTTTTTGATTATCTAAGGTGAGTTCTACATCTCCAGAGGCTAAATAATCACTATTCCAATTTTCTGATAAAACAGTTAAATGAGGGTAAGTTAATGTTCCTTCTGATTTTATATAGCGATTGGTGGCACAACGAAGTTCAGTAAGGTCAGGAGCTGTTACGTATATTTTGGTTAACTCGTAATCACGTACGTAATTACAATGATTTTCATTTTTTAAAATCAATTGATTATTTTCAACATAGACTTTTACATCGTTTAATAGGTTTTTACCCGTTTCTACAATCACCTTTTGTTGATCGCCTTGTTTTAAAATGAGAATGATTTCTTCTTGTGCTACTATTTTTGAAAAAAACGCTACTTCAATTTCTTTTTGAATGATTGTTCCAGCAGTTTGAAAACAATCAAGAGCATTTTCACTATCACACGAATGTGATATTACAATACAAAGACCAATTAAGGTCATTTTAAATTTATTTTTCATTCAAAAATATTTTTAAAGCCTTGCTCCAATTCCAAACTCTACAGCTTCTGCTCTTGCTCCATGAGCTTTTAATGATACTGTACCAAATACTGTTTTTCCAAAGTATCGTTTTAAACCAATACGTTCGTAAATAATACTCTCAAAATTAACAGGATCGTATACGTAAACACCTACTTGAGTTAAAATGGAGAGTTTGTTTATAAACAACTCATGACCTGCCATAATTCCTACCCGAACGTATTTATTAGGATCGTTATTCTCTCCATCCACAGAATTTTTATATTTAACGTATTCTTTTAAAAATTTTGAAACAAAAATATCGGTACCCAATTGAATAGCGCTTAAATGACTTAAACGTTTATCCGCATAAAGTGATGTGGTTAAGAAGGGGTATAAGCCACTATTAATAACATCCGCTTCATTCATTCCACTTCGAATTACAATATTGTATTTAATCGGTTCTTTAAAAATGGTTTTTTCATGTTTTTGGTATTCTTTTTTAGCCGGATTTAAATCGTAGTTTAAGCCTACATTTATACCTAAAAGGTTGATACCGTTATTTGGAGCTTTTGTATTTCCATTAGAATAATGAATAAAGGTAAGTCCGGTTTGAGCACTTATGTTTTGCGTGATTTTTCGTTTGTAGTTAGCCATAGCATAAATACTGGCTGAAATATGAGAGCCAAAGGCCGTATTTTTGCTGTTTTCTGTTTTGTGATAGGGATTGGTGTTATAGGCTAATCCTACTCCCAAGCGTAGTGAGAAATCATTTTTATTTTTTGTGCGATCCCCCAAATAAAAATTATAATGACCGTATAGCCCGTAATCTTCCCCCAAAACATCGTTTTTAAAATCTTGATAAATGAATGAAATTCCAAAATCAGGATAATTAAATCGTTCTTCCCATTCGTTTTTTCCAGTTGTTTCTTTATTCCAACTTAAAATAATGCCTGAAGGATGTCCCTTTACTAAATGTGCTACATCAGGATTATGTTTGACTAAATTACCATAGAAATAATCTGCCTGAAAAGAGGTATGATTTTTCGTTTGAGCTTTCAACCCAATATTTAGTAGTAGAAAAAAAAGTAAAATAAGCTCTTTTTTAAGATAATTCATAAAGTCATGTAACTTTTGTAGCAAAGGTAAACTTAATATTAGAATATACAATGTGAAAAACTTTAGGCTGTGTAAAAAGCAGGAATTGAACCTAATAGTGTTATAATAATAACAATAACCAATTAAGCTATACGGTTTTATTTTGTATCAAACTTAAAAATTGCTGTTCGGATAGAATTTCTATGCCCAGTTTTTCTGCTTTAATTAATTTTGAACCAGCTTTCTCTCCAACTACCAAATAATTTAATTTTTTTGTTACACCATTTAGGTTTACTCCTCCATGCTTTTCTACCATAGTTTGTGCTTGATTGCGAGTAAATAGAGTTAATTTTCCTGTAAATAAAAAGGTTTTTCCTTCTAAATTAGTACTTTCTAATTTAGGTAAAAGTGTTTCATCTGACTCAAATTGTAATCCATGATGTTGAAGTCTACTTAAAAGAATTTGATGTTTTTCATCTTTAAAATATTCGATTAGGCTTTCAGCAATACGGGGACCAATATCATCTACTTCGATAAACTCTTCGAAAGAGGTTTTTTGTAAAGCTTGAATGGTTTTAAAGTGTTTAGCTAACTTCTTAGCTACCGTCTCTCCTACAAATCGAATTCCTAAACCATATAAGACCTTTTCAAATGGAATTTTTTTAGATTTCTTTACACCTTCTATGATATTTTGAGCTGATTTTTCGGCCATTCGTTCTAAAGGAATAATTTGTTCTATTTTTAACTCATACAGATCGGCTACATTTTCGATTAAATGATTGTTATATAATAATTCAATAGTCTCGCTTCCTAAACCGTCAATATCTAATGCTTTTCTAGATATAAAATGTTCTATTTTTCCTATTATTTGAGGAGGGCAATTGTATTCATTTGGACAATAATGAGCTACCTCACCTTCTTTTCTAATCAGCTTGGTTCTACATTCGGGACAATGGGTAATATAATCTAAATCACTAGAATGATTAGATCGTTTTTCTAAATTAACTCCTATGATTTTGGGGATAATTTCACCTCCCTTCTCTACACAAACGGTATCTCCAATACGAATATCTAATTTTTCTATAATATCCGCATTATGTAGTGAAGCTCTTCGAACTGTAGTCCCTGCAATTTGTACAGCTTCCAAATTTGCTACAGGTGTAACAGCTCCAGTTCTACCTACTTGATAAGTGATTGATTTTAAAAGAGTTTCAACTTGCTCTGTCTTGAATTTATAAGCTACAGCCCAACGAGGTGCTTTTGAAGTATAGCCTAGCTCTTCTTGTTGTTGATAGCTATTAACCTTAATCACAACACCATCTGTTTCATAAGGTAAATCCAATCGTTTATGATCCCATTTATTTATAAAACCTAAAACTTCTTGAAGAGTTGTAAACTTTTCAGATACAGTAGGTACTTTAAAACCCCAATCTCGGGCTTTTTTAAGTGATTCGAATTGATTTTCGATTCCTAAATGATCTCCTACTAAAAAATATAACAAACACTCTAAAGGACGCTTGGCTACTTCTGAACTATCTTGTAATTTTAAAGATCCAGAGGCGGTGTTTCTAGGGTTAGCATAAGGCTCTTCACCATGTGCTATTTTTTCCTCATTCATTTTTTGAAAACCCTTAAACGGTAGTATTATTTCCCCTCTAATATCAAATTTATCAGGATAGTTACCTCTTAATTTTAGAGGTACTGACTTAATGGTTTTAATATTAGCTGTTACATCGTCTCCTTTAAAACCATCACCACGTGTAATAGCTTGTTTTAAAAGACCGTTTTCATATGTGATTGAAATGGAAGCGCCGTCGTATTTTAATTCACAAACGTATTCGATTTCAGCATCTTCTCCTAAAATTCTATACAAGCGTTTTTCCCAATCTTCCAATTCTTCTTTATTGTAAGTATTATCTAATGAATACATACGAAAAAGGTGTTGGACGGTGTTGAATTTATCGGTTATCGTTCCGCCAATACGTAGGGTAGGTGAGTTTTCGTCATAAAACTCAGGATATTTTTCTTCAAGTTTTTGTAATTCTTTTAGCTTAGTATCAAATTCATAATCTGATATTAACGATTTATCTAGCACATAATAGTTGTGATTATGTTTTTGTAGTTCTTTTCTTAAGTCATGAATTTTCTTTTGGATTTCGGTGTTCATGAATGAGTATGTTTCTATTTAAAAGTTAAATTACAAAAGT
This sequence comes from Flavobacteriales bacterium, assembly GCA_047971445.1. Taxonomy (GTDB): domain Bacteria; phylum Bacteroidota; class Bacteroidia; order Flavobacteriales; family UJ101; genus UJ101. Next base: position 15,666 of record JBKDZS010000053.1, read on the forward strand.
TTTAGAAATTACTTTATTGAGTTGTTAATTGAGACACTATATTCTACCTTCCTGAACTTTGTACCAATTGATGTAATTTTTGATTAAAAGCTTTTTCTTTAATTAAATCTTCTAAGTTTATGTGTAAACGATAATTCCAAAAATGAGGAATGATGGCAGGAATATTAATACGTTCTTCTTCTACTTTTGGGTGACGTAGTTTTTCATCAATACCTAAATAATCTTGAATGGGGAAAATGGCTAACATGGCATTACTATAAAAGTGTTGCATGATAACCTTCTCAACAATTTTTCCACTCATAATTTTAGGAGCTTTTTGAGATTCTTTTAAAATTGTTCTAAAAAAATCTTCAGTTTGTTCCTCATTTTCTTCCCACCAACCACGCAGGGTGGAAGTGTCATGAGATGAAGGAGAAACAACACTTAAATAGGGAGCAGATTCAGGAGTGAAGAAGCGCATATTAGGGTTTTTAGGCATTCTTTGCACTTCTAAACTTAAAATACCGAGCTCTTTCATTACTTTGGGTACACAAGAGGGAACCATTCCTAAATCTTCTCCACAGATTAACATGTTGGTTGCATTTTTAATTGCGGGTAATTTTCTAAAACCTTTTTCCTCCCAAAAAGTTTCATGACGATGGTAAAAATAATCATGATATAAATTTTTTAGCGGTTCTTTTTGAGTAGCTTTTAAGAATTGAAATGAAGTTGTATTCATTAAGCCATAACGTGGGTGATATCCTTTTGAATCTTTAATGAATAATACATTGGCGATTAAGTCATATAGAGCTTGTTGAATGTTTTTTTCATCAGGATTTTCTTTAAAAAAAGTTTCAACTTTTCGTTGAGTATCGAATTTACTCTTTAATGCATACGTTCCTTTTGTATAGTTTAGGAAGGTTTCCTTTACAAAACTTTTATTTTTACCAAAAAGGTTACTTAAAATAGTCTCATTAATAAATGGAGTGCAAAACCGTTTTTCATCAAAATCTATAGGGCTTATAAGTTCTTTCTTAGAGAAAGGTAAAGCAGGCTCAAAGAATCCTAAGATTCCTTCAACGGCATGCAATGGAATTTGCCAAATTCTAAAAAAACCTAAAATATGATCAATTCTAAAACTATCAAAATATTGTGCTAACTGTGTAAAACGATTTTTCCACCATCTAAAGTTATTAGCTTCCATTTTATCCCAATTGTACGTAGGAAATCCCCAATTTTGACCTTTTATAGCAAAGTCATCAGGTGGGGCACCTGCTTGCATATTCATGTTATATAATTGGGGTTCTACCCATGCATCACAACTATAACGATAAATTCCAATAGGAATATCACCTTTTAATACGAGCCCTTTTTTATGTAAATATGTAACCGCTTCAGTTAATTGTTGGTGTAAATAGTATTGAACGAAATAGTGAATTTGAACTTTTACATTATCTTTTGCAAACTGATGAACAGTTTTCTTGGAATACTTTGTTAGTGTTTTCCATTTTGAAAAATCAGGAGTTCCATTTTCATCTCTTAATACACAAAAAGCAGCATAAGAAACTAACCAATGTTCATTTTTTTTAAAAAAATTGAGAAAACTTTGATCTTTTAGAAAAGTTTTGGCATGTTTTTGAAAAATTTCTTGAATAAATGACCATTTAGATTGCATCATCTTTTCGTAAGGAACAGTAAAACTTTCATTGAGTTTATCTACTTTTTGTTGAACCTTAGTTTGAAATGTTTTGGGCATATCATAAGGTAGTGCTTGTATATTTAAATATTGAGGATGCATAGCAAAAACTGAAACTGCAGCATAAGGATAGGAATCTATCCAATTGTGTTGTGCTGTAGTATCGTTTACGGGTAAAATTTGTAATAAACGCATTCCTGTTTCTTTTCCCCAATCAGCTAATTGTTTCAAATCTAAGAATTCTCCAACTCCCATACTTTTTTTAGAACGTAAAGAAAAAACAGGAATAGCAACTCCTGCACCTTTCCAATACTCTTCCTGAGAACGGTTAAAATATTCATCATGAATATAGAATATATGGTTTTCTTCTACAGGAAATACGTGACGATTCTCTCCTTCTTCGTATTGAATAAATTGTTTTTTATGAGTATTGTAAATACCGTATTTATATTCAAAAGGATGTTTTACTTTAGATAAATCTACTTGTACAATAAAACGATTTTTATTTATCCGTTTCATGGGAATACAGTTCTTTATATCCCAATTTCCTAAAGGATCACAGCTCCCAATTAAAGCAATGGTTTCGTTTACTTTTAAAAGTGGTACGTGAATATCAAATTGATGTGTGAATTTTGTTTGAGTAAGACGTTGTTTTTTATATGTAGGTAGAAAGGTATCAAACATAGAAGTTTCAAAGCTGTAATCAACAGTTCCAGCACTACTCCAAGTATCAAATAAATCTATTTTTTTGATTGTAGATGAAGGATCGATTGTAAAAGTTCTTTTTTTCCACTCTTTTAGGATTATTCCTGATCGATCATCTTTTACAACATATTGATATTCAATTAATTTTTTAGATTTAACATGGATTTCTACTTGATTCCCCCACTGTTCCAAATTTATAAAATTTAAGGGTTGAGCTTGATCCATTTTTGAGTTGCCTAATATTGGATGATCACCTATTACGTAAATGGACTGTCCAAAGGCGGTACTGTATTTAACTCTAAAATTAATTTTCATTTTTTAATTACTTTGAGAATTTAAACTTAGATATTTAATATTGCTAAAACCCAATATGATCTACAATATGAATTCCATAACCTTCAATAGCTTTTAAAACTTTAGTTTTATTACTAATTAAACGAATGTTATAGATACCAAGTTGTTTAATAATTTGTGCTCCAATACCGTAATCTTTTTGATCCATGGGTAGGGTAGGAGAAAGATTATTTCCCAATTGAAATTGCTTAAATTGTTGCAATTTATTTAAAATCAATTCAGGGTTTGCAACATTATTAATTATAATAAAGGCTCCTTTACCTTCTTTATTAATAATTTGAGTTGTTTTACTTATATTATGATCTTCACCCTTAGTCAAGGAAGCAAAAAGATCGTAGTAATTACTAGAAGCTTTAACCCGAACAGGAATGGCTTCAGTTTCATTCCATTCTCCTTTTGTAAGAGCAAAATGTATTTGATCGTTATTGGTTTGCTTAAAAGTGGTTAATGTAAAGTCTCCAAATGTTGTTTTTACAGGAAATTCTTCAATTTTCTCAACTAATGAATCTTTTTGCATGCGGTAAGCTACTAAATCTTCAATAGAAATTATTTTTAGATTAAATTTCTTAGCCACTTCAATTAATTGAGGTAATCTAGCCATAGAGCCATCTTGATTAAGAATTTCCACTAAAATTCCTGCAGGTTTTAATCCAGCTAATCGTGCTAAATCAACAGCAGCTTCTGTATGACCGGCTCTTCGAAGAACACCGCCATTTTTAGCTTTTAAAGGAAATATATGCCCTGGCCTTCCCAGTTCGTGTGGTTGAGTTTCTTCTTTTGCTAAAAATTCAATGGTTTTAGCACGATCGTGAGCTGATATCCCTGTTGTACATCCATGACCGATTAAGTCTACTGATACGGTAAATTGAGTATGATGAAGTACGGTATTATTTTCAACCATCATATGAAGGTTCAATTCTTCACATCTTTTTTCAGTTAAAGGGGTACAAATGAGCCCTCTACCATGAGTAGCCATGAAATTGATCATTTCAGGGGTTACTTTTTCTGCTGCGGCAATAAAATCGCCTTCATTTTCACGATTTTCATCATCTACAACGATCACAATTTTACCATTTTTAATGTCTTCAATGGCATCGTCTATTTTATTTAATTGAGTATGTTTCACGTGTTTGTTATAATTGAATTACTAGGGTGATTATTGATAGCGTTTATGAATACTTTCAGGTTTAAATTTACGGTATAATTTTCGAAAAGGTTCAAAATACTTATCTTGATTGAATACTTCGGAGTCGTTGTTAGCTTGAAAGGTTAAATAAATGCTTAAGGGAAATAAAACGATAACAGGTAATAAAGATCCAATAGGAGGAGGTATTACACTATCTATAGCCCAGTTACGACCTCCATTTTCCAATAAGAAGAATATGATAAAAACAGTAATTCCAACAACCAGAGGCATTCCAAGTCCTCCCTTTCGAATTATTGCTCCAAGTGGAGCTGCAATTAAAAACATCATGATGCATTCAAAAGCATAGACGAATCGATTATATTGTTCTAAAATATATTTGTTTTTTAACTTTTCTTTTCCCTTAATTTGATTTTCTCTATTCTTGAAGTGCATATTTTCTATCCGCTCAAACTGCTGAATAGTTTGATCCAAAGTGGCAATCTTGTTTCTACGGTTTAGTGTATAGTTTTCATACAAAAGTTTACCTGCGTAGGTTAGATCTTTTGAGTTTAGGGAATCGATTTTCGAAGTTGTGGTAAATAATTGTTTTGCTGTATTTTTTTCGAAAGCATTGTAATAATTAGCTATTTGAACTTTTAAGGTGTCTACTTGATCATTTAGCTCAGAAGTTTTTAACATTTGGTAATGATTGTTGAACCCCCCTTCTTCAGAAATTTCTTGACTTAGTAAATCTTTTATATTAAAACGCTGTATGAGAGAGTCAAAAGCTACTTTATTACCAGGTTGTTTTTTTAATTTGATAGAGGAGAGGCCTTTAATCTCCTCTTCATAAATATACCCATTATAAAGTGTTAACTCTACAATAGGTAGGGAATCGTGGTTGATTAAAGTTCCATGATCAGCAATGATAATTTGTTGATCACTATTGGAATTTTCTTGCATAAACAGATAAACACCCTCAAGTTTTTCTCCATTCTTACTGTTTATTCGAATAGGGTAACCGTTGATATCTGAAAAAACTCCAGATTTTAAAGCTAAAGCAGTTTGAGACTCTAGAATATTGCTCTGAAGATTTCTTGCCTTTTTGTAAGCATCTGTAGCTATATTGTCCGAAAATATGAAAGAAACATTTGCACATAATAGACTGAAAATAAAGAGTGGTCGCATAATCCTCCAGAGAGAAGTTCCAGTAGAACGAATGGCAGCTAATTCATAATGTTCTCCTAAACCACCAAAAGCCATAATGGTCGTTAATAAAATAGAAAGGGGCAGAACCATGCGTACAAAGGAAACGCCTAAATAAAAAATCGCTTTACCAATAATCAAAAAGCTAACACCACGACCCGTGTATTCTGCTAGTTTTTGCCAAACAAAACTTAATAAAAATAAGAAAAATAGAATTCCGAAAATTATTATAAATCGCCCTATAAAAGCTTTCAGAATGTAAATATCAAGTTTCTTTATCATTAATCAATTTCGGTTATTAAATAATTTTTATACTTATTAGCATCATATTGTAAAAGCATTGGTGGAACTGGAAAATTAGGAATAAATTTATTCAAAGTAAAGGTTGTTTGAGTTCCTTCATTATTTTCTTCCATGATACTGTGCAAATCATCTGTATTAGAATTAATTCCAATAACTACTTTTTTAGTAGTAGCTGATTTTTTTTTAGGTGTTAGCGTAACATATTGAATAAGATCTTTTTTTACTCCCTTAACAATAGTAAATCCTTTTTTATAAGAATTTAATATTTTAGTAGGTGTTAATAAAGCATCTTCATTTTTTCCTTTTGAAATAGTGACTTCTTCATCTTCTTCAGAAATAGTGTAAAGTTTTGTACCATCAAAAATTTGCTTAATACCCAATAAACTTAAGTGATATTGCTCTCCCTTTAGGTAAATATATCCGTGTTGTTTGTCGTGTATGTTCTCTTTCGCATTCTCCAAACTGTAATTAAAAGTTAAATACATACTGGTATAACTTTTCATCTTTTTTGTAGACTTATTCAATAAAGTTCTTCCAGATGTTTGTGCATTAACAAAAATACTTAATACGAGTCCGAATACAAAAACAATTTTTTTCATAATTTTTTGATTTATTTTAAGGTATCCAATAACTGTTCCAAACTGTTTTCATCTTGAATTAAAACTTGTCGTGCTTTACTTCCTTCGAATGGACCAACAATTCCTGCCACTTCTAATTGATCTATAATTCTACCAGCCCGATTATAGCCAAGTTTTAATTTTCGTTGTAATAAAGAAGCAGAGCCTTGTTGAGCTATAACGATAAGTCGTGCAGCATCTTCGAATAATTTATCTCGATCATCTAGATCAATATCTAACATACTTGATTCTTCTCCAACATATTCTGGTAATAGTAAGGCATCAGGGTATCCTTTTTGATTGCCTATAAAGTCACAAATTTCTTCAACTTCAGGAGTGTCGACAAAAGCACACTGTATTCTAATTAACTCATTTCCAGTAGAGAATAGCATGTCTCCACGCCCAATAAGTTGATCAGCTCCTCCAGCATCTAAAATTGTTCGTGAATCAACTTTGGAAGTTACACGAAAAGCGACACGAGCTGGGAAATTGGCCTTTATAATACCTGTAATTACATTTACAGAAGGTCTTTGCGTAGCCACAATTAAGTGAATACCAATAGCACGTGCTAGCTGAGCTAAACGAGCTACAGGAGTTTCTACTTCTTTACCTGCAGTCATGATAAGATCAGCAAACTCATCAACTACTAGTACAATATAAGGTAAAAAGCGATGTCCCTCAGAAGGATTTAATTTACGTTGTTTGAACTTCTCATTATATTCGATAATATTACGAACCATAGCATTTTTTAACAGTTCATAACGATTATCCATTTCAATACATAATGAATTTAATGTGTTGATTACTTTAGTGTTATCTGTGATTATGGCTTCTTCTGAATCAGGTAGTTTAGCTAGATAATGGCGTTCTATTTTAGAATAAAGTGTTAATTCTACTTTTTTAGGATCTACTAAAACAAATTTTAACTCAGAAGGATGCTTTTTATATAGTAGGGAAGCTAATATAGCATTTAAACCAACTGATTTTCCTTGTCCGGTAGCACCTGCCATTAATAAATGAGGCATTTTGGCTAAATCCACTACAAAAGTTTCATTTGAAATGGTTTTTCCAAAAGCAACAGGTAAAGCCATTTTGTTATTATTTTGAAATTTTTCTGAAGCGATAGCAGAATGCATAGAAACAATGCGAGCATTTTTATTGGGAACTTCAATACCAATGGTTCCTTTTCCCGGAATAGGAGCTATAATACGAATACCTAGAGCGGATAGACTTAGGGCAATATCATCTTCTAAATTTTTAATTTTAGAAATACGGATCCCAGCTTCAGGTATAATTTCATATAAAGTAATGGTTGGACCTACAGTTGCTTTTATTTTGGCAATACCTATTTTATAATTATTTAAGGTTTCAACAATTTTATTCTTATTCGCTTCCAATTCATTTTGATCAATCATGATGTTTTCGTTATCATAACGCTTTAACATACTAATTGAAGGGAATTGGTATTTTGATAAATCTAAGGTAGGGTCATATTCACCATATTCAGAGACCAATTGTTCTGAAAGGCTTTTCTCAAAAATAGTCTCTTCTTTTGTGGGTTCAATTTCCATAGAGAGTGTTGGAGAATCTATTTTGGGCGAGCTCTCTTCTGGTACAATATTATGTAATAGATCATCTAAATATTTGGGTTCTTGAGGTTCGTTAACTGAAGATAAATTTATACTTGACTCTTGAGGTTTTTGAACTAAAGAAGGTTCCATTTTCTCATCAGGTATAATTTCTTGGGAAAGAGAGGATGTATTTTCGATTGAAAAATCTGTTGAATTTGATATAGGGTTCTCATTTAAAGACTCATTTTGTAAAGTATCTTGAGTTTTATGAGTTTTTTCTTTTGATGATTGAATAAATTTGTTGGAAATCAATTCAAAAATAGATTTGAAAGAAATAACACTATAAATGATTAGGGAGATAAATAAAATAATACCAATTCCTACTACTCCAAGCATTGATTTTAGTATTTCTGTAAGTTCAAATCCAGTAACGCCATATAAACTATGTCGATTGGGAACTAGTAAGGCTAAGAATATTGGTAGCCAAAAAAGAAAAAATACACTATGAGTGAAGTATTTTTTTAGAGAAATAAGCTTTACGTTAAATCCAATACGAATTCCTGATAAAATAAGAAGAAAAGGGAATAAAAAGGCGGTAATACCAACACCTAATCCCACAAACCATTGACCAAAGAAGTTTCCAACTTTTCCTAAAGCATTTTGTGTCATAACATTTTTATCAAAAAAACTATGTAACTGTAATTGACTTTGATCAGCTTTCCAATTCATTATGAAAGAAAAGAAAGAAATGCATAGAAAAATCCCCAACCCTAATAGGATAATTCCCAAGATGAGTTGAACTTGTTTAGAAGGGGTAGTTGTAATTTTCTTTTTACTTTGTTTTTTCATTTAGTTTACTAGAAAATGGATAGGGTAAAAGTACTAAATCTATTAAGAATTTTTAAAAAGATTTAATATTAAACTATTAGAGGTATTCCGAGTTATTTACTTATTGTGCTTAATTTTGTCCATTTTAATGGAAGTAGTATTTTTATTTTTAATAAAGTTATCGGCAATTTTTACAGCGTTATAGGCATCTATAACCCCTCCAGTGGTTGATAAACTCGTAAAAGGTAGTGCTGTTTTCTTCTTTTTTTCAGTTGGAGTGGGTACAGTTGCTTTGTAAACATTAACAGATTGAAGTAAAACATTACGCAATTCGTGAGCTGTTAGCTCTGGGTAATAAGACCATACTAAAGCAGCAACTCCAGAAACAATAGGTGTTGCCATCGAAGTTCCTTGAAGACTTTGGTATTGATTATTTGGTGTCGTAGAATAGATTTCAGTTCCAGGAGAAAATAAATCAACTGTTTTAGATCCATAGTTGCTAAATGTAGCAGCTAAATGCTCTTTGTGAGGTGTGCTTGCACCTACTGTAATCCAATTTGTGGCAATTGTATCATTTTTGATAATATTAACGGGGTAATGTAACTGTAAGTCTAAGTCTTCACCATCATTTCCTGCTGCATGTATTAATAAGGCTCCCTTTTTCTCAGCATAGCGGATAGCATCATCGACAATAGGTTTATCTGGGGAATATTTTTTACCAAAACTCATGTTTATTATTTTAGCACCATTATCTACTGCGTAGATGATCCCATTGGCAACGTCCTTATCACGCTCATCTCCATCAGGAACGATACGAACACCCATGATTTGAACATTATTAGCAACGCCATCCATACCAATGCCGTTATTACGTACTGCAGCGACTAAGCCTGCAACATGAGTTCCGTGCATAGCATAAGGTCCTTTTACATCATTATTTCCATAGTTAGAATCTTTTTTATTATCATAATCATCTCCAATGATTTTACGAGTATCTAAATCAGGATTATAATGATAGTTAATCTTCGATTCAAGAAAACTAATATACTCGTCTAAGTTTTTAGTATCAATATTCAAAAGTTCATTAAATTCTTTTTGAATTTGGTCTATATTAATAGTTTGATTAGGATCTTGTACAGCTGCTTCATAAAGCATTCCTAAAACAGCATAAGCTTGTTTATCTTTTTTATGTTTCTTAATAAGAGGTTTTAATTCATTTGCAGAGATTTTTTTGGTAGGAATCAATTTTTTTATTTTTTCAAAAACTGTAGTAAATTGAGACTCATAAACAATAAATTGTTCTTTTTGTGCTTTTAATTCGGAAAGTTCAATCTTGTTTTGAATTGTATTTGTATTGATTAATTTTATTCCTTCTAAATAAATTTCGTATTCTTTTGGATATTTTTGAATATTTTTTTTAAGTTTTTGATCACTTAAGTCTTGAAATTTTGAACGGTATTTAGCATATAGGCGTATAATCTCTAAGTTATCACCTTTTATGTTAGTTCCATCTGCATTACCAAGAAAATTCCACCCATGTATATCATCAATATACCCGTTTTTATCATCATCAAGGCCATTATTTGCAATTTCTTTTTTATTGACCCACATAACATCTTTTAAGTCTTCATGGTCAGCGTCAACTCCTGAATCTAGTATACCTACAATAACTGTTTGAGGAATACGCCCTGTTTTTTCCAAAAATGCATAGGCTTTATGGGTATTAACACCAAAAACTTCCTCATCGATACTTCTGTGAAACCAGTCTAGAGGAGCTGCTTCATGTTTATGGTCATGTTTCTGAGCAATGACGTTTATTGAGAACCCTACAAAAATTAGTGATAAGATGACTTTTTTCATTTATGATAATTTTATATTTTCTAAATAAAGAGTAGCATTAGGACCTTCGTTAAATAAAAGGTCTAAAATGCTTAGGTTTTTTATAAATCCTTCTTTTGATGAAAAAACTTGAATATAAGACTCAAATCCCTGTAGTGTTTCTTTTTTTGTATTAAAATAATTTCGAAGATCTCTTTGACTAGGATTGAGTAAATATTCTGTTGTTTTCGTTATTTCTACATTCAGTTGTAGCAAATTGTTGACTAAAATAAAGGACTTTAGGTTAAAATCAATTAAATATTTTTCTTTTGTTTTAAAAAGAGGGGTAATATCGTCCTCATAAAATTCAAAATAAGGTGATGATTGATAGGCTGATTTTAAGGATTTAATATGGTTACGTTGCCAATTAGTATTATATGCTATTTGGGTATCTTTATAGAACCTAGAGCCAGTTTTATGTAAAGTAGGAATAGAAAGATTAAGTTTTCCATTAGCCCCATAAATTGAATATCGGTTTCGGTAAGTTTGTTTCTGAAAATGATCTTCAATTTCAAAAAGATAGTGATCCGATTTTATTAAATAAGCATAATATTCAATAGAAGGAAATAGGTGTATAGGTAACAAAATAGTATTCATAATACTAACAAAATAAGGAGCAAATGGTTATATTATTCGCTTAGTTTATAAATTTTAAAATCTATTCTTCTTCTTTTTTCTTTCGTATAAAGGAATAACCAAAATAAACAGCAATTAAAAGTCCTACAACCCATAGGTAAGAAGTTTTATTAGCATCTCCATTATTAGGAATTGTCATAAAACGTTCCCAGCGAGGCATTTTATTTCCATTTAAATTAATACTCATCCAAGTTAATACAGGTGAGCCTATAACATGGTCAAAAGGAACGTACCCAAAGTAACGTGAATCTAACGAATTATGGCGGTTATCTCCCATCATGAAATAATAGTCTTGTTTCACTGTATAATGATTTGTAGCATAACCATTTATAACAAATTGCCCATCATGGTCTTGTAGTGTATTCCCTTCGTATTTTGTTATAAGATTATAATATTGATCAATATTATCAGTTGTTAGAGTGATTTTATCTCCTTTTTTAGGAATGTAGAGGGGGCCATATTGATCATTATGCCATGATTTATTTTTAGGGAATGTTGTTTTGGAATTAGAATCATGAGTTAAATATCTTCTAGATACACTTTCTACAGCACCTAATCCTTCTAGAGTCTTCGCATCTTGATCTGTTAAAGAAACAAAAATATAATGATTAGGCTCTATTTTGAAGAAATTGGTTGGATCAGCTAGGTTTAGCTCCTCAAATATATACTGTGTATTTAATGGAGTAGAGGTTATGACTTCATATGAATGGCATATATTGGTGTCGTTAGGGTATTGAAATTTTTT
>JBKDZS010000054.1:0-7820 GCA_047971445.1 Flavobacteriales bacterium
GCGGGCTTATGGTCAACATTTTTCTGTTTTTCATCTAGAGGAACTAACTCTTCTATTTTTCGAATGGATTTTCTGAAATTTCGTTTATCTAATTCTTTATTTAAAATGACTTCGTATAATTTTTGTAGTTGGCCTAGGGTGAATTTATTAGGAAGTAGCTTAAAACTGATGTTATAGTTTTGAGTGTCTTTGCGTAATTTTCCAATAGCTCGTGTTACAATTTCGTTGTGATCAAAGGCTAGTTCAGGTATTTCGTTAATATCAACCCATTCGGTGTTTTCAGCAAAAGAAGAAGGACTTAAATGGTAATCTTCCATTTTAATTAATGAATAGTAAGCTACTGAAACAACTCGAGAGTTTGGGCGTTGTCTAAATTTTCGCAACCATTCTTGATCTTTTAGGTTTTGAACACGCTTAGGATTTCCAAAAGTATAAAATTGCCTTAAATAAATACCGTTTAAGCCTGTTAGTTCTTTTAAAACCCGACTTGCAGCATCGTCCAAACTTTCACTTTCAAAAACTAAATTTCCCGGTAAAGCTTTACGAGGGGAGTCATTTTTTGAAGAACGCTCTTGTTCAATTACTAAAAATTTTAAATTGTCATTATCAAAACCAAAAACGACACAATCTACGGAAAGGTCTAATAAACTTTCAGTATTTTTACCCATAGCTTAGTTCACTTTTTGACAAAGATAGGTAATTAAAATCATATTGCGGAGTGTTTTTATAAGTGTTATTTTTACACTAAAATAAAAAATACTACCTTTGTAAAGAGATGAAAAAAGAGTATTTTTACAGTTCAATTTTATAAAAACTATGGCAAAAAAGAAATTAAACAGAATAGGAGTAATGACTTCAGGTGGAGACGCTCCAGGTATGAATGCTGCAATTCGATCAGTGGCAAGAGCTTGTGCTTATTATGGAGTTGAATGTAAAGGAATTCGATTAGGCTACAGAGGTTTGATAGAAAATGATATTATAGATTTAGGCCCTCGAGATGTTCGAAATATTATCAATCGTGGGGGAACAATATTAAAAACAGCACGTTCAGAAGAATTCAGAACTCAAGAAGGACGTAAAAAGGCTTATGATAACTTTGTGAAAAATGGTTTGGAAGCCTTAGTTGTGATTGGAGGGGATGGTTCTTTTACAGGAGCTAAAATTTTTCATGAAGAGCACAATGTTCCTGTAGTAGGAGCTCCAGGAACGATCGATAATGATATTTTTGGAACTGATTTTACAATAGGGTACGATACAGCTTTGAATACGGTAGTTTCAGCTATAGATAAAATTCGCGATACAGCACAATCTCATAATAGAATGTTTTTTGTAGAAGTTATGGGAAGAGATGCGGGATTTATAGCATTAAATACAGGGATTGCCTCAGGAGCTTCTGATATTTTAATCCCAGAGCAAAAAGATAGTATAGATGATTTACTAAAATCGGTTAGAAGTGCTGAAAAAGTAGGAAAAAAATCGAACATAATTGTAGTTGCAGAAGGAGACGAATTAGGAGGAGTTTATGACTTAGCTAAATTTGTTAGAATGAAATATCCGAGATATGATATTCGAGTTACTGTTTTAGGTCATATCCAAAGAGGAGGAGACCCTTCGTGTGCTGACCGAGTTTTGGCATCTCGTTTAGGTGTAGCCACTGTAGAAGCTTTAATGAATGGTAAAACGAACATTATGGCAGGTATTCGAAGCAATAAAGTTGTTTATACACCTTTTGAAGAGGCGATTAAAAAACATAACGAAATTAATAAAAATTTAATAAAAGTAGCTGAAATGTTAGCTATTTAAAATAGTATAGTACAAGATAATTATAATAAAAAAAAGAATACAATGAGTAAAGTAAGAGTTGCTATTAATGGATTTGGTAGAATCGGACGTTTAGCTTTTCGCTTAATTGAAGATAGTTCAGAATTTGAAGTTGTAGCTATTAATGATTTAACGGATGCTAAAACATTGGGTCATTTATTAAAATATGACACAACGCAGGGACGTTTTAAGACAGAGTCTTTAGAAATTAAGGAAAATAAGTTGGTAGTAGATGGAAATCCAGTTACTATTTATTCAGAGAGAGATCCTGAAAACTTACCTTGGGGAGATTTGAAAGTAGACGTCGTTTTGGAATGTACAGGATTTTTCCGTACAAAGGAGTCAGCAGAGAAACATATTAAGGCAGGAGCTCGAAAAGTAATTATTTCGGCACCAGCAAAAGGTGATATGAAAACGATTGTTTATAATGTAAATCATGATATTTTAGATGGGTCTGAGACTGTATTGTCAGGGGCTTCATGTACAACCAATTGCTTGGCACCAGTAGCTAAAGTATTGAATGATACTTTTGGAATTAAAAAAGGTCTAATGACCACTATTCACGGTTATACAAATGATCAAAATACATTAGACGGACCTCATTCTGATTTAAGAAGAGGGCGTGCAGCAGCAGAGAATATTGTGCCGACATCTACAGGAGCAGCAGTGGCTGTAGGTTTAGTACTACCCGAACTAAAGGGAAGATTAGACGGGGGAGCTATGCGTGTTCCAATTCCTACAGGGTCATTAGTTGATTTGGTTGTTGAGTTAGATAAAAATGTGACTGTTGAAGAAATCAATAAAGCTATAAAGTCAGCTTCTGAAAACGAATTAAAAGATACATTAGGGTACACAGAGGATCCAATCGTTTCTTCAGATATCGTAGGAATTACTTACGGCTCATTATTTGATGGTTTATCAACAAAAGTAATGGAAGAAGAAGGAAAACAGTTAGTGAAGATTATAACGTGGTACGATAATGAAATGTCTTATGTAGCACAGTTAATACGTTTGACAAAACATTTTGCTGGCTTGATTTAATACCTGTTTTATAGAATTGAAAAATCCTTCCTAAGTTTCTCTTAAGAAGGATTTTTTATATAAAAGTTAAAATTAATTTTCTTCCCCCGAATCTAGTTCTTTTTTTATCTTTAAAAGTTCTGCACGAATTTTTTCTAATCTAGAGATTATTTCAAATTGTATATGTGTTTGTTCAGGTTTTGTTTTTAAAACTATTTTAGCTCCTTCAAGTGTATAACCCTTTTCTTTTACCAAGTGATAAATTAATTTAAAATTAGAAATATCTTCAGGAGTAAAAAGACGGTTTCCTTTCTTGCTCTTCTTAGGTTTTATAGTGTCAAATTCTTTCTCCCAAAAACGAATAAGAGAAGTATTAACATTAAATACTTTAGCTACTTCTCCTATTGTATAATATAGTTTTTCAGGTAATTCTACATGCATATCAGTTTAATCCATTGATTGTCCCGCTTCTTGAGCTTGATCGTGTAGTTTCTTGTATTCATCAGGGCTTACATTCTTATAGAAGAATGAAATAGGATCAATTTTTTCACCATCTTTGTGAATTTCATAATGTAAGTGAGGACCAGAAGATAATCCAGTACTTCCTACATAACCTATGATATCCCCTCTTTTTACCTTTTGACCCTTTTGATATTTTCCAAATTTACTCATATGGGCATAGTAAGTTTCATAACCGTAGCCATGATCTAAAACAACAACATTACCATATCCTCCCATTCTTCCTGCACTTTTAACAGTCGCATCTCCAGTTGCGTATATAGGAGTTCCTGTATTGGCACTAAAGTCAAGTCCCCAGTGCATTTTCCCAATTTTTAAAATAGGGTGACGACGCATACCATATCCAGAGGCTAATCGCTTAAGTTTATTTTTGGCTATAGGTTGTATAGCAGGAATGCTGGCAAGCATTTTCTCTTTTTCTTTAGCACGTTTTGCAATTTCTTCAATAGATTTCGATTGAACTAAAAGTTGCTTACTTAACATATCAACTTTTTTACTAGTCTTGATAACCAAGTCAGCTTTAGATAAATTTTTCAAATCTTTATAACGATCTGTACCTCCAAATCCTCCTTTCCTAACTTCATCAGAAATAGGGCTTAATTCAAAATACGTACGATATAAGTGATTATCACGTTCTTGTAAATTATCTAAGACCGTATTGGCTTTTTCCAATTTTTCGTTCAACGCTTCATATTGTCCTACCATTTTATTCAATTCTGTTTCAGAATTATTATTGGAAACTAAAGAAGCGGTTTTAACAGGGGTGCTTCTGTTATTAGAAAAAATATAAGCAAAAGTAATCCCTAAGATACTAACTGTAGATAGTATAATAACCACTTTCTTAAATCTTTTAACAAAAGGCTCATCTATTCTTACATAAGTACCTGTTTTACAGTCGTAATAAAATTTTTCTTTAGACATATTATTAATGTTTTAACAAAAGCTCTGCAAATTTATAAATAAATAACGTGGGATACGCATGATTATTGTTAACTTTGCGTCAAATTTAGGTGAAATTATATGAAATCAAGAGCAATACGTCGAGCATTTTTTAACTTTTTCGAAAGAAAACAGCACGAAATTATAGCATCAGCACCTATCGTTTTAAAAGATGATCCAACATTGATGTTTACCAATGCAGGAATGAATCAATTTAAAGATTATTTTTTGGGTTATAAAAAACCTAAATTCGCTCGTATAGCTGATACACAAAAGTGTTTGCGTGTTTCAGGAAAGCATAATGATTTGGATGAAGTAGGACATGATACCTATCATCATACGATGTTTGAAATGTTAGGAAACTGGTCCTTTGGAGATTACTTTAAAGAGGAATCTATTGAATGGGCTTGGGAAATTTTAACAAAAGTTTATGAAATTCCAATAGATAATATCTATGTGTCCGTTTTCGGAGGAGATGAAAAAGATAATTTACCCAAAGACGTAGAGGCAATTACTATTTGGAAAAAGTATATTGCTGAGGATCGAATTTTAGAGTTTAGTAAAAAAGATAATTTTTGGGAAATGGGTGAAACAGGCCCTTGTGGCTCTTGCTCTGAGATACATATTGATCTACGTTCTGAGGAAGAAAAAGAAAAAATTTCTGGGAAAGAATTAGTGAATGCAGACCATCCGCAAGTAGTTGAGGTATGGAATTTAGTTTTTATGGAATTTATGCGCAAGGCAGATGGGTCTCTTGAAAATCTACCTCAAAAGCATATTGATACAGGTATGGGGTTTGAGCGTTTGTGCATGGCTATTCAGAAAAAAGCATCGAACTATGATACGGATGTATTTATGCCGATTATCAATCAAATAGAGATACTTTCAGATAAAGCCTACGGTCAAAGAGATGATGAGGATATTGCAATTCGAGTTGTAGCAGATCATTTAAGGGCAGTTTCTTTTGCCATAGCAGATGGACAGTTGCCTTCAAATAATGGATCGGGCTATGTTATTCGTCGTATTTTACGTCGTGCAATTTCATACGGATATCGTTTTTTAAACCAAAAAGAGCCTTTTATTTATAAATTGGTTGATGTGTTGGAAAAAGAAATGGGAGAATTTTTTCCAGAGCTTGTTAAACAGAAGGATTTAATTGTTAATGTAATAAAAGAAGAGGAAGCTTCTTTTTTAAGAACATTGGAGCAAGGATTGAATCGAATTTCACAAATCATTAAGAAGAATAAAAAAGAAGGTACGACGGTTATTGAAGGAAAAGTAGTGTTTGAGCTATATGATACATTTGGTTTTCCTACAGATTTATCTGCTTTGGTAGCAGAAAACGATGGAATGACTATTGATGAGATAGGATTTGAAAAATATATGCAGGAGCAGAAAGACCGCGCTAGAAAAGCTTCTGAATCAGAAATGGGAGACTGGGTTACCATCCTTGAAGACGAAAAGGAGGAGTTTATAGGTTATGATTATTTGGATACTGATGTAAAAATCACAAAATATCGTAAAATAATAACTAAGAAAGGGGAGTTTTACCAAATTGTATTCAATCTCACACCATTTTATGCAGAAAGTGGAGGGCAAGTAGGCGATACAGGTTATATAGAGGCTTTGGGAGAAAAAGTGGCTATATTGGATACAAAAAAGGAAAATAATTTAATTATTCATATAACTAAAACATTACCTAAGACTCTAGAAGCAACATTTAAAGCCTTTGTTAATAAGAAGAGAAGGGAAGCAATTACAAAGAATCATACAGCAACACACTTGTTACACCAAGCCTTGCGTGAAGTTTTAGGAAATCATGTAGAACAAAGAGGTTCGCATGTTAGTGAAGATCGATTACGCTTTGATTTTTCACATTTTTCAAAAATTACAAATGAAGAAATACAACAGATTGAAGAAAAGGTTTTCAAAAATATTATGGCAGGCCATGTTTTAGAAGAGAATCGTTCTGTACCTGTTAATATAGCTTTAGAAAAGGGAGCTATAGCTTTATTTGGTGAAAAATACGATGATGTAGTACGAACGATTAGATTTGGCGATTCTTTGGAATTATGTGGAGGATGTCATGTGAAATCAACAACGGATATTATGATGTTTCATATTGAGTCAGAAACTTCTATTGCATCAGGAATTCGTAGAATAGAAGCTATTACAGGGCAGAAAGCAATTTATCATCTAAAGAAACATTTTATAGAATACGCTGAGGTTTTAAAAGCGTTAAAGAATTCTAAAGAGCCCATTAAAGCTATAGAAACTCTTCAAAAAGAAAATAATGATCTACGTAAACAAGTAACACAATTTATTAAAGAAAAGGCAATCCTTGTGAAGAACGAATGGTTAAATAAAGCTGAAAAAATAGAGGGCATTACATTTATTTCAGAAAAAACAAATTTAGATGCAGGAGTTGTAAAAAGCATAGCTTTTCAATTAAAAGGTAAGATTGATAACCTATTTATGGTTGTTGGATCAACAGCAAATCAAAACCCTGTATTAACGGTGTTTATCTCAGAAGACTTGATAACTTCTAAAGAACTGAATGCGGGAAAAATTGTTCGTGAGTTAGGTCAGTTTATTAAAGGAGGAGGAGGAGGACAAGACTTTTTTGCTACAGCAGGAGGCAAGTACATTGAAGGAATTGATCAAGCATTATTGGAAGCAAAAAAGTATTTGAGTTAAAAATCTCTTGATATTATTTAAAAATGGGTTAATAGTTCAGGTTAACCCATTTTTTATTTACGAAATTAAATTATAAGGTTAAGTGAAAATACGATAGTTACAGAGAGTAAAATGATAAAAAAGGAGATTGCTAATAAGAAAGTTGTTTTTATAATTGTTACACCCCAAGTGTTTCCATAAAAGGTTTTTACAGATCGGAAGCTATATAGAAGCAATACGATACTAAATAGAGTAACTAACGTAATTTCAGGCAGATTATTTGACGTGCCAACGAATAGGTTGAAAGAGAATAATGCTAAAAAAAAGAAAACAAGAGCTAAAAAAACAAAAGAAGTGTTATAAAGTAAAAAAGTAAGGTGTTCTGCGTAATTAAAATAATGTTTAAAGTAAAAAAGGCTGAAAAATAGACTAATAATAGGGATGATTATTAGTAGGGTAATAGGTAGTAGAGAAATTAGAAATAATGTAATGTCAGTAGCTTTTTTATAAAAAAACTTTGGTAACTATATACAATTTTACACTAAATTGTTTTCTATATAGTTATTCATTTCTTTTCCATCGAAAAATATTATAACATTGCAGTATTTAAAAAATAAAAACTTCTTATAAACTGTTAACTTATAATGAGATAGAATTCTGTCTTTTCCAACACCTTCAATATATTCAACCTTGTATTTCATAGCGATAGCAATTAAATAGCGCAAAGCCTCTGCTAATAACTGGTCTCGGCAATCAACTTGCACAATCAGGTACAGCCTGACGCTATATGTTTATCCCGGCTGTGCTATTTTAGAATTGGCTTTGTCGTTAGTCCTCGGGTCTGC
>JBKDZS010000055.1:0-1943 GCA_047971445.1 Flavobacteriales bacterium
ACAATTCCTCTTTGTATTCTTACTCCGAATGAATTAAGAATTTCTTTACCTTGATATTCGTGTAAATTCATAACGTTATATAACGGTTTATAATGTTTAATATTTTGAGCGATCAAGATACAATAAAATAATTAAAAATAGATAAATAAATTTTGTTTTACTAAGGTATATTTAATCTGTTTTTTTGTGTAAATAGATGTTTTAATCGTAATTTTTACCTAAGAAAAAAGGTAGGAATCATAAAATAGTATTTATGATTATTTGGAGAAGAGCTAGTGAATGAATACCGATCCACTTCTATAAGAAAAAACATAAAAGTTAGACATGATCTTTAAGAAAGTATCGTAATAAGATCGTTCTTATTCATACGCTATGCTTAGTATAATTACAATACACCATTAGGTTTTTTCTGTAAAATTATTAACCCCTGATTTCTAATTGCTAAAAATGAATTAAGTATCTTGCGCTTTTATCATAATTTAATGAAATGATTTTAGCTAAAAATATTCATAAGCATTTTAACGATCTACATGTTTTGAAGGGGGTTGATTTGGAAATAAAAAAAGGTGAAGTAGTTTCTATTGTAGGAAGCTCTGGAGCAGGAAAAACAACGCTTTTACAGATATTAGGAACCTTAGATCGTCCTTCCAAAGGTTTTCAGGGATCCGTTTTGATTGACGGTAAAGAAGTAACCGATTTATCGGGAAAAAAAATAGCACAATTTCGTAATGAAAATATTGGTTTTATTTTTCAATTTCATCAATTATTACCTGAATTTAATGCATTGGAAAATGTTTGTTTACCGGGTATGATTGCCGGAAAAAATAAAAAGCAATTAGAAAAAGAGGCCTTAGAATTATTAGATTACTTAGGTGTTTCTCATAGAAAGTTTCATAAACCAACCGAACTTTCAGGAGGAGAACAGCAACGTGTCGCTATTGCTAGAGCTTTAATCAACAAACCTAAAGTGATTTTCGCAGATGAGCCTTCAGGAAATTTAGACTCTAAGAATGCCAACGACTTGCATCAATTGTTTTTTGACTTAAGAGATCAATTTAAACAAACTTTTGTGATTGTAACTCATAACGAAAAATTGGCAGATTTGACAGATCGTAAACTGGTGATGAAAGATGGGATAATCATCTAAGGACGAGCCCTTTAAATAAAAAAAGTATATAATTTTAATCATTGTCTTCTTTTTTCAGTTTTATTACTTGTTTCTTTAGAAGTCTTTTTAAATTTTTCACCTGATTTAAAATAATATTTAAATCCTAAGTAAAATAATCTTGTGTCCCATTTTGAATGAATAAAGTTGTTTTGACCAGCATAATCAATAGAAGACTTTAAATTACCTCTCCAAGTATAAAAGAGATTATCAAGTCCATAATTTAAGCTAGCCCTTTTTTGAAATAGAGAATGATCAACTCCTATACTCAAATCAAATAAATTTTGTTCTTGTCTATAGTAGCGATCGTATCCTTTTGAAGAAAATTTTGAAGTAATTTCTAAATTAAGGTTATCATTTAGTGCTATATAATTTTGAGAAGATAGAAATAAGTTAAAGTTATCTCTTTCGTAATTTGTGCTCTCGAATTTTTGATAAGAAGGACGAAAATTGAAAATCGAATTCCACCATTTAAAAATATTAAATTGAGAATAAATATTAAGAGAAAGGTTTTGTTGTGTATCTAAATTATCAAAAGTAATATAGGTTAAGTCATTTCCCCGGTATTCTAAATCTCCAATTTTATTCTCAGTATAATGATAATTCAAAGAAATAAAATATTTGTTATATAATCCATAGGTTAACTCAAAAGCATTTATAAATTCAGGACGTAAATTTGGATTTCCTTTTTTTAAGGTGAATTCATCTTGATAATACTCAAAAGGATTCATAATAAGATAATTTGGTCTTCCTATTCTTCTACCGTAATAAAACATTA
>JBKDZS010000056.1:0-6030 GCA_047971445.1 Flavobacteriales bacterium
TTGAAGAAGTTACTTTTGAAAAGACTACCTATGCTCAATTACCTTTTCGGTTAGAAGCTGGAACCCCTCATATTGAAGGAGCCATTGTCTTAGGTACTGCAATTGATTGGATGAATGAGGTTGGACTTCATAACATTCAACAACATGAAGAGAGTCTATTAGACTATGCAACCTGTCGATTAGCTGAAATAGAAGCTATAGAAATTTATGCTAAAAATGTGAAACGCTCTGGAGCAGTTTCCTTTAACCTAAAGCTAGAAGGTATACACGCTTCTGATGTAGGCTCTATTCTGGATAAATTGGGTATTGCTGTTCGAACGGGTCACCATTGTGCACAACCGATTATGAAACACTACGGAATTTCAGGTACGATAAGAGCTTCATTTGCTGCATACAATACCCAAGAAGAAATTGATAAACTGATAGAGGGTATTCAATTTGCACAAAGAATGTTGAAATAACTTAGATTATCAATGTTTGTCTATTTCAAAGTTTAGCATACGTTCTCTTTTGATTAAGCAATATTTCGTTCGTATCGATCTTCGATATATTTAAAAAATATACTTTTTATAGCACTTCCAATTTAACGACATACGAATTACTATTAGTTTTCTTCTCGTCATATACAGCAAATGTATTATGGAATACTATGTTAATTTGCTGACCTTGAGGTATATATGTGTAAAATATAGGATAGATTAATACTCTTTTCATAGAACAATAAAAACTGTAAAGCACCAAAATAGTTCAATACTTTACAGTTCAATAATTATAGAAACGTAAAACCTATTTTTTTAATAATTTAAATTCGGTTCTTCTATTTTTTTCTAATTCAGCAGCGGAACATTGAGCAGATATACTAGTGCAGTTATTAACAGGTTTTGTTTTACCGTAACCAATAGCAACTAAACGATCTTTAGAAATTCCTTTAGAGATTAAGTATTCAACAACCGATTGTGCTCTTCTTTCAGATAAATGCTGATTCATAGCATCATCTCCTCTATAATCTGTATGTGAAGAAATTTCAACGGTTAAATTGGGGTTGGTAGCTAACTCAGAATAGATATATTTATCGACAACTTGCTTAGATTTAGGACGTAAAAAAGCAGAGGCTGTATCGTAATAAATAGGTAAGATTTGTGCTGCATCCTGATCCTGATAAACATTATACTTTTCTGTTTTATCATCAATTGACAACCCCTTTTCTAAGGCAAATGTAGTAACCCCTAATAGAGTTAATGCAGATAAAAATACTTTTTTCATTTGATAAACTTATTTAGCTAACTAATGTAAAAAGATTACACCAGTTATGATTGAAAACGAATATATGAAAAAAAACCTTAACTTAATAGGATTTGAGTTATTTCTTTTATGAGATCAATAATTGGAATTATAATATTTTGATATAAAAAAGATTCATCAAAAAATGAAGAATTTAATAGGGGTACTTTTGAGTTAACAAACAAAACAAACATGATCAATAATGAAACAATAACAAGTTGTTTAATTAGCGAAAAAAGAATCCCTCCTATAGTGTTTAATATCCCCAATCCTGTAAACGAAAAGAAAGATTCAAGGGCTTTTCCTATAAAGTGAATCATGATAAGTATACCTATGAAAGTTATAAACAAGGCAGCTATTTTAATATATTTAGGATCTATCCAATTTTCATGGGAAAGATAATCTGCTACGTAATTAGAAAAATTTATGGAACCATAAACACCTATTAATAAACTTAATAAGGAGCTTAATTGATATATTAAGCCTTTATTAAAGCCTTGATAAGCACCAAACGTCAAAAATATTCCTATAATAATATCCACTATATTAAAATCCATTTAGCTAATTTTGTATATGGCAAATAAACAAAAAACTATTGAAGCACAAAAGTGGGATGTTATTCTAGCATTTTTTAAAAAGAATTTTACGAAAGGAGATTCTTTAGGTATTGACGGTGTAATTTTTCTTATAGGTTCAAGAGAATTAGGAATTGGTTATAAGAAATTCAAAAAAGATGAAAAAATGGATGTCATGCATATTGCAGTTTGTCGATTGTTAGAGCCTTATGGATTTTATGAATTTGATTTTTTTGATGAAGCAGGATGGCCTCATTATAAATTATTAGAGCAACTCCCTTTATTAAGTAGAGGAGAACAAGAAGTCATGATGAAGAAAGCCGTTATTCGTTACTTTGATGAAGAAGAAATTTTAGTTGAGGAATTTCAGGCAATTGAAGTACAAAAATTATAAATTTGCAAAGCAAAAGTTAGAATAAGATGATTCATGCAATTAAAAAATATATAACAGAAGTTGAACAATTTGAAAGCCATACTAGGGAAGGTATTGAAGGTTTTAGGATTAAGTTTTTAGGTAAAAAAGGCATACTAAAAAGTTTATTTGCATCCTTTAAGGAGGTTTCTAATGATGAAAAAAGAGAATTTGGTCAAGTAATTAATCAACTAAAGAATAAGGTTGAAGAAAAACTGTATAAATTAAATACAGAATTAGAATCGAAAGAAGAAATAAAAGAAGAGAAGTATAATGATTTAACACGTCCAGGAGAGCCTGTTTCAATAGGATCTCGACATCCTATTTCGATTGTTCGAAATCGAATTATCGAAATTTTTAATAGAATTGGTTTTACAGTTTCTGATGGACCTGAAATGGAAGATGATTGGCATAATTTTACAGCATTAAACTTGCCTGAATATCATCCAGCTAGAGATATGCAAGATACGTTCTTTATTGAAAAAGATCCTGATATTTTATTGAGGACACACACCTCATCTGTACAAATCCGACATATGGAAACTCATCAACCACCTATGCGAATTTTATCACCGGGGAGGGTTTTTCGTAATGAAGCGATTTCAGCAAGAGCTCACTGTATTTTTCACCAAATTGAAGGATTGTATATTGATCGAGAGGTGTCTTTTGCTGATTTAAAACAAACGATTCAATATTTTACCAAAGAATTATTTGGAAAGTCGGAAATTCGTTTACGTCCATCTTACTTTCCTTTTACAGAGCCTAGTGCTGAGGTAGATGTATATTGGGGATTAGAAACAGAAGCAGATTATAGAATTACAAAAGGTACAGGTTGGCTAGAAATTATGGGGTGTGGAATGGTAGATCCTAATGTATTGAAAAATGTGAATATTGATCCTGAAACTTATTCTGGATTTGCTTTTGGAATGGGAATTGAGCGTATTGCAATGTTACTTTATCAAATTAATGATCTAAGAATGTTTTTTGAATCAGATGTTCGATTTTTACAGCAATTTGAATCCGAAATATAGTATTAGCTATATAATTTTTTTTAAATAAAATTTAAGAATAGTTGAAGATGATCAAAATTATTTCAATGAATTGGTTAACAAGTTTTCCAACTCATCGATATGTTGAATAGGTTTTCGGATTCCTTTTACTATGTACGAAATAAATCCAGTTTCTTCAGATACCACTAAAGCGATAGCATCTGTCTTTTCAGTAATTCCTATTGCTGCACGATGCCGTAACCCCAAATGGGAAGGAATATCTTGACTATAGGATAGAGGTAAAATGGATCTTGTGGATGTAATTTTGTTACCTTCTATAATTACGGCTCCATCATGTAGAGGAGAATTATGATAAAATATACTTTCTATAATAGGAGTGTTTACTTCAATATTCATCGAGTCTCCTTTTTGAATAAGGTCTGATAAATCATTTTCATTTTTAAGAATAATTAAAGCACCAGTTTTTTTACTAGACATTTTAGTCAAAGCATTTATAATTGATTGGATGATCCGATTATCGGTAGGTTTTGATCTTTTGAGAAAGGAGGGTAACTTGGCTAAAAAGGTATTAGAGCCCATTAAAAGTAAAAAACGCCTGATTTCTTGTTGAAAAATAATAATTAAGGCCAAAAAACCTACTTGAAAGAAAGCTCCTAAAACACCACTTAATAATTCCATTTCAAGATAATCAACCACACGCCATAAAAAATATCCTGCCACAAACCCTAAAAAAATATTAACTGCAACAGTCCCTCTAATTAATCGATATAATTGATATAACAAAAACGCAACAGCGAAAATGTCTATAAAACTATAAATATCAAATCTTAAGAAATCAAACATTGAGGTAAAAATAGGTAAAAATAATGAGTAATCCATCAGGTAATAAGTAGTAATCAAGAAAATGATCATGATGGATTGAAAACAATCTTAAAAGGTAGAGTTTCTTTTATTTGTCCTAATACCACCCACGTCTTAAATAGCGAATAGCTTTTCCAAAACTGGGTTTAAAAATAAAACGAATTCGTTCCAAATAATTTTTATTATTTAAGGAAGGTTCAAAGCCTAAACTGGATTGAACTGGAAAATAAAATTCTAAAAAATCAGGAATTAATTTTAATCGAACTCCAGTATCATATCGAAATTGGGTTGATGCGTATTTGTTCTTAAAAAAGCCCAGGTCTCCATAGAGGGAAAATCGCCACCAAATATCTGCCTCCAAATTAGATGTAACCATCCATTGATTGGCTTTTTCTTGAAAATCAGATTTAAACCCCCCTTCTCCTAAAACATATTCTTGACTTAACCATCCTGTGGTTTCAGATCTTCCATATAGTTGATAACTAAACATGTAATCATTTACTCGATCAAGACCAAAATCAAAATAATCACTTTCTGTATCATTATGGTAAAAATAACCTCCAAAAACTCTTATCCCAAAAACTTTTCTTGGTGTAAAACGTTTACGATAATAGGCCTCCCCGAAAAGTTTTCCAAAAGTTTTATTTTGATGTAAACTAACAAAATATGATAATTCATTTATTTTGTGGTTGTTACTGTGACTAAAAGTGGGGTTAAATATGGCATATTGGTATTCATCTTCATTAACTTTTATATTAAGAGGAGCTTCCTTGTATAAATAATTTAATCTAAAACTTAAAGTATTGTTAATCTCAGCTCGCTGATACCTTCTTCTAAATTTAAAAGAAAGACTAGGAGTCATCTGAAAATAGGATAAATTTTTATTGTAATGATAATATGAAAAACTTCCTCCTAATCCTATTTGCTCTAATAAATGAGACTGTTTTCTAGGGTATATGGAATAATGACCTCGCATACTACCTGTCAAAGTATTGGGTCCAAAACTATATTGAGGAGAAAAAGCAAAATGAAACCGTTTGTTAATTAAAGTGGAATTATATAAACGCATTCCTAAAAGAAGAGCATCATAATTATTCCAATTTAGTATGGGCTGATAAAAAATTTGAGCATATTCAGGGTTTTGAACATCCATTAAAAATTTTAATTGTGGACTCTTTTTGTTTTTAAATATCCCTTTTGTATTAATATGATTGTTTAAATTATTAATTTCAGGAACTACATAATCTTTATTGATTTCAATACGAGTATAAGCAGCATTAGGAATAGAATATAGTTGCTTTCTTGGTTTAGACTTAAACCAGCTCTCAAAAACAAGAGAATCTTTTTTATAAGCTGATATTTTAAAAGGACCTTTTGAATTGAACTTATTTTTTATGGTTAATTGAATAGAGTCATCGTGAGATTTTTTAAATTTCTTTAATTGAAAATCATACGGTTTTTTTGAATTTAAATATTCATCAAAAAACCAGTTGACATTCTTTGAAACATGTTGATTTATAGTGTTTTTAAAATCTTTTGGAGAAGCATATTTATTACTGTATTGAGTAAAAAAAGCTTTGAGCCCCTTGTCAAAATGATGTTGTGTATAATCATTAAGATAGTTAAACCCCATTCCTGTTTGAACACCTCCAATAATAAAGTGATTAAGGTTTCTAAGGGAATCTAAAGGTGTTGTTATTTTCTGGTCTACATTTTTCCTGATAACAAATAAGTTCATCAATTTATAACGATCTCTCAAGTTAAGTTTTGAAATATGGAACGCTTTTAAAGGTTTTATCCAAAGTACTTTAAAGTTTTCTGGAGCGTCACCTAATAATTTTAAATCAGGATAATACGTTTGTAAGTATTTTAATTGCATGTAAACTTTCGT
>JBKDZS010000057.1:0-2773 GCA_047971445.1 Flavobacteriales bacterium
ATACCGAATATAAAAAGTGCCAGTACACCTAAAATATTTAAAAGTACCAAAATTTCCATAGGTCGAATTGGATGACAAATTTAAAAATTTAATATTAAGAGAATATTAAGGTGAAGAATAACTAGGTGTTTTCTTTATCTCTTTTTATGATACTATCAACTAGCTTTCCTCCAAAATAGCCCATAGGAAGAATAGGTAAAATAGAAACAATATTAAACCATGTTGGATGTGGAATTAGTATAAACTTAGTCAAAACTAATAGAAAAAAAATGATACCTACTAATGTAGCGTAAGCGGGCTTGGCTAATTTTACAATTAAAGCAACAGTCATACCTCCAAAAAAAGTACTGATGATATACGATAGTATTTCAAAAATATAGGTTCCAGGATAAATATTACGATCCAAATGTTCATAGGTTTTAGGACGTAAAAACTCTACTTGATCTGGAAGAGGATATATAGACCATCCCACAAAAAGAATCGCAATTAAAAATAGCGATGCAACAATTAACCCAATTATGATACCTAAGATATTTCTTAGCATACTTTTTTACTTAAGATGATGGCTAATATAGGGTTTTTAATTAAGATATTGTGTACTTTTGCAGGGTAGTATTAAAAAGTTTGTCTTATGAGATTTCAACAACAATTATTAAGTAAGTTATGGATTTTAGCGCTATTGATCGTTTCGTGTAGTAGTAGTGATGATAAGTTAGAGCCCTGTTTAGAAGTGGATAATATCGGTAGTATGACCGTCAAAGGGAATGATCTTAAGAATTATTCTTATAACAATTTGACATATTCTTACATGGATAGAGAAGGTGTAAATGCTAATGGAAATTTTGTATACGAGTTCATCTATTCCAATTATGATATAGATGCTACTCAGGTTAAAGAGGGGTATTTCTTGAAGTTTAGAATTATCACTCCTGATCATATTCCTGATGGTACTTTTACCTTAACAGACTCTATAAAAACAATTTCTCATGTGGAAACTTTTTATGATTTTACTCCAGGAGAATCTCTAGGAAAAATTGATGTAACAAATATGTCTGTTACATTTTCAAATTTTGATGACTGTCTTAATCATGAAATAAAAGTGTATTTTCTTGATGACGAATACCCTCCAGGAATAGAGGGAAACGGAGTATTTGTTGGAAAATCAAATCTTTATACAATAGAATAAGTTTATTTATCAATATATATTATAACATAATTATATAATTGCAAAAGTCATGAAGGTCGTTGTTTTTATCAAGAAAAATTGTTGTAAAACATGTTTTTTTGCATAATTATGAAACTTTAACAAATAAAAAGTGCTTTGTATCGAAAGTTTATAGTACATTAGCGGTACTAAAACCCCACTATTTAGTAACTAAAATAAATTTTTTTCAAATCTAAAAACCATCTTATTTTATAAGGTGGTTTTTTCTTCTTCGATATATTTCAAAATGTTTTTCACTTCGGTAGGGTTAAACCATTTTATTGAGGAATCTTTATTAAACCATGTTAATTGCCTTTTGGCAAACCTCCTTGTATTTTTTTTTATTTCGTCAATAGCAAAATCTAATTTTATTTCACCATCAAAAAAATGAAAGAGTTCTCGATATCCTACAGTTTGAAGTGCGTTTAGCTCTCGATTAGGATAATGCTGTCTAGCTTCTTGTAATAGACCTTTTTCCATCATCTTATCAACACGTAAATTAATCCTATTGTATAAAACCTCTCGCTCTATATTTAAACCAATTTTAATAATATTGAAATTTCGGTTTTTTAATAGGTTTTTTCTAAAAGAAGAATAAGGTTTCCCCGTTCCGATACATATTTCTAAGGCTCTGATTAATCGTTTAGGGTTTTGTATATCTATTTTTTTGAAAAAAGAAGGGTCTTGTTTTTTTAATTCATCTTGTAAAGGTTTTATACCTTTTGATTGAAGTTGAATAGTTAGTTGTTTTCGAATGTTGGGATCAATTTTAGGGAAGTAATCTAGTCCTTCTGTGACGGATTTTTCATAAAGTCCTGATCCACCTACCATAATGACTTGGTTATATTTTTGAAAGAGTACATCTAATTTTTTTAAAGCATCACGTTCAAAATCACCTACATTATATGAATCAAAAATAGAGAGATGATGAATAAAATGATGCTGTATTTTAGCTAATTCTTTCTCATTAGGAGGAGCTGTTCCAATTTTTAATTCTTTGAAAAACTGCCTGGAATCACAAGATAAAATTTCAGTTTGGAGTTCTTGAGCTAGTTCAATAGAAAGAGCAGTTTTTCCAATAGCAGTTGGACCGCATATGCTGATTAATGTTTTGTCTTTTTTACTCATTAATGGATCAAGTTAGACAATAGCTATTGTAATACCAAAGTGCGTTAATTTATTCTTCATCTGTAACTATGGTAATCCCTTCTTTAGTATAAGTTGTGTTTATAAAACGTTCAATCTCTTTGTTTAACTGAGATAAGGCATATGCTAAAATGGTAATATCATCTAACCATCCTATAACTGGAATAAAATCAAAATCAATAGGCACAATAGCATAAATAAGAGCACCTAAGTTAATTAAAATGGTAGAGGATTTTATCTTAAAAGATCCTTCAAAGTGGGCTTTTATCATTTTAAAGAAGGTTTGTGCTTTATCAAAAAAACCAGGATCTCCTTTAGCTTGTCTAGCGTAATCAGTTAAAATCTGTTTTTGTTTTTCTGTTTTCATTAGTGTGTTGATTTGATTCTGTAAGGTTTAGATCAAAAAGTATTCCAAAAAAAAAT
>JBKDZS010000058.1:0-11521 GCA_047971445.1 Flavobacteriales bacterium
ATAATAAAGAAATAGATCCAGCACTTGCTACAGGTCCTTTTATAACAACTATAAACGATATTTTGGGGATTCTATTATACTTCTTAATTGCAAAAGTGGTTTTAGGTTTTTAGATGCTAAATAGTAATTAATCTATGAGAATTTATACAGGATATGTATATCCTAGTTATATCTTATATCTCTTTAAAAAGGAGATATGAATCTTTTTAAAATAGAGTAAAAGATTTATTTAATGATTGCAGGCGTATAGTTATTATTTTATATGTAAAGTATCAGTTTAATAATTAAGAATGAGTTCAGTTATTAAATCCCAAAATTTCTAAAAACTTATACTCCTCTAGTATGCTTTGGCAAATAAAACCCGTCTTTTGGAAGGTTTTCCTGAGTAAATGCAAAGTCCTTCTTCTTCTTTTACATCCAAAG
This sequence comes from Flavobacteriales bacterium, assembly GCA_047971445.1. Taxonomy (GTDB): domain Bacteria; phylum Bacteroidota; class Bacteroidia; order Flavobacteriales; family UJ101; genus UJ101. Next base: position 424 of record JBKDZS010000058.1, read on the forward strand.
GAATACATCGAATAGTCGCTTTGGTTTCTTCTTGAATTTTTTCTTCTGTTTCAGTAGTTCCATCCCAGTGTGCAGCAATAAACCCGCCTTTATTCTCTAAAACGCTTTTAAATTCATCATATGAAAGTACTTCTGTAATGTGTTCATTACGGAAATTTAATGCTTTGTTATAAATTGTTTCTTGAATATTTTCTAATAAAGGAGGAATCACTTCAGTTACTTCATCTAGTGCATATACTTTTTTCTCTAATGTATCACGACGTGCTACTTCACAAGTACCATTTTCTAGATCACGAGAGCCAATAGCAATTCGTATAGGAACACCTTGTAATTCATATTGTGCAAATTTCCATCCTGGTTTATGAGTATCCCGATTATCAAATTTAACCGAAATTCCTTTGGAATGTAATTTAGAAATGATTTGACTAGTTTTTTCTGAAATTTGTTCTAATTGAGCATCTCCCTTGAAAATAGGAACAATTACTACCTGAATAGGAGCTAATTTTGGAGGTAACACCAATCCTAAATCATCTGAATGAGTCATAATTAAGCCACCCATTAAACGGGTTGAAACACCCCAAGAAGTGGCCCATACATGCTCTTGTTTTCCTTCTTTTGAAGTAAATTTTACATCAAAAGCTTTAGCAAAGTTTTGCCCTAAAAAATGAGAAGTTCCTGCCTGTAGAGCTTTTCCATCTTGCATTAAAGCTTCAATCGTATATGTTTCTTCGGCACCAGCAAAACGCTCTGACTCAGTTTTACGACCTTTAATTACAGGCATGGCCATAAAGTTCTCTGAAAATTGTGCGTATATTGTTTGCATTTGTTCCGCTTCGATAATCGCTTCTTCTTTTGTAGCATGAGCGGTATGCCCTTCTTGCCATAAAAATTCAGCTGTTCGTAAAAACAAGCGTGTACGCATTTCCCAACGAACCACATTAGCCCACTGATTGACAAGAATAGGTAAATCTCGATAAGATTGAATCCACTTTTTATAGGTATTCCAAATAATTGCCTCAGAGGTGGGTCTTATAATTAATTCTTCTTCTAATTTTGCTTTCGAATCTACTTTTAATTTCCCTGGATTTTCTTCATCATTTTTTAGACGATAGTGAGTTACAATAGCACATTCTTTAGCAAATCCTTCTGCGTTTTTTTCTTCTGCTTCAAAAAGACTTTTGGGAACAAAAAGAGGGAAATAAGCATTTTGATGTCCTGTTTCTTTAAACATTCGATCCAATTCTGCCTGCATCTTTTCCCAAATAGCATATCCATACGGCTTAATAACCATACAGCCTCTAACACCTGAGTTTTCAGCAAGATCTGCACTCACAACCAATTCGTTATACCATTTTGAATAATCCTCTGATTTTTTTGTTAATTTAGCCATTTTAAATAAAGGTTATATTTTGTTACTCTAAGCGCCGTATAACAATTTTTTAATTATTTTTGGCACAGAATTTGATTTTTTATAAATTAAGAATCTGAACTTTTTGTTAAGGTATAAATGAATATAGCACAAAGAGTTTTTAAAACCCAAAAGTATGAAAAGTTTAACATATCCTACCAAACAAATCTTCAAATATATAAGTATTTTTTCTGCTCTTGCTATTGGAGTCACTTCATGTTCTACTACAAGTCCTAGGGTTTTAGGAAATCAATACGAAGATGATGGTATTTATTACAATGCTAAAGATGAGTATGTACAAAGGTCACAACAAAGAAAAATAGATAGTTTAGAACGTGTCATTGCAAGACAGAATGGTCAAGCTTATGGGGATAATTCTGCTATGGGAAATCTGTACTTTGATGAAAAGGGGAATGGTCCTGAAGAAACATATTACAATCAGCAGGAACAAACGATAACTCGGGTAAATGGTTCTCGAATTATGCTTGATGAACCTCAAGCCTCTTCATTTGGATCTAATGCAGGAACTGATGTAAATATAAATGTTTGGGGAGGTTTTGGATTTGGATGGGGCAATGGCTTCGGATGGGGTAATGGCTTCGGATGGGGCGGGTATTACAATCCTTGGTATGGAGGCTTTAATCGTCCTTGGGGATGGGGCAATGGTTTTGGATGGGGAGGATACTACAACCCTTGGTATGGAGGTTTTAATCGTCCTTGGGGTTGGGGTGGACGTTATTATCGACCTCTTCGTTATGGAAGTGTAAGAAACTCATATAGAAGTCCAAGGAATGGATCTTCTAGATATAACTCTGCTTTGGCTTACAGAACGCTTAATTCAAGTAGAAATTATAGATCAGGAACAGCTGCAACAAGAGATCGTTCTTACAGAGCATCGAGAGATAGACAGTATAGAAAAGCACAAGGAAATACAAACCGTCAGTATCGTTCGCAGCAAGGTGAAACTAATAAACAGTATAGGAGTTCTGATACACGTTATAGAGAATATAGAGGAACAGGAAATAGACAATATAGGAGTGGTAATACATCAGGAAAGAACGGTCAATATCGTTCAGAACAAGGTAGAACAAATAGGCAATATAGAAATGATAATAAATCAAAAACTACAAACCGCCAGTATCGTTCAAATGGAGCAACGAATAACAGGCAGAGAAGTAGTAGTTCTTCTACCAATAGAACCTACAGGCAACCTAGATCGTCTATGAGAAGTTATACTCCAAGAAGTGGAGGAGGATCTATGAGAAGCTCGGGTGGATCTAGAGGATATAGAAGGTAATTAAAAAATTGGATTAAATAACTATGAAAAATACTATGAAAAAAATAATCACACCACTTGTTATATTAGTAACATTATCAGCGCATGCGCAGAGTTTTTTAGATGATGCTATTGACTTATCATCAGAAAATATAAATGGAACTGCTCGTTATAGAGCTATGGGAGGTTCAATGGGAGCTTTAGGAAATGACCTCTCTGCTGTACAGCAATTAAATCCAGCTGGTGGAGCTGTTTCAGTACGTTCACATGGAACCGTTACTTTAGGAGTAAGTTCTTATGAAAATGAGACTAATTCTACTGGTAAGATGAATAATAGCAGAACGATTTTCAATATGACACAATTGGGAGGTGGTTTTGTCTTTGAAAATGAAAACATGAATTCAAATTGGAAGCGCTTTGCTCTGACAATGGGTTATAGTCGAGATAATAACCTAAATCGTCAAATTAATGTGGCACCTTACAGTGCTGATTTTATATATGAAGATGCTTATTACTTTGAAGAAATAAATGGTGATGTAAATAGCTATACAGGAGAGTTTTTGTATGATGGAGAAAGTGTTTCAGTAAATGGGTTTAATGACAAGTATAGTTTAGAGTTTTCAACTAATTATAACGATCAAATTTATTTAGGAGTTGGCTTAGGTTTTCATGGTTCTCAAAAAGAGGTATTCCAAATGGTTGAAAGAAGCAATCAAACAGAAGAAGTTAAAAACGATAAGTTTTTGAACTATTATCAAGATGGAAGAGGATTTTCGTTAAATTTAGGTATTATAGCTAAAGTAACGGATGAATTACGTTTGGGATTTGCTTATCATTCCCCTACTTGGTGGAGTATTCAAGAAGAATCTTGGGATTACGAAGAATTTGATGGAGTAAATGTTCCTTATGGTGAGCCATTTGGAGCTTATCAGGAATATACCATAAGTACACCAAGTAAATTAGTAGCTAGTGGAGCGTTGGTTTTAGGAAAAAATTTAGCGATCAATGCTGATGCTATTTTTAAAGATTATAGCAATATTAATTTTGGTAATATGGTAGGAGGAAATGAAGTTATAGTGAATGAAAATGTAAATTCAGAATTACGGGATACCTGGGAGTTTCGTGTAGGTACAGAATATCGTATAGAGGCTTTTAGAATTCGAGGGGGATATCGTTATATGGAAGATCCTTATAAAGATTTGGATGGAAACTTTTCAACGTATTCCTTAGGTTTAGGGTATGATTTTGGAAAAATATTCTTAGATGGTTCTTATGATTATACCGAAGGAAACACAGCATTTAGAACTTCTGGAGGAGCTACAGGAACGTATGTTAATCAAGATCTAAATCGTTCTAATTTTATCGTTACTTTAGGATATAAGTTTTGAAAAATCAGTATATAAATTTTATAGATTAGTTATAAAAAATAGGGGTTAAACCCCCTCTTTTTTATGCTTTATATAATAATTTTTGAAAAAAAAATCACCTTTCTCTAGGGGTAAAGTCTTGAGGGGCATTTTGTGGCTTATTAATCGTTTCTGCATTTCCTGTATCATTCCAAATGTCCCATTCAGGAAAAGAATAGGATGTATTTCCTTTTGTGACTGTGAGTTTACGGTTAGCTCTACCATCTTCAAATTCGTGATTTGTGTTTGACCCATCCTCTCCAATAACTCCAAAAATATCAATTAAAAGTCCATTAGGGCTTTCTAATATGATTTGATCATCTCCATTACTATCGACAGCTCCTTTCTCTTTTCCATCTTGATGAGGAGGAAATCCGTATACTCTTTCAAATTCGGCAGCATTTTTGGCGATTACAAAAGTATTTTGAGCATCTATTACACCTTCTATAAGTAAGGTTGCTGAAGAAGTGATTTCAATATTTTCATTAGTGTAACGTTTTAATTTCCATCCGTTTAAATTAACAGGAATCGAATTAGCATTGTATAACTCTATAAATCGAGCATCAACGTTATTATCAGGATCGGCTATTTCTGAAATAAAAACACCTTCTGTTATAGGTTTGTATTTTTCTATAGGACCTACATAATTTGCAAAAATGGAATCACTATCATCTTTACCGTCATTAGCGACTACTTTAACAGATAGGTATTTTCCTTCATCTTCAGAAATGGGTTTGTAATGAGATTCTATAGCTTCAGAAATTATTTGTGATGGTTTTCCTTCAGGATTATCTGATTTATACCATTGATAACTAAAAGTTAAAGGATCATTTTCTTCATCCATAGAACCTTTTGTATTAGCATATAAAGTGTGTTCTACTTTAGTTTCACCTTCAATTAAAACAGCTGCAATAGGAGGGTTATTTATTGGGTTAACTTTTTCAGAAGTCCCTGGAGACATATCTTTTGTATGGGCAGGTTTTATAATATTCCATTCATTTAAAATCCATGTATCATTTGATTGTGTAATATATGTCTTTCGAATTGCTTTTCCATCTGTATATTCCCAATCTTCACCTGTTCCATCTTCTCCAATAACGCCATAAATATCTACAACATAATCTTCATGAACAAGTTCATAAACATCATCTCCATTTCCTGTAATTTTGTTAGAGAATAAGGATGCAATAGGGGCTTCAGGATAAGCTTTTGTATAATCGGTTTGGTCATTTCCTATTAAGAAATAAGACTTTGGGTATACAATTCCTGATAAAGAGGTACTTTCAGGTTTTATTTTTCCATTCTTATAGATGTTTAGTTTCCATTCAGATAAGTCGATTTTGTTATTTCCTGAATTAAATAATTCTACAAATCGTGCTCTAACATTATCTTTAGGATCTGCTATTTCTGAAAAAAAGAGGTTATAAATAGGTTTGGGTTCAATTTTGATATTAGATAAATTTAAAAATGTTGTGGGACCCGGTTTGTTTTCACTTTCAGAGGCATTACTCGTGTAAACAAAAGCGATGACTGCTTTTTCTTTTATAAAGGATAAATCAATAGACTCTGATTTGATAAAATCAGGTGTGTCAATACCATCAGTATCCGATTGATGAGGAACTTTTAATGTTGTCCAAGAGGCGGATTCATAATTTGTTCCATCAAAATCAGTGGAATAATAAACGTTTAACACTTTTCCATTGTCATATTGATCTTTAGTTTCAAATGTCAGAATTTCATTTTCTTGGAGCTCAAAGTCAAACCTTGGTGTTATTAAGTAAACGGTATTTTTTTCTTTTGTACCATAGCCACTTGCACTAATAAACTCATTGTGAGTTTTCCATTTTAATGATCCTGTTAGATCTTTTTGTATCAAATTGCCATTTGATAAAGCTCCTCCAGTAAATAAATAAGGAATTTCTCCATCAATTAACTCAGGTAATACTTCTAGGGGTTTAGTTACTTTTTTTCCTATTACAATATCATCTAATTGTACGGTTGTTGAAATAGTATTTTCACTTTGGTAAACAAAAGCTAATACTCCTTTCCCCTTTATTTTTTCTAGGCTAATGTTTTCAGACCATTCAAAGAAGTTGTCGTATGTTCCCGAATTATTGATTAATTTCTCAATTTCTTCTTGGGCTATTTCAGTCCAAGCATAATGTAAAGGGCATTTTTTTCCATCATAATCATTTGAAAAATAGACGTGAAAAGGATTGCCATTTTGGTAAGCATCAGCTATGGAAAAAGAAAATACTTTTTCTTTCATTTGATCAACATTAAAAATAGGAGAAATCAACCATGTTTTGAGACCAATAGGCGTATTATTTTCTCTAAAAGCACTTAAGCTCATGGCATGATTTCCATTTTGCTGATCCTTTTCCCAATAGCGTTCAGAAGATTCAATTTTTTGAATCCATAAGGTAGACTCTTTTTCAAAATTCTCAATAAAAGGGGGTTGTATTTTTACTAGAGAAGTTTCTGAGCATACAACAGGAGCTACCTCAGGAGTATTGTACTCATCTTCTTTTATACAGTTAACAAAAAGGATTGTAAGGAGGATTATACGATATTTTTTCATATGATGTTAAAATTTATAAATTATATTGGCAAAAAAGGAAACACCTTGTTGATACCAATAGCGATTTCCCCATTTAGGATTAGTTTGATGACTTTCTTTAAAAGCTTTATCATAAGAGCCTAAATAGCCTTGTTCAAATCCTCCTGTTTTAATTTGAGTATTATTTAATAGGTTATTAATATTTAAAGAGGCTAAAATGTTATTTTTATGAACCCTCCACGATTTTCCAATGGATAAATTGATGAAAAATTCACTTGAAAAACGTTCTTGATGTAGTAATTTATCTATGAATTCTTGTGAATCTGGTGGGGCGGATACAATAAAAACATCACTATGCTTGCCAGGATTTAGACTTGCATAATGGTGTGATAATAGGTTGCCATTTAAACTTAACCACCAATAATGAGGTGAACGATATTCAAGTCCTAAATTGTAAGCTCTTTGAGGTGATCCAGGAATTTTATATCCATTGTAGTAAACTGTTTTTAGCAATTCGTTTTCTAAAATAACTCCATCTCGATAGGTAACAACAGAGGGGTTGTTAGTATAGGTGAATTGCCCTATAGATAAAGCACTTTTTGCAGTTAATGTGGAGGAAATGGGATACTCTATTCCTAATTCAACTCCCAAGTGACGTGTATTCATACCATAAAGGGATTGATATAAAAAACCTGTTGCATCACCATCATCATCTAAATAATAAGTTTGAACAGATGTTTGATCTTTCATTTCTGTCCAATATGTAGATAACTTTGCTTTTAAATTTTTTCCTCTATGGATGTAGTTAAAATCTCCTGAAAAAATTTGATTACTTTTAATCGATCCTAGAACCGTATTTAAGTAACGAATATTAACAAAAGCATCATTAAGTACAGGAGCTACTCTTTGATATAAACTATTGAGCTTAAAAAAATGTTTTCCATTCATTTTATATAATATATGGGCTTTTATGCCGAAATCATCAAAAGAATGTTTTGTGCTTTTTCCAAAAGAATGCTCTAAATTATATTCATTTTGGTAGTTCCCTTTTCGCCAAAAAGTAGTTCGGGTATAGTCTACTCCCAATTCATAGTCGAATAAGTTATAAGAAAAACGCCACAATCCATAAGCATTTATTTTATATTGAAATAAATCATAGTTATAGTTAAAACGTTCTCCTTCTTTAACTTTTCTCTTTTTATCTAAAATATTAAAATGATATTCTTTAAAGAAATCAAGATTTTTAATGGGTAACCCTCCTAATAAATCTTTCATAAGGCGGTAATTTTTTGAGTGTGTATGCTGATAGGACATAGCTCCATTAAAAGTTATATGATTAGATAGTTGAGTTTGAAAATGAGTATGTGTATTAAAAATTTGATCTTGATTAACATCTTCCACTAGAAAATAGGCAGCACCTAAACCTGCTATGCTATTCCAATAATTGGTTTGGTATAAAAAAGCCCAATTAATTTGACGATTGAGTACAGGACCTGCGTATTGATCAGAATTATCCCAGTTGATTTTATCATATTCTTTGCGATCTTTAGAATTAAAATAGCTAGGTAGATAGCGATAATAAATAGGGGAGGGGCTTGACACAAAGTTATAATGAGTTTTGGGATTAAAATGTATAGGGTTATTTAAAAAATCTTGATAGCCCGACTGGGTTAACTGATCATCACCTCGGTCGAGGCGTGTATAACTATTTTTCCCATATTGATAGGAAATAGTCGTTTTTAAACTTGTATTTTCTAAAGGTTTCCAATAATGAGATAGTATCCAAATGGGTTCATATGTATTACGAACTCTTTCTACACGTTGTTTTCCATCCTGCCAACCCCAATAGGCATTGTAATGAATCCCTTCTAAGTCATAAACTTCTTGGGTGTTAGGAGAGTTTCCAGAGCGTCGATAAGGAGCTCCAAAAGTTGTAAGATTTAAATGGTGCTGATTGTTGAATTGTTTTTCTACTGCTAAAAAATAAGCCCAAGAATCGTAAAATGTACCGTCTATAATACCTTCTTCTGACCATCTTCTAGAGCCTGATGTTACAAAAGCCCAACCATTGGGTTTAAGACCTGTTGCATAGGTGGCCATCAATCGTTGTGTATACGAGTAATTGGTTAGAGCAGAAGAGATTCTTCCTCCTTTTGCAAAATTGGAAGCTTGAACAGAAAAACTAGTAATTCCTCCCGTTGAACCTAATGTTTTTTCAGATGAATTTAATCCGTATTTCAATTCACTGGGATAACGCGTGACATCATTTAAACCTCCCCAGTTGCGCCATAGTGGTTCCCCATTTTGAGCTTTATTCATTATAATACCATTAAACAAGATTTTATTTTTATCAAGATTATATCCACGAGGTTTAAAAAAGAAACCGCCCCATTGAAAAGCAGCAGTTTGTTGAAAAATATCTTGAGAGGCTTGTAAAAAGGCAACTGAGGTATTGTTTCCTTCTTCTGAGTCTAATTCTGAATCTTCTAAAATAAGGAGTTCATCTACACTTTTTTTTAGTTGAAAAGGAGGGAGTTGTACAGACTTTTTCAGATTAAATGAAAAAGTAAAAACCTCATATCCTGTCGCAGATATTAAAAGAGTATAAAAACCACGACTAATTCCTGTAAAAATAAAAGTACCTTGTTTTGTAGTTTCTGCAATAAGCGTACTGTCATTTAAAACAATTTTTGCATTGGGTACTATTTTATCATTTTCATTTATAACTTTTCCTTCGATTTTAAATTGAGCTAGGATCATAAATGAAATAAAAAACATACCTATAATAAAGTAGGTCTTTAAAGTAATCATTTTCAAATAGTTTATTAATTAGGTATTTTTGATATCTTTATAACACCTAAAAAATTAGTTGTATCTCAATTTACAAATAAAAATTTAAATAATGAAAAAAAAGTATTTTTTAATACTCTTGTTTTTTGTATTTCAATATGCTTATCTATATGCTCAAAAATCATATAAAATAGTTACAGTTGCTTTTTATAATGTTGAAAACTTGTTTGATACAATTCAATCTGTTGGAATTATTGATGGAACAAAAAGCTTTTGGGAAAAGGGTTATCATACAAGTGTTGCTGAAAATAGTATAGAAGCCTTAATCACAGAGAAAAATAAAAGACAATTAACCTATCAAAATCTAAAAGGAAAAAAAGTTCGTCGGGATTTAATCTTAACAGAGGAGTATACACCACAGGGGAAAAAAAATTGGAACTATATAAAGTATTGTAAAAAATTAGATGCTATTTCAAAAGTAATTCGTGAGATTGGGAATGAAAAGTCAAAAACTCCTCCTGTGATTGTGGGGTTAGCAGAATTGGAAAATGAACATGTTTTAAAAGATCTTATAGAGCATCCTGTTTTAAAACCTTTCTCGTATGGAATGATTCACTTTAATTCTTTCGATGCTCGTGGAATAGATGTGGGCTTAATTTATCAAAAGAATAAATTTGTTTTGGAAAAAGCTCGTCCATACCCTGTTATTATTTATAACGATAAGAAGCAGCGTGTTTATACACGTGATATTTTAAGTGTTTCAGGTTACTTAGATGGAGAAAAAATACATTTTATTGTAAATCATTGGCCTTCAAAAAGGGGTGGAAATCAAGTAAGTGAGTACAAGCGAATTGAAGCTGCTAAAACATGTCTTTCGATTATTAGAAAAATTCAAAAAGAAGAGCCTTATGCTAAAATTATTGTGATGGGTGATTTTAACGATGGTCCCTTTAATAAAAGTATTCAGGCTTTAAAAACAGTAGGAAAAAAAAGATTTATTAAAGAAGGACTACTCTATAATCCTATGGAAATTATTTCACAAAAAGGAGGGGGGACAGCAGCCTATCAGGATGATTGGGAAACCCTTGATCAATTGATGGTTACACCTTCTTTTTTAAAAGAAGATTACACTTCATATAGGTTGTACCAAACACATATTTTCAAGCCCACTTATTTGACTCAGCAATCAGGGCAATATAAAGGCTATCCATTTAGGACGCATACTTTTGGGAAATATTCAGGTGGTTATTCAGATCATTTTCCCGTATACCTTTATTTGATTAAAATAAATAAGTAATAAGATATGTTTGGACTTGAAATAGAAAAAATATGACGTATTGTTCATTTACGAAGTCAATGTTGAATAACGTTTAATTCTACGTTAAGTAGGTGATTTAAGATTTCTAATGACCTATTTCTTCAACATGATTGACAAAATACTTGGTATCACCTAAGAAGAAGATCTTAAAATATTTTTCATTGTAATATAATTTCACCTTTTTTCCCTTGTCCACAGCTTCTTCTATGTTTTTAATGACTTCATCATCAAGCACAGAAAAGTTCCATATGATAGAAGTTTCTCCTGTCCCTTCATCTACAAATCCCCCTGTGTTCATTTGGCCTTCGTCTGTTTTAAAAAGAATTCCTTTTTTTGTCAT
>JBKDZS010000059.1:0-3099 GCA_047971445.1 Flavobacteriales bacterium
ATTTTAAAAACAGTAGACATGGATGAAAGACTAGTAAAAATAGCTAACAGAGTACGTCAGTTAAGAAAAGAGAGAGGATATGTCAGCTATGATTATTTTGCTTGGGAATATAAAATCCCTCGTGTACAGTATTGGAGAATGGAGAAGGGAACCAATTTTACCATAAAAAACCTTTTGCGAATATTAGATGCTCATGACATGACGTTAAAAGAGTTTTTTGAAGGAATGGAAGATTAGAATTTTAAAAAACAAAAATGCTCAAACCACTTTTATTTTTCCTTTTGCAAATTTATACAACAATTTTTTCTTCCCTACATGTTGAAAGTTTATGGTTACTTTGATATCTTCTTTATGACCTTCAATCGTTATAATTTTTCCTTTTCCAAAACGATCATGTTCAACATTAAGGCCTACTTTTAAATTATCAATTGAAATAATATTTTCATTACAAGCTGTTTGCTCTTCTTTTATAGATTTTAGTTTTCTAGGAATTCCTCTTTTAGGCTTTGATGTAACACGAGATAAATTTGTTTTAAAAATAGAAGCATCTAACCCTGAGTTATTTATCTTTTTGTTATATTTAGGAAAAGCTAGAGTAGTATCCAAAAACTGTTCGTTAATTTCTTCAATAAAGCGACTAGGTTCAGAATCGATTAGTTTTCCCCATCGGTAACGTGTTACGGCGTATGATAATAAAACGTGTTGTTCACCCCGAGTTAATGCAACATAAAATAAACGTCTTTCTTCTTCCAAATCTTGTCGGGAGTTTAGTGCCATCATAGAGGGAAATAAGTTTTCCTCTAGCCCTACAATCATTACAATAGGAAATTCCAATCCTTTGGCCAAATGAATGGTCATTAAAGACACCTTATTTTTATCTTCTTCAGTATCGGAATCTAAATCTGAAGATAGGGCTACATTTTCTAAAAAACCAGTTAAAGTAGGGTCTCCGTCTTCTATTTGCTGTTCCTCTTCCACATATCCTTTTATACTATTTAATAACTCTTGTACATTTTCATAACGCGAGATTCCTTCAGGGGTATCATCTTCTTTCAAGGTTTTTACAATTCCAGATGTTTTAACAATATAAGTAGCTATTTCAAATACATCTTGTGTCTTTTGCATGATGGAATAACTTTCCAATAAAGTATAAAAATCATGTAATTTTTTCAATGTTCCTGAATTAATCCCCAAATTGAAACGGTGTGCATTTTGTATCGCTTTATACAATGAAATACCTTCTTGATTAGCTACTACAATGAGTTTATTGAGCGTTGTTTGTCCTATTCCTCTTTTAGGATAATTAATAATGCGTATTAAAGCTTCTTGATCATTGGGATTAACTAAAACTCTTAAATAAGATAGAACATTTTTTATTTCAGCACGTTGATAAAAAGATAAACCTCCATAAATTTTATAGGGAATATTTTTTTTTCGTAATGCTTCCTCAATAGCACGTGATTGAGCATTAGTTCTATATAGAATACAAAAGTCACTATAAGGTCTTTGCTCAGAAAGGGATTTGTCAAATATGGTTCCTGCAATGTAACGTCCTTCTTCTCCATCAGAAAGTGCACGATATACTTTAATCAAATCACCTTCATCATTAGAGGTCCAAACTTCTTTTTGAATTTGATTTTTATTTTTTTCAATAATATTATTGGCAGCATTTACAATATTTCTTGTAGAACGGTAATTTTGTTCTAGACGAACCATTTTAGCATCAGGATAGTCATTTTGAAAATTTAAAATATTTTGAATATTAGCTCCTCGAAAAGCATAGATTGATTGAGCGTCATCTCCCACTACACATAGATTTTCATAACGTGAAGCCAAAGCCTTTATTATTAAATATTGAGAGTGATTGGTATCTTGATATTCATCTACCAAAATGTAACGAAATCGGTCTTGATATTTTGATAAAACTTCTGGAAATCGTGTTAATAATTCGTTCGTTCTTAATAACAAATCATCAAAGTCCATAGCTCCACTTTTAAAACAACGTTCTACGTACAACTTATAAATATCTCCCATCTTAGGACGCATAGCTGCCTCATCTTTTTCTTGTAATTCAGAATTATTAAAGTAAGCTCGAACTGTAATTAAATTATTTTTATACTGTGAGATTCTTCCTAAAATTTGTTTGGCTTTATAAACATCTTTATCTAGTTGCATTTCTTTAATAATCTTAGTAAGAACGCTTACAGAATCTTGTGTATCATAAATAGTGAAATTAGAAGGGTAACCTAATTTATCTGCTTCAGCACGTAAAATTCGGGCAAAAACAGAATGAAAAGTACCCATCCACAGGTTTTTAGCTTCGGTATTTCCCACTATAGTTCCAATACGTTCTTTCATTTCACGAGCAGCCTTATTAGTAAAAGTTAAGGCTAAGATGTTGAACGAATCGATCCCCTTGTTCATTAGATGTGCTACGCGATAGGTTAAAACACGTGTTTTACCTGATCCAGCACCAGCAATAACCATTAAAGGTCCTTCTGTTGCTTCTACAGCCTCTCTTTGGGAACTATTTAAAGTGTCTAAATAATTTGAAATCACGTTATAGCTGATGCTTTAGACTTTAAGCTTTTTAAGCTTAAAGCAAAATTATGATGAATACGAAACACAAAAATAAGGATATTTTTTAAGCTTATCTAATTCTTTTGAGATCAGTAATGGACTTTTTTATTGAAACTATATTTTGTAACTTTCCTTACACTAACCTAAATAAACTCATATGAAAAAGTCAATCAAAAATTGGGCTGTAGACGAAAGACCTCGTGAAAAACTAATATCCAATGGAAAAGAAACACTTTCTAAAGCAGAACTGATTACCATCTTAATTAATTCAGGATCTCACAAAGAATCTGCTCTTGATATATCACATAAAATTTTACATTCTGTTGACTATAACCTTCATAATTTGGGAAGATTAACCGTTTCCAATTTATGTAAATTTAAAGGTATTGGTCCTGCAAAAGCTATTACAATTATTACCGCCTTAGAATTAGGTCGTAGACGTATTTTAGAAAAAGCACACGAAAAAAACATCATTACTTGCAGTCAAGATTTATTCAATCTCATGTCCCCTCTTCTATC
>JBKDZS010000060.1:0-9381 GCA_047971445.1 Flavobacteriales bacterium
TGAATTTCATCTTCATTTATTTGAATCATTCCATTTTCTGTATTGTATACCCTATAATCATAAATAGATCATATCTTACATGCAATCTAAGCATACAAAACCTTCTTCCGTCATTTGCCAAATACGCATCTCTTCTTCATCTCGATAAGCAAAATTAATCAAATCTCCCTTTAAGAAAAACTCAGTACTTAACAGTACCTTTTGACCCACCGGCAGGTATAAAATAGACTTAACTTCTTGCTTTCGCCACTTCATATCCTTAGGAATTGAAAAATGCTTTCCCACCATAATTTTTGTAGAATCAATTGTTACCTTGTATTGAATTGCCTTTGCATTTTTTAAAGCTTCTTCTCTATTTCTTCCTGATGCTTCAAACCGATTCACAAAATGAATTTCGTCATCTATTGATTTTTTAATATCTAAATCAACATATCTCATTTGATAAATTAATGCTCCTTCTTGATCAAAAAAATAATTATTTTCAAGACCTACTATATGAACAAATCCTCTATCAAGTTCTTTATCAACTCCTTCTAGAAAATTAGTTACATCAATTGGGATTGCTATATTGTTTATTGCAGGAATGGTATATTCTTTTTCTAAATCGTGTTTATACGAATAGTGACTCCATTGACTAAGTCCTAAACTAAGTAGTGTAAATCCTCCTATAAATATTCCTATTAACCCAATAATAAATCCTTTGTACCATTCAAAGTTTATTTTAATTAAGGATATTCCAAGGGTTACTAAAAAAATAATCAATCCTGCAATGATCAGAGTTATGGAAAATGCATATGCATAATATTGCCATGAATATTCTACTATTCGATCAAAAAATTGTATGTACTCAAACTCTCCAAAAACTAACCCTGAAAGAACTGTTAAGAACATTATAAACAAACCTATTGCTACTATTAAAAACTTTATCCCAAAAAATATTAAAATAATTTTTCCAATTATTTTAGCAACTCTTATAATAAAATTGCTTAAACGCTGAATATGAGGCTCTGATTTTCGAGCGCCATTTTGAATATTTTGACCCAGTTCTTCTGTAAACTCTTTGATATTTTCTAAATTAATGGGCTTTCCATGCATTTGAAGACGTTCTGTTGTTGTTTTTGCTTCAGGAATTATAATCCAAAGAATGATATAGATTATCAATGTTGTTCCTCCAAAATCAATCCAACCAATTCCAATCAATAATAAAATTGTACAAAGACGAATCCAAATACGATCTACAGATAAATAATTTGCAATTCCTGAACAAACACCTCCAATCATACCACATTCCATATCACGAAATAATTTTCGAACCCCTAAATTTTCAAATCTTGAATTTTTTGCTTTTGAAGAATTTTCCAATTCCTCTCCTACTAAATAATCCTCCGGACGCCCTAGTAATTCTTGAATTCTTTCTACTTCAACTTGCCCAATAACTTCTCCTGATTGCTTCCATTCTCTAAATAATTCAGCAATTCTTGATTCAATATCTTGAATAATTTCTGTAAAACCTTCTTCATTTTCTAAATAGTCTTTTATTTTTGACAAATACACTTTCAAAACTTTATAAGCTTCTTCGTCAATATGAAAAACCAATCCTCCTAAATTTATATTTAACGTCTTATTCATGATTCTTTTGTTTTAATAATACTGTTTACTGCCGTATATAATTCTATCCAAGTTGTCGCTAACTCCTCCTTAAACATTTCTCCTTTTTTGGTTAATGCATAGTATTTTCTTGGTGGACCTGAATTCGATTCTTCCCATCTATACGTTAATAAATTTGCATTTTTTAATCGGGTTAATAAAGGATAAAGTGTTCCTTCTACTACCAACATTTTATTACGCTTTAAAGCTGCAATAATATCTGAAGCGTAGGCATCTCCTTTTTCTATCTCACTCAAAATACAGTATTCTAAAATACCTTTTCTCATTTGAGCTTTTGTATTTTCAATTTTCATCTACTTTATTTTTTAAAGTTTGAAATAATCCATATCACACAATCCTTTTCTTATTGAATAAGAATTATAACACAAATATATAAATAACATAGTATTATGCAATACAAAGTACTGTTTTTTGAAGGAGAACTATCAAGAAGTTATATATTGAGTTTAAAAACACTAATTAATACGTCGCTTTTTTATCTGTAATAAGAAGATTAAATAACCCTGCAATGATTAATGCTATACCTGCTACTATCATAGCATTAATTGTTTGATCTCCTAATAATTGGTACGATAGGTTAACACCTCCTAAAGCTGCTATAATTTGAGGTAAAACTATAAAAATATTGAATAGCCCCATGTATAGTCCCATTCTGTCAGGATCAATAGAGCTTGAAAGCATCGCATACGGCATAGATAAAATGCTTGCCCATGCTATTCCAATAAGAATAAAAGAGAGTACTAACCATTCAGGTGAAGGAATTATATACATGATTAAAAAACCAATTCCTCCTAGAATCAAGGATACTAAGTGTATGATTTTTCTGTTAATTCGCTTTTTTGATGTATAGAATGTTAATAATAAAGCAAAAGCCATTGAAGATAATCCGTAAATCCCCATATAAGAGCCTACAGAATCTGCTGCATTTTGGTAATTTTGATTAGCCACATTAAAAGCTTCTTGCTCTTTACTATTCTCTAAGTTGTACATTTCTTCTACTGGAATTGGTGCTTTAAAAACATGTTCAGTTAAAGCTGGTGTTGCCATACTCCACATACTAAAAAAGGCAAACCAAGAAAAAAATTGAATAATGCCTAGTTTTTTCATCGTATTAGGCATTTCCCATAAACCTTCACCTATTTCTTTAAAAAAGGACTTTTGATCTTTATTCTTGCCCTCTGTATTAGGAGGGTATTCAGAAGTTGTAAAAATAGTATATAAAATAGATGCCATAAATACAAACGCTCCAATAACAAAAGCGATTTTAATAGAAGGTGGTATAATACCTGGAGCGGCTGTGTTTTCAACCCCTAATTGGGTGATAAACCATGGTAAATTACTTGCTATCCATGTTCCTATACCAATAATTAGAGTTTGAACTACAAAACCATATGAACGCTGTTCTTCATTTAATTTATCTGCTACCAATGCTCTAAAAGGCTCCATTGAAATATTAATTGAGGCATCTAAAATCCATAAAAATCCTGCAGCCATCCACAGTGTAGATGAATAAGGCATAACAAATAGCATTAATGAGCTTAAAATAGCACCTATTAAAAAATAAGGCCTACGTCTTCCTAAAAAAGAATGCCATGTTCGATCACTAAAATAACCAATAATGGGTTGAATAATTAAGCCTGTAAGAGGAGCTGCTATCCATAAAAAGGGAATTTCTTCTTTTCCTGCTCCTAATGTTTGAAAAATACGAGACATAAATCCTCCCTGTAGGGCAAATCCAAATTGAATTCCTAAGAATCCAAAACTCATATTCCATATTTGCCAAAAATTTAACTTAGGTTTATTCTTCATTACAAATGGTTTTATCAAAAAAGGTGGTTAATTTTTTATTTAATCACATCGAAAATTAAAGATTATAATTTATTTTGGGTATTTTAAATTTTTTCATTCTTAATAATTTCTATGCAATTAATGATAATCTTAGCTGATTTATTTCCTGCTTCTTCTACAAAGGTATCATAAGATTTTGAGTTCCCTTCTCCTGCTATATCAGAAATTACCCTAACCACCACAAAAGGAATATTAAGCTGTTTACAAGTTTGAGCTATGGCTGCAGATTCCATATCTACAGCCAATGCGTTAGGGAAATCCTCTCGAACTTTATCAACACGTTCAATATTACTCATAAAGCTATCTCCACTTAAAATAACTCCTTGTAAAGCCTTTTGTTCAACAGGTAATTTTTGTATGGCTTTTGAAACCGTCTGTAAAAGAAACTTATCTGACTTAAAACGAACTGGTTGTTGTGCCATTTGTCCCAATTTGTAATTAAAAGCTGTTACGTCTACATCATGATAACCTATTTCATTTCCAATTATTAAATCGCCCATTTCAACATTACGAAGTCCTCCTGCAGTTCCTGTATTGATAATATAATTAGGCTCATAACGCTCTTTTAGTAATGATGTTCCAACTGCAGCTGAAACCTTTCCTATTCCTGATAGCAAAACAATGACATCTACTTCGTCAATAGTACCTAGGTAAAATTCATAACTTCCTTCTTTTTCTATTTTAAGATTTTTGATCTCTTTTTTTAATAAATTGACTTCAACGTCCATTGCTCCTATGATTCCTAGTTTCATAATTTTAGAAAATTTAAGGTAAATATACAACAAACAAACTCTTCAAAATTAAATTATAAGATCTTTAGTGAATAAAAAAGAGTTTTAATCTAAGAAACGGTTAAACTTTTAAGCATATTTATAGCCTCAAGCCAAAAATGGGACGATGAATTTTGAATGAGATGCCTACACCCTAATGCTAACTCCTGTTCCTCTTTTGTTCCAACTTTAAACTCTTGATTATTTCCAAAGAAAATAGCTTTAGCAAACTGATGGGATAATTCTACTTTATTGAGTTGTTTCTCTATCGATTGCCTTAACTCTACTTCTGAATAATACCGCAAAATAAAAATGGTTTTATATATCTTTCCTAACTCTTTTAATCCTTTGTACAAAGGATTTTGTTTGGAATAGGAATTAAGTCTTCTTAAAATATCTGAAGCCTTGGAATATTTTAACTTAATAGAACACAGTACACGTAGTATATTATCCCATTGCTGTTCTAATAATTTGGTATTAATATAACTGTCTACTTTTGAAGGAAGAATCTTATACTCCTTTTTTTCATAGTATTTTCGATTATTTTCTTTAAAAGTATAGCGTTTTTGAGTGTGTAAATTTTTAATTCGAGGAGCAAATAATATTCCTAGAACATTGCATAGTCCAAAAATTATTTCTGTATAGCCATGTGTATCTGAAGAATGAATGGTACTTTCAATATCTTCGTTACGCATTAATCCATCAAGTATGGAACTGGCCTCCCTTTCAGAAGCAGTAATAACAGTGTTGTAAAACAATCTGTTTTTCTCATCAATAAAACTATAAGCCGTTACCCCTTTTCCATGGCCAAAGTATTTGTAGGAGTATCGTGCATGAAGTGATGGTACACTTACTCCAAACTTTTGACCATCACTTGAAGTATGCAATTCGTTTTCTCTTTCTACAAATATTTTAGAAAGTTCAAGTTCATCGGTCATATCAATAATATTCTTATTAACTTGGTCTAAATTTTCTTTACTAAAATTGTGGTATGGAAATTAGATCGCCTTGGAAGATCGGTTAAAGATTTAATCAGTCTAATGAATCAGATTAAAGATAAAGGTGCTGAATTTATAAGCAGGGACAGGTATTGCCGCAGGTGCTTTAGTTGGAGCTACTTCTGGACTGATTGGTGGAGCAGTACAAGGTGTAGGAGGAACATTGGTTCATGGTGGTTCTATAGGAGATGCTTTAAAGAATGGTGCTATTTCAGCAGGTGTTGGTGCTTTAGCTGGAGGGGCAATAGGAGCTGTTTCAGGAGCCGTAGGTGCAGGTCTGAATAATGCTAAATATAATAAACAAGTAGCAGCTGGACTTGAACCAACAGGTGTAAAAGTTAATATTTGGTCAGGTAAACCGGTTACACCAGGTAGAAGTTCTTGGTCTTTTGTAAACCATAAACCGGTTCATGTTAAAGCAACAGCAGGAACTACAGGGCCTAAGCCAGGTTATGAAATAGGTGGTTTTCAATCAAAAGTTGACAGCAAAGATATTTTAGAGTTTTCAAGAAAAACAGAGTTTCCTAAGAAAGAATTAAGAAAATTTGTTAGTAAGCATGGAGAGGATTTCGGAATAGAGAGTAATTATAAGATTAGTAATGGAGTAGATTATGAAAATACAATAAAAGAATTTATAAAAAGTCCCAATACAGACGCTATACGAGGTACGTATAGAGGAGAGGAAGTTATTCATTTTGTTGATGTACAGTCTTCTCAAAATTTAGTTTTCAGGCCTAATGGTGCATTTTGGACAGGGTGGAAATTAGGTAATGATCAGTTGTTTTGGGTATTTAGTTTTGGAAAGCTTAATTAAAGTAAATTATGGATGTAAAAAAAGATAATAGTAAAATTAAGATTGAGTTGAATTCTGATGAAAGTATAGTTCTTTTAGAATTTATTACTAGATTTACAGACAGTGTATTAGGTGATGGTTTTTATGAAAGTAAGGCAGAAGAATTAATTTTATTTGAATTAGAAGGTAAATTAGAAAAGCAAATTGATTCTCTTTTTTCCCCTAATTACAAATTAATTTTAGAGAATGCTAGAAAAATGATTATTGATAGATGATAATGAATTAAAGAAAAAACTAGATCAATTAGGAGTTAGGAAGCTTCTTATTGTCTCGAAGGTGATTTAATACCAGAAAGGATGATTATTTATAATTCATATCATGAATGACAAGTTTTTTTATTTGATGAACGTGGAAATAGAAATCAAGAAAGAATTTTTTCATCGGAAGAAGAAGCTTGTAATTACTTATATGAAATGTTAAAGAGTGCAAAAGAGACAGAAGATAAATATTTAAAATAGTAATTATTGATTAGGTAAACCAGTTACACCAGGTAGAAGTTCTTGGTCTTTTGTAAACCATAAACCGGTTCATGTTAAAGCAACAGCAGGAACTACAGGGCCAAAACCAATTATTGATGTTGGTGACGTAGACTTTGTTAAATTTGAAGTTTTAGATGATGTAACCGAAATTTCATATAAAACCTCTAAACCTTATCAGTATTTTGAAAAAATATGGTCTACTACTTCAAGACGTTCTTCAGTTGAAAATGCATATAAGCATTGGAAAAAACATTCTGTTGAATTTCCTGAATTTAATAATGCTAAAGAATATGTTGACGGAGCTTGGGAATTTTTACATAATCCTCCTAAAGGTACTTTATTAAAACTGAATTCTAATGGAGATATATTACAATACCATACAAATACATTTGGAGTTATGAATGCAGGAGGATATCCAAAGACTTTATTTAGACCAACGAGAGGTATGAATTATTGGATAGATCAGTTAAACAAATAAATATTATGAATAATAGAGTAGATACTTATTGTAAAGTATGTGGTTATGATTTACAATTTTTCCCATGGGGTAAAGATGGTAAGAATCCAAGTTTTGATATATGTGATTGTTGTGGTGTTGAATTTGGAAATGAAGATATAGATGAAAAATCAATTGTTGAATATAGAAAAGAGTGGATAAGTAAAGGAAAACAATGGTTTGATAATAAAAAAGAACCTGATAATTGGAATTTTGAGAGGCAAATGAAAAATATTAGTTAAATCCAATATTAGGTAATAGCAGGTGTAACTGAGCCAGAACTAAAAGATTTAAATTCTGGAAATTTTGTGGCTAATATTGATGAAATTGTAGTGATGCATGCTAGAAGATATCATCAAAAAGTTTGTATCAAATTGAAGGATCTTTGAGAGGTACAGAAGGAATATTTGAATGGCTTGTTGAAACTAGAGGTATTTTAACTCATAGAGTTTTTATACCAGGAGGAACTATAACAGGAAAACCAAATGTATGGTCAAAATAAATTATTATGTATGAATTTATAAAAAATGAAAAATTTAGATTAACATGGGATATAATATATTATGCCTTAAAGTACAATATATTACCTTATAATAAAATATGGAATTATTATGTTGATATAACAGAAAATGAAGTTGATAAAAATAATTCAATTAGTGAAAAAATAATGTTATACGAAGAAGATATAGATGATTTTCTAGATTTTTTAGGAAACAACTTTATTTTATCAAAAGGGAAGGAATTTTGGGAATTTATTTATTTATATCAAGTGTATAAAAATAAAGATTTAGAATTACAGGAAAAATTGAAAAAAATAGAATATATATGGGCTGATTATGGGTATTCTGAAGAGTTAAAGAATTTTATTTACTATATGCCTAATAAAGTGACTAATTCGGTAGAAGAAGTATATAAGTTATTTAAGCAGTATATAATTAATAAAAAGCCTAAATTCTGTATACAAGAAAAAATCTAAATGATCGTTTTGGAAAACCAACAGGTAGTTATTTTTCTCCAGCAAAAACTCCTATGCCAATGAGAGCATTACCTCCTAGTTCTAACACAAATATGTATAATTTATATGAAGTTGTGAAACCTTTTCCAGTTCAATCATCTACAATAGCGCCTTCTTTTGGTCAACCCCTGGTTTAGGGACTCAATATAAATCTTTTTTAAATGCTCTTGATCTTAAGAATGCTGGATATATTAAACCTTTTAAATAATGAAACGTAAAGAATTAATAAAAAAATTAAGAAAATTAAATATTATAGAAGATGATTATTCTTTGAACGAAGGCTTAAAAAGTGATGCAATAATTTTGGAAGAAAATATGAGGTATTGGAAATGTTTTTATTATGATGAAAGAGGAGGAATTACTAATGAACAATATTTTATTGAGGAAGAAAAAGCTTATGATTATATTTATAAAACTTTTATGGAGATAAGAAGTCATTAATGAAAATAAAAGAACTTAAAACAAAATTAGATAGATTAGGTATCGCTCCATCATACTATTCTTTAGATGGCTCTTTAGAACCTGATCGGATTATATTGTACCGATCATATAGTATTTGGGAAGTATTTTATTTTTCAGAGAGAGGAACTAGACCTGATGAGAAAAAATTCTCATCAGAAGAAGAAGCCTGTATATATGTATAATAAGTTATTAGAAATAAAAAAGAGAACTATGTAAACTTTTTTATTATAAATTCTTCTTAGCTCACTATTTAAGTATTGATCTATATGTAGTTATAAGTGTTAATTCGGATTTCGTCCCATTTTTGGCTTGAGTCCATTTATCTGCAAAATAAAAAGCAAATTCAATTGAATTTGCTTTTTATTTTTACGTGATAATTCCAAGTGTTATCAAATTAAAAATCATAATCATTTTTTTCAATTAAAGCTTTTGCAATAACTCTACGTAACGTATAGGGGTTAGGTGTATTCATATACTTTGTAAAACGCTTTAATCCAATTAACATCATACGTTGTTCATCACCTTCTACAAAAGAATATAATTCATTCTTACCTGCCTTATCAATTATTTCTACAGCATTAAACAAATTTAACTTAGCCAATGCTATTTGATACTTAGCCGCTTCTTCTCCTTGTGCTTGAGCGGTTTGTGAGGCACGTAAGATAGCCGACTCTGCCATATAAACTTCAATTAACATATTAGAAATATCGGTTAATAAAAACTGTTGTTTATCTAACTCTGTCATAAAAGTTTGAACGGCTTTACCTGCAATCATTAAAATGACTTTACGTA
>JBKDZS010000061.1:0-22409 GCA_047971445.1 Flavobacteriales bacterium
CATTAATTTACAATAAGTAAATCGGAAGGCAAATCGGAAAGAACAAATTCAATATCATGTTTAAAAATTCGATCTAAAATAGACATTCGTTTATCAGAAGAATTCATAATTAAAAGATCAGCTTTTATACTTTGAGCATAATGACCTATAGAGTATCCTGATTTTCCAAAGATAACTTTGCTTTGAATCCGAAGGTTTCCCGTATCAAATTCAGTTAATAACTCCTCAACCCGTTGTTGTTCTCTTTTTCGGATTCGATTACGAATTACTTCAGCCTTTTTAAGGGTTTTACTATCCTTAGCAGCTACTTTTATTAGTTTAGGGTTAACTTCTTCAACTATATGTAAGTTTTTAGAAGCTACCTTCTTTGCAAATTCAATACCAACCTTAATGGTATTCATTGTTTTAGGATTTTCTATTCCATTTACGACAACTTTATCTAGAAGGCGTTCCTTTTCAGAAGGATTTGTTAAAAGTAATAAAGAACAATTTACAGATCGAGTTAATTTTCTTGCTATTGATCCAACATAATACCGGTATAATGTTTCATTAACTAGAGCCCCCGCTATCAATAAATCTACTTTCAAGTTATGAGTTATTGAAGTTATTACCTCCACAGGGTCTCCTTCTTTCCATATGATCTTAAGATTTGTTTCAAACATCAATTCTTTTAAAAACCGATGAATCATATTTTCCTTTTCGATTGTTTTTGTCCCTATATGTATTAATACTAATGTAGCATCTAATTTTTGAGCAATCCGAACAGATTCATTTAAATTAGCTTTTAAACGTGGTGAAAAAGCAATTGCGGTCGCTATTTTTTTAAAAGAATGATTAACCATATATATCTAAATCTAAATTTTTACGTAAGACCTCTAAGTTGGGATTCTTTTTTACCAAATAATCATATTTTTCTTCGGGCTTGTATAATATTTTTCCTGATTCAATTTCTACAATTTCCGTTTTTAGTTGAATGAAATGATTATTCAATTTTTCTTTTAATCTAAGACCTATTATATTACGTTGCTTATTAAATTCTTCTTGTGTAGCATTAGAAGTAACTTGAAATAATAATTCAAAATTTTGTTTTAAAATTACTTTTACATGATTTAGAGCATTGAAAACAGCAAAATCTCCTGATTTTTTAAGTTCATTTAAATATTCCTTCCAAAAAATAGTTACATGTGATTGATCAAATTCATCTTTGGGAAGATTTTTAATGTTAACAGGTTTTTTAGCTGTTTTATCATCCTTTTCCATAGCAGACTTAATACTCAAGCCTGATCGACGGCGAATACTTGTTTTAGAAGTATCTTTTAATGGTGAGTGAGATTGAGGTTGTGCTTTTATGTCAACTTCTTTTTCTTTTTGAATATGCTTTGGTAATTCTGATTTTTTCTTAGAAGTAATAGGAGTTTGAGGAGGGGGAATTATGTTAAATCTTTTTTTTTTACGTAGTTCTCTTCTGCTGTTAATGAAGCTAATTGCATTAAGGCTATTTCTATGGTCAAACGTTGATTTTTACTAGCTCTATAAGCTGTGTCAGCTTGAGAACATATTTCTAAAGCGTTCATCAAAAATGAAGTCGTAGTTTTTTGAGCTTGTATTAAATATTTTTGTTGAGTTTTTTCACCAACCTCTAATAAAGATAAGGTTTGGGCATTCTGAGCCATCAATAAATCTCTACAATGAGATGCTAAACCTGAAATAAATAAATGTCCATCAAATCCTTTGTTCACAATAGAATCATAAGATAGCAGTATTTCTTGTAGTTTATTTTCTAATGCTAATGCTATAATTTTGAAATAGGCATCATAATCCAGTATATTGAGATTCTCTGAAACATTTTCAACAGTTAAGTCGTTCTTTCCTGAAAAAGAAACTACCCGATCGAAAGTAGATAAAGCATCACGTAAAGCACCATCTGCTTTTTGAGCAATTAGATGTAAAGCATCATCTTCTGCTATAACATTTTGATCTTCACATATTGTTTTTAAGTGGTTTTTAATGTCTAAAACAGAAATACGTTTAAAATCATAAATTTGACAACGAGATAAAATTGTTGGAATAATTTTGTGTTTTTCTGTTGTGGCTAAAATAAAGATAGCGTGGGGAGGAGGCTCTTCTAATGTTTTTAAAAACGCATTAAAGGCTGCTTGTGAAAGCATGTGAACTTCATCAATAATGTAAACTTTGTATTTGCCTTGTTGAGGGGCAAAACGAACCTGCTCAATTAAACTTCGAATATCGTCAACGGAGTTATTAGATGCAGCATCTAATTCAAAAATATTAAATGCATAATCTTCATCACCTGTGGCATTAATTTCTTCATTAATTTTTCGAGCTAAAATTCGAGCACAAGTTGTTTTACCTACACCTCGAGGACCACAAAATAATAATGCCTGTGCTAAATGATTGTTTTCTATGGATTGTACCAGTGTATTGGTAATGGATCTCTGTCCTACTACGTCCGAAAATTCCTTTGGTCGATATTTTCTAGCTGATACAATAAAGTTCTCCATAAAAACGATTTATCGATTCACAAATATAGGATTCTTTTTGTCAAAAGAAAATTTTTAAACCTTACAACTTTTCCATTACACTATCATATTTCTAGCGGATTAGTAAAATAGAGGAGAAATGATGAAAGAGTGAAAACTAGATCAACCGTTATTATTTATAGCTAACAAAGGATCTAAAAACTCACGTGTATTAGATAAACGAGGGACTTTATTTTGGCCTCCCAGTTTTCCCCTGTTTTTCATCCAGTCGAAAAATACATTTTGACGCCCTTGATGAATAATAGGAAAATTTAATGTCATATTGTTGTAGCGTTTTGCTTCATAATCAGAATTAAGCTCCTGTAAACGTTGGTCTAAAAGAAAGGTGAATTTTTCAAAATCATCGGGAGTTTGTTCAAATTCAATAATCCATTCATGACATCCTGATTCTTTTCCTTTCATATAAACAGGCCCTGCTGTATAATCTTTAACTTTTGCCTGTGTAGCATGACATGCAAAGTTAAGAGCTTCTTCCGCATTTTCAATAATCAATTCTTCCCCAAAAGCATTGATATAATGCTTGGTTCTACCTGAAACAATAATTCGATAGGGTGTTGTGGAAGTAAATTTAACAGTATCACCTATTATGTAGCGCCATAAACCACCATTGGTCGTAATGACTAAAGCATAATTTTTTCCAATTTCAACTTCTTGTAAAGGTATAATAGTAGGATTATTTGAATGAAATGTTTCCATAGGAATAAATTCGTAGAAAATACCATAATCCAACATTAAAAGCATCTCTTTTTTTTCTTGAGTATCTTGTAGACCAAAAAAACCCTCAGAAGCATTATATACTTCATAGTAATTAATGGCCTTACCTAAAACTTCTTGATAACTTTTAATATAAGGTTTGAAGCTAATTCCTCCATGGAAAAATACTTCAAGATTGGGAAATACTTCCGCAATGGATGTTTTATGGGTTTCCTGTAAAATCCTGTTTAATAAAACCATCATCCAGGATGGAACTCCTCCCATACTGCGAACATCTTCTTTAATAACACGGGCGACAATAGCTTTCAATTTAGGCTCCCAATCACTCATTAAAGAAACTTCTTGATTAGGAACACTTTTCATATCAGCCCAAAAAGGAGTGTTTTGAATGATTATAGCAGACAAATCACCAAAACTAGAAGTGCCTGTTTCATGTATTTTTTGACTTCCTCCTAAACGCATAGCTTTTCCTTGGAAAACTTCTGTTTCAGGATTGTTTCTGACATAAAGTGAGAGCATATCTTTTCCTGCTTTAAAATGACAATCTTCTAATGACTCATTACTAATAGGAATAAATTTACTTTTAGCATTGGTTGTTCCAGATGATTTGGCAAACCACTTAATTTTGGTGGGCCAAATAACATTGGTTTCTCCCAAACGAGTTCGCTCAATAAGTGGTTCAAAATTTTCATAGTTAATAGGAGGTACATTACGGGAGAAATCTTGATACGATTGCATAGAGGCAAAATCATATTTTTTCCCTAATTCGGTATTTTTCCCCATTGAAATCAAATAATCAAAAACCCGTTGTTGTGTGTCAATAGGATTTTCAATAAAAGACTCAATATTTTGAATTCGGGTTTTTAAATACCATGTTATGAGTGAACCAACAATCATCTATATGAATACTATATGTAGGAGGCCAAAGGTACTATTTTTTTTTAAAAAAATAAGAAAAGAAGAAAACTATATGTATTTTAGTCCTCATTCAAAAAATAATTTATGGTAGTAGAAGGAGTCCTCAAAAAAATGATTATAGAAAATAGAAGTCCAATTAATTATTTTTTAGATTTGAAGACGCATACAATTCATGTTAATCAATTTATTGGAAAGACTATCCATTTTAAGCATATAGGGTTTGAGTGTTTAAATTGTTACGAAGATAAACCTATATTTCGTCAAGGGTTTTGTAAAAAATGTTTTTTTGAAACACCTACTGCTGGAGATTGGATTATGAGACCCGAGCTAAGTCGGGCACATATTGGGATTGAAGATCGAAATTTGGAATATGAAAAAAAAGTACAACTACAGTCTCATGTAGTATATTTAGCTAGTTCAAGTCATTTAAAAGTGGGAGTAACACGTGAATCACAGATTCCAACACGTTGGATTGATCAGGGAGCCGAACATGCGGTTCCTTTGGCTATTGTTCCTAATCGTTATTTAGCAGGAATTACAGAAGTTGCTTTGAAAGACCATGTGGTGGACAAAACCAATTGGAGAAAGATGCTTACTTCTAAAGCTCCTGAGATTGATATTTTGGCTAAAAAAGAAGAATTAAAAAAATACCTCCCAAGTGAAGTTCAAGAATTTTATGTAGAAAACCCTACAGAATATCATTTTGATTTTCCAATAGATCGTTATTCAGAAAAAGTAACTTCAATTAATCTAGCAAAATTACCTGAATTTGAAAAGGTATTAAAAGGAATTAAAGGACAATATTTATTATTTGAAGATCAAACGGTTTTTAATATTCGCTCTAATGAAGGGTATTATGTAGAGCTGAAGGTATGATTTTATACTGTGATAGTTTAATCTAGTAGTTCTTTTGCTTGTTGTTCTGCTGCTTTTGATATTGTGTTTCCACTAATCATTTGAGCTATTTCCTGTATACGATCCTTAGGTGCTAACTCTTTTACTTGAGTATAGGTTGTAAGATGATCACTTTGTTTAAAAACTTTAAAATGTTGATTCCCTTTTGCTGCAATCTGTGGAAGATGTGTAATGGAAATCATTTGAATATTTTGAGCCATTTTTTGCATGATTACTCCCATTTGACTAGCTATTTTTCCTGAGACACCTGCGTCAATTTCATCTAAAATTAAGGTGGGTAATTGTTGCTTTTCAGCCATTACCTTTTTGATTGCAAGCATCAATCGGGATCGCTCCCCTCCTGAAGCTACTTTTTTAATAGTATTGAAAGTGCTTCCCTTATTTGCACTAAAAAGCAAGTCTACATCATTCTTTCCTGTAGAGGTTAACTCTTCTAAATTTAATATTTTTATTTTCAATTGAGCATTAGGCATTTCTACTTGCTTTAAGATGGTTTCTATGGTTTTGCAAAGCTGAGGGGCATGCTTGACTCTACCTTGGTGAAGTTTTTCAGCTTGTTGTTTTAAATCATCTAAAAGAGCCTTTTTTTGATGTTCTTTTTCGTTAATTTTTTCTTCAATAGAAGAAATATCAGAAGTTTCTGAAGCAAGTTGATCCATAATATTCAATAAGCCTATAATATTGTCTACCTGATGTTTTTTTTGTAGCGTATAAAGCAATTGGAGGCGATCATTGACTTCATCAATTCGAGTAGGATTATATTCAATATTTTCATTTAAGTTTTCCACCTCACTCATGATATCTTCCGCTTCTATAGAAATACTTTCAATTCGTTTAGCCAGAGCGTCAATTTTAGTGTCAAAAGAAGCAATTTGTTGTAACGTGTTTTTTAATTCACTTAAGGTTAGTTGTAAACCGGCTTGTTCGTTGGAATGAATTTGAAGGACTTTAAAAAGATTTAATTTGATATCTTCTGCATTGGAAAGTATTCTTTGTTCTTCTTCCAGCAGTTGCTGTTCTCCTTTTTGCAAATGTGCTTTTTGAAGTTCTTCAAGCAAATAAACTTTATAATCTTGGGTGTTTTGCAACTCTTGTAATCGGGTTTTTAAAGAAGAAAGCTCTTGGTTCAGTTGTGTATAAAGTATGAATTTGAATTCGTATTGTTTTCGAAAATCCAGTTGATTGGCAACATGATCTAGTAAGTCTAGTTGAAATGATTTTTGGATAATGGCATGAGTATCATGTTGAGAATGAATGTCGATTAAATGATTTCCTAATTGTTTTAAAATAGATAAAGAAACAGGAGTGTCGTTAATAAAAGCTCTTGATTTTCCTGAAGGTGAAACTTCTCTTCTGATGAGAGTTTCATTTTCATAATCTAAATCGAATTCTTCAAAAAAAGATTGTAAAGCGTAGTTTGTGATATCAAAAGTAGCTTCTACAGCACATTTTTTTTCGTGGTTTAATATAGCCTTTAAGTCTGCACGATTTCCTAGGATCATTCCCAAAGCTCCTAAAAGAATGGATTTCCCTGCACCAGTTTCTCCAGTAATAGTCAAAAATCCAGAACTTAGATTTAAGTGTAAGTTTTGAATTAAAGCATAATTTTTGATCTCTAGTTTTCGTAACATTTTAGCACTAAAAAAATGTTAATTAATTTGATTCCATTTCTCAGATTGAGCAGGCATTAAATTATTTAAAACCTGTTTAATTTCTCCCATGTTTTTATTAATAGGGTTACCACCACTTAATATTTTAGGTATTTCATTATTCTTTGTATTTAAGAAAATATCTAATATATAAGAAAAAGTACTATTGTTTTTATATTGTTTTAATAGAAGAATGTTATTGGCAATAATATTTTTAGATTCTTGTTGATTCATATACATTTTGTCCAACCCTAATCGATGGTAAGTATACATGATTTTGCGAATAGGTTTATATTTAGTATCAAATAGATTTTCAGTTAGACGAAAGCGATTCTTACCTAAGTCATTATTATTCCATCCTTCATAACCTTGTTGTTGGGCATTATTAACAATCTGTCTAGCTTTTTCAAAATACTCGGTTCCTCCTTCTTTTTCAAAGGTATCAGCATCATAGCCTAGAATAATGTAAACATAAAAAGTTATAACGTCTACTAAGTTACTGGTAAAACGTCTTTCATTAAATAATAAAGGTTGAAATTGGGTGTATTTAAAATCAAAATCTGTATCCTGTAAATTAATGATAGGGGAATAATAAGCAGAATTATAAATAGGGCGTCTTAATTGAATTTGTAGAGTAGCTCCATAACTATTAGTCCCAATTTCTTTATTAACAATAATACTAAAATTACATTCTATACGTTCCTGTACAGAAAATTTCTTTTTGCTCCATTTTGTTGTGTTGATGTACTTTTTTAACTCTTTTTCAAGGGTTTTAAACACTTGGTTGTTATTAGATTGGATTTGAGCATAATCGACTTTTACGTTGGCATTAAATTCCTGAGAAAGAAGGAATAGGTTCCCCAAAAAGAATAAGAAACTGAGGTAAATTAATTTTTTCATTATGTTATAATAATCGTATTTAAAATATCCAGTGCAACTTCTTGTTTGGATTTTAAATCAAATGTTGTTTTTTTCTCTGAACGATCAAATATAGTGATTTTGTTCGTGTTTTCTTTAAAACCAGCTCCTTTATCATTTAAACTATTCAAAACAATAAAATCGAGGTTTTTTTCTTGTAATTTGGATAAAGCATTTTGTTCTTCATCGTTTGTTTCTAAAGCAAATCCTACTAAAGTTTGATGTTGTTTTTTTTCTCCAAGTGTTTTTAAAATATCTGTGGTACGTTCTAATTCTATGGAAAGGCTATTTTCTTGTTTTTTTATTTTGTAATCAAAGACATTTTTGGGACGATAATCTGCAACTGCTGCTGCCATAATAACAATATCTTGTTCTGTATATAGATTGTCAATTGCGTCAAACATTTCTTTAGCAGAAGTGAGGGCTATTTTTTTAATATTTTTAGTGTAGGATAAGGTTTCGTTTGAAGGTCCTGAAACTAAAGTAACTTCTGCCCCTAATTTAGCGGCTTGTTCTGCTAAAGCATAACCCATTTTCCCTGTGGAATGATTCCCTAAAAACCGAATAGGATCTATTTTTTCATAGGTGGGACCTGCTGAAATTAATATTTTTTTAGTCTTTAAAGGCAATTGGGGATTTAAAAATTGTTGAATAAACTCTAAAATATGTTCCGGTTCCGCCATACGACCTTTTCCAATAAGTCCACTAGCTAACTCCCCTTCTTCAGCTTCGATACACAAATGCCCAAATGATTGTAATTTTTTAAGATTAAGTTGAGTTGTAGGATGCCAATACATATCTAAATCCATTGCTGGGGCAAATAACACAGGGCATTTAGCGGATAAATAGGTGGCCAGTAAAAGGTTGTCACAGATTCCGTGAACCATTTTTCCTAAAGTATTCGCAGTTAAGGGGGTTATTACGAACACATCAGCCCACATTCCCAACTCTACGTGATTATTCCATGAATTATTTGAAATAAGAACAGATTCTACGGGGTTTTTTGAAAGGGTAGATAGGGTGAGTGGTGTGATGAATTCTTTAGCTGATTCTGTCATAATAACACGAATTTCAGCACCTTCTTTTACCAATAAGCGAATCAAAAAAGCAGCTTTGTAAGCTGCTATTCCTCCCGTTACACCTAATAATATTCTCTTCCCTTTCAAAGACATAATGAAATTTGTTTACTTCTCACTTGGGATTCTATAGTAGATTTCATCATCTAGCCACTCCTGTAAAGCGATTTGAGTAGGTTTAGGTAATTTTTCATAAAATTTTGAAACTTCAATTTGCTCGCGATTTTCAAAAATTTCATCTAAATTTTCATTATGAGCAGCAAATTCATTCAATTTTTGAAGAAGCTCTGACTTCATTTCACTATTAATTTGCTGAGCACGTTTTGCCATAATTGCAATAGACTCATAAAGATTTCCTGTTTTTTCTTCAACATCCAATCGATTTGCAGTAACCGTATCATTGGGTGCTTTTGATTCTTTATAACTCATAATTTTGATTATTTGGTTTGTTCTAATTCTTTTAAAATTTCTTCATTTAACTTAGTGGCCTCTTTCAAATATCTTGATTCAGGATATAATTTGTTCAAGCGTTTGTAGGCTGTGTTTGCTTCAATTAATCGTGCTCGTTTCTTATCTAAAACACTTTTTAAAGCTACCTCATGTCTTGATTTTAATAAGTATACATAAGCATCTTCCCGATATTTTGAATCAGGGTAGTCTTCAATAAAAGCTTGAAAAGATACGTCAGCAGATTTATAAAACCCTGTCTTATAATATGATTTAGCATTTTCATAAGCTTTTTTTTCTAATTTTTGACGTAACTCAATGATATAGGAGTTAGCTGTACTTACATTTTTAGCATTTGGATACCGGTTAACATAATCTTGAATAACCGAAACCGCTTCATTAGTGTCTGACTGATCTAAATTATAAGCAGGTGAGTTCAAATAATAGGACTTAGCAGCCATAAATAACGCATTTTCAGCTAGAGAATCTCGTCGATTTCCTTCAGCATAATTTTTAAAGCGAACGGCAGACAATAAATAGTTTTTATCTTCAAATGAGTTTTGAGCAGCTAAATACAATACTCTTTTGGCGTCAGGAGTTCCTAATACCATAGGGGTGGCACGACGTAATAACTCACTAGCTTGACGGTATTTTCCTCTTTCATGAAAAGACTCAGCTGCTTTGATAATCAATTCTTTATCATTGCTTCTCATAGCTTTTTCAAACGTTTTGTTGCAACTTGATAAAGTAAGGAATAAAAATACAAACAGGGTTAAATATTTATTTGCCATTTTGCAAATCTACGTTTTTAATCGTTATGCGTCAATTTTTTCTGTTAAATTTGATTTGTTATTTAACAAGACTATCTAGGGTTTTTTTATAGATCTTAAAGAAGGTAGGAAAAGTTCATAATCAGTATGTTGATAAAGATATCAAAAAATTTTAATCCTGAAAATGATGAAGAACTGTCTAAGGATGCTTTAGATATAATGGACTAGTTGGATGCATTCCATAGCTTCTTTTACATCATGAACACGTAGGATAGAAGCTCCTTTTTGTAGAGCGATGGTATTTAATACGGTTGTCCCATTTAAAGCTTCTTGAGGCATAATATTCAAGGCTTTATAAATCATCGATTTTCTAGAAATTCCAACTAAGGTTGGAAATGATTTAGACCCTATAAGATTATGGTTTTTTAACAGCTCATAGTTGTGTTCAAGGGTTTTTCCAAATCCAAAACCTACATCCAAAATAATATCATGCACACCTAATTGCCTCAATTGTGCTGTTTTTTGAGCAAAATAGTGGTTGACTTCAAGGGTGACATTTTCATACAAAGGATTTTGTTGCATGTTTTGAGGGTTTCCTTTCATATGCATCAGAATGTAAGGAACTTGCAGGTTAGAAACCGTTTGAAACATATAAGGGTCTAGTTCTCCACCAGAAATATCATTGATTAATGAAGCGCCTTCTTCAATAGCTTTTCTTGCTACAGAAGAACGAAAGGTATCAATAGAAATTAGGATTTCAGGAAAATGTTTGATGAGTAATTTGATTGCAGGAATGACTCTTTTAACTTCTTCTTCTTCACTTACATGAAAAGCTCCTGGACGAGAAGAATAACCACCTAAATCAATAAAAGTAGCACCCTCTTTTAGCATTTTTTCAGCTTGAGATAAAAAATCGTCTTCAGTTTTATATTTTCCTCCATCAAAAAAAGAATCAGGGGTTAGGTTAAGTATTCCCATTACTTTAGGAGTACTTAAATCAATTAATTTACCCTTACAGTTTACAGTCATAATTTTTGTTTATCAAAGTATTTCCTTTAATTTTGCTCCTAATATTATAAAAATATGTCCAAAACAGCCCAACAGTTTGATAAAATAATTGAAAAATGTCAAGGCCTTTTTGAAAAAAAAATGCAAGACTATGGTACTGCATGGCGTATTTTGCGCTTACCTTCACTTACAGATCAGCTTTTTATAAAAGCTAGTCGGATTCGTAGTATTCAGGAAAAAAAGCAAATGAAAGTTCAGGAGTCTATTGACGGAGAGTTTGTTGCTATTATTAATTATTCTGCTATGGCATTAATTCAATTAGAATTAGGAACTGCAGATCAGCCTGATCTAAATACAGAGGAGGCTATGAGCTATTATAAAAAATATATTTTACAAGCTAAAAAATTAATGCAAAATAAAAACCATGATTATGGTGAAGCTTGGCGTGATATGCGTTTGAGTAGTATTACAGATATGATTTTACAAAAAATACTTCGCATTAAACAAATTGAAGATAACCAAGGAAAAACACTTGTTTCGGAAGGCTTGGATGCCAATTATTTTGATATGCTAAATTATGCTGTATTTGCTTTAATTTTATTAGAAGAATAAAAAAACATTAAAGATGAAATACCTTGTTCAAATAGTACGTGTTTTTGTAGGAATATTATTTATCCTTTCAGGATTTGTGAAGCTAGTAGATCCAAAAGGAACTTCATATAAATTGTATGATTATTTTGCAGAAGATGTATTAAACATAATTTTTTTACAAGACTACGTGTTGCCTCTTGCTTTTATTTTTGTGGTAGCAGAAGTTGTACTAGGCGTTTTCCTATTACTAGGTGTCTTTAAAAAAATGACTTTAGGGTCTTTATTAGGATTAATTGTATTTTTCACCTTCTTAACGTTCTATTCTGCTTATTTTGATAAAGTGAAAGACTGTGGATGTTTTGGGGACGCTTTAAAACTGGATCCTTGGGAGAGTTTTTATAAAGATTTAGTGTTACTAGTTGCTATTTTA
The DNA here is from genome assembly GCA_047971445.1 of Flavobacteriales bacterium. Lineage (GTDB taxonomy): Bacteria > Bacteroidota > Bacteroidia > Flavobacteriales > UJ101 > UJ101. The sequence goes on from JBKDZS010000061.1 coordinate 11,998, forward strand.
ATTTTATTGGCAGGCCAACAATACATTCGACCATTATTTCCTTATAAACTTAATTTAATATTAGCTTCAATAGCTACTTTTCTTAGTGTTTTAGTAGCTTATATAGGGATAGCGCGATTACCGATTATAGATTTTAGACCTTACGCTGTAGGAGAAGATTTGAAAGAGAACATAAAAGATATAGAAAAACCCGTTATTCAAATTAACTATACGTTAAAAAACACCCAAACAGGGGATTCCAAAATAGTAGATTCAGAAACATACATTAATGATGAGTGGTGGAAGAATAAAGATTGGAAATTACAGTCTGATTTGACAACTGAAGAAGTTATTGAGGAAGGAATTCCTGCGCGGATTCATGATTTTGTAATAAGGGATGATGAGTTTACAAATGAAATTTTAACTCAGAACAACGTATTTCTTATTATTAATTATGATCGGTTTACACTTGATGAAGAAATAGAAATAACTTCTTTTATAAGAAATTTAGAGAAGGAAAAGGAACTGTACTATGTGTTATCTTCAGAAAAGATGAAAGGGTTCGAAGATGCTTATAGTTTAGATGGGGTTGTGTTAAAAACGATTGTTCGTTCAAGTCCGGGGGTTATTTTACTAGATCAAGGAATTGTAAAAGCGAAGTGGCACTGGAAAGATTTACCCGATTCAGAAGAATTGAAATCTTTTAAACAATAGGGGTAGATGCAACAAAAAGTTTCCATAAAAAATAGAAAGGCACGATTCAATTACGAATTGTTAGATCGTTATACTGCAGGGATACAGCTGGGAGGTACAGAAATTAAATCAATACGAGCAGGGAAGGCCAGTATTGCTGAAAGCTTTTGTGAAATAAAAGAAGGAGAGATATGGTGTATAAATATGCATATAGACGAATATCAATATGGATCTTATTACAACCATAGACCTAAACGTGACAGAAAATTATTATTACAGAAAAAGGAAATAAAAAAAATGGCGCGAAAGTTGGTAGATAAAGGCATAACTATAGTCCCGCTAGAAATTTTTATTAATGATAGAGGATTAGCAAAAATAAATATAGCTTTGGCAAGAGGAAAAAAGCTTTACGATAAGAGAGAGGTAATTAAAATCAAGGATATTAACAGAGATTTACAAAGAAATTTAAGGATAAAATAAAAAATTATTATACATTTGTTTCGTAAATTATCACAAACACGCTTAAATAGCAAGCTATGAAGAAATTTAAATTAAGATTATTCGCTGCTGCATTTGCATTAACTGCAGGTTCAGTATTCGCGCAAAATTCCAATAACAAGTGGTTAATTGGAGTTGGGACTCACGCTGTAGATCACTCTTCAGTAAGAGGTACATTTGATGGTTTTTTTGATATGGAAGATGATTATTCTTTCGTTCCTCCATTATCAAAATTAACTATTGGTCGTTCATTAAATAAGTCATTTGCTGTAGACTTGTCAGCATCAGTAGGAGAAGTAGATTATAATAGAGATTTATTTAAGTCAGCAGAAGACAAAGTAACGTTAGTAAAAGATGAGTTTTTCATCAACGCAGGTTTAGGGATCAAATATAAATTTGCCAATGATTATTTATTGAATGAAGATTCTTGGTTTGATCCTTATTTAAGAGGTGGAGTAAACTACACCAAGTATGATTATTCTAAAGTTTATGATGTAGCTACACATACAGATAGTGATGCTGGAAAGTATGGTTCTGGATTAAACGAAGAAAATTACGTAGGTTTATCTGCAGGAGTTGGATTTAATATTTGGTTTGCTAAAAGCTTTGGTTTGAACGTAGAATCAAATTATAACATGTTGCCTGTAGCATCTAGAGATTATGGAGATTTCTTCCAGCATTCAGCTGGATTAGTATTCCGTTTTGGAGGAAAAGATACGGATGGAGATGGAGTGCCTGATAAAAAAGATGCTTGTCCTGAAGTACCAGGTTTAAAAGAATTTGATGGATGTCCAGATACTGATGGAGACAAAATCATCGATTCAGAAGACGCTTGTCCTGAGTTAGCAGGTCCAGTTGAGAATAAAGGTTGCCCAGATACTGATGGTGATGGTGTATTTGATAATGTTGACAACTGTGTTGATGTTGCAGGTCCATCTGAAAACAACGGTTGCCCTTGGCCAGATACTGATGGAGATGGTGTATTAGATAAAGATGATGCTTGTCCTAATGATGCAGGTACTGAAGCAACAAATGGTTGTCCAGATACTGACGGTGACGGAGTAGCTGATATTAAAGATAATTGTCCAGCAGTTGCAGGACCAGCATCTAATAACGGTTGTCCTCACACGACAGATAAAGCTAATGCTGAATTAAGAAACTTAAGATTTGAGTACAATTCAGATAAGTTAACTTCTGAGTCAGAAGGAAAAGTTCAAAGAGCTGCAGCTATCATGAACAATCAATTAAAAGGAAAAACATTCTACGTTGATGGTTATACAGATAGCAAAGGTTCTGCTTCTTACAATCAAAAACTATCTTTAAGAAGAGCTAAGTCAGTAATGGCTGGGTTAATTGGAAACGGAGTGGAAGCTTCTAGATTAAATGCTAGAGGATTCGGTGAAGAAAATCCAATTGCAACGAATGAAACGGCTGAAGGTAGAGCAGAAAATAGACGTGTAGTTCTTTCTTTTAAAAATGATTAATAAGAAGAAGAGCTTACAAAAAATAAATTATTAGGAAAGAAGCCAGTACTATTGTAACTGGCTTCTTTTTTTATATGTTTAAAGTATTTAAATAGAAAAACGCACTTTGATAAGTGGTAAGTTTACAAATTTTTAAAATAGTTGTATTTTAGTACTAAATTTATTCTCAATGTTAAAAAAAATAGTGTCATCCTTATTTGTTTTATTAGCTATTTCGTGTAAAGAAAATATGCAAAAAGAGAACACTACAAAAGATTTTACTTTAATTAATGCGGTACCGATTGGTTCAACAATCATTATTGAGACCCAATCACTACATCAATTTAAAACGAAGCTATATGAGTCAAAAATATGGGAAGCAACTAAGGGGTTACATTGGAATAAATCAACCCACCATTTTTTTGATCAACTCTTAGAAATAATACCCCAAAAAGATCATAAAGAGAACTTTATTATAACATCTACACTTTCTGGAGGTGGTAGCTTTGACTATTTATTATTAAAGTACGTTAATGCTGAAGAAGAAAAAGAATATGCTGATCGTTTAAAGTCAAACTACAATGTGAGTTCAATTATTTATGATAAGGTGAATTTGTACATTTTGAAAAAAGGATCGGATCAGTTGTACTTTGCTATTCATAACAATATTTTTTTATTGAGTGAAGAAAAATTATTAGTAGAAGAGGGTATAAGGCAATTAAACACAGATTCTTCCATTTTATTGAATGAGAATTTTAGGAAAATATACGAAGCAACAGATTCTAATAAAGATGCCAATATCTTTATCCAATACGCTGATTTTAATCAATTGGCTAAAAATTATTTTAAAAATGCCGATACAAAATGGATGAAGTTTTTGGCAGATTATTCTGCTATTGAGCTTGACTTTTCATCTAATACTGTAGAGTTAGAGGGAATTACAATAGCTAATTTTGTTAAAGCATCATATGGATCCGTTTTTAAAGGTTTAAAAGCAAATGATAAAAAGATTTTAGATCAATTGCCCAATACCATTGCTGCATTACTCTATATTTCAGTAGACGACTTCACAACTTTTTCTCAAAACTATGAACGCTATTTGAATGCTTCACAAATTCTATTTAAAAAGCGAAAGAATTTAGAAAAGTATAATGAGTATAACCCTACTCAAGAATTTTCAAAATGGATAGGAAAAGAAGTAGCTGTAGCTTATTTATCTGAAGAAGAACCAAAAATATTTAATACACTTTTTATTGTAGAATCAAAAGATAACCTTATAGCAAAAGAGGTGTTAGAGAAAATTTCCAATAAAGAGGCAGATTATAGAGGTTTTGAAATTAACCAAGTTAAATATGAGACAATTTTACAGGATGTTTTTGGAAACTATGTAAAAGAATTGAAAAAACCTCTTTATATTATAGTTGATAACTATGTAGTTTTTGCAAATTCTGAAAGTAGTTTAAAAAGTTATGTGAATGACCTATTGCTTCAAAATTACTTTGTAAAAAATAACTTGAATAAAGCCTTTATCAAATCTTTCAATTCAGAAGGGCATATTTTTACCATAGGTAACGGCTTAAAAGGAATAGGTTTGTTTAAATCATTTTTAAACAAAGAAAAGGCATCGGATTATTTAAAAAATGAAGAAGCCCTATCTAAAATTAATCATGTTGGTTTTCAGGTTAATTTTGATGACCATATTGGTTTTACGCAATGTTTTATAAATGTTGATAAAAATAAAGCAAGTTCACATGATTTAGATTTTGTTGCACAGTTATGGAACCAATCCTTTCCAAGAAAACTAAGACAAATTGATTTAGTTCAAAATCATAAAACAAATGAAAAAGAGTTCGCTATTCAGGATGAAGCTAATACCTTATATTTAGTTTCTAATTCTGGAAAAAAGCTTTGGGAAAAGAAGTTTGAAGAGCCTATTTTAGGAAAAATTCATCAAATGGATATTTTTAAAAATGGCCGATTACAATTGGTTTTTAATACAAAATCTAAATTATATGTCTTAGACCGAAATGGCAAAGAAGTAAATCCTTTTCCCATAAAGTTAAAAAAGCCAGCAACAGCAGGTTGTGGATTATTTGACTATAACAAAGTGAAAAATTATCGAATTTTAGTCCCACAAGGTGCTACAATGACGATGTACAATCAATCTGGAGAAGTTGTTACCGGCTTTAAATATGGGATGGGAAAAAGTATTGATCGAATGCCTAAACATACTCGTATAGCAGGAAAAGATTATATTGTTACTACTGCTACAGATGGAAGTGTGATAATTTTAACCCGTGTAGGAACTTCCAAAGCTAATATTTCAGAAAAGTTTGCTATTAAGGGTGATTTTAATATTATTAAAGATCAGATCGTTTTTCAAACAGAAGATCATAAAACTGTGAAAATTGATTTCAAAGGGACTGTTTCACAATCTTCTAATGCTTCTAAAGATAAAATGACAAAAGTGTTTAAGAATGGTACACTTCACTTACTTGATGATGAGGTTGTTTTTAAAGGAAAAAATTCCATTGAATATGATTTAGATGAAGCTAATGACTACGCTGTTGATTTCTATGAAGATACAGATTATTCATTTTTAGTTGTCATTGATAACACTTTAAAACAAGTATTGGTTTTAGATCAAGATGAGAAAATAAGCAATGGATTTCCTGTTTTTGGAGAAAATAAAGCCCAAATTTATAAAGAAAAAGGGAAGTATTATTTGATTACCCAATCTTCTATAGATAATAGCGTACTATACTATAAATTGAAGTAGATTCTATATTAAAACGTATAACGAGGCTGTTGTGAAATTTTATTTTTACGACCAGTAGGTAGACCTTATTATTTATAGTTTAAAATAAAATTCATACACTAGGCGAATAATGTTATTTTAACGTCTTCTTTATTTCAACTTCTTGATACGCCTCAATGATATCACCTTCTTTAATATCATTAAAGTTTTTAATATTTAAACCACACTCATATCCTTTTGTAACCTCTTTTACATCATCTTTAAAACGTTTTAAAGAAGCCAGTTCTCCCTCATGAACAACCACTCCTTCACGAATAATACGGATATTGGAGTTACGGAATACTTTTCCATCCAAAACCATACACCCTGCAATGGTACCTACTTTTGATATTTTGAAAGTTTCTCGAATTTCAATATTTCCTGTGATCTCTTCTTTCAATTCAGGAGAAAGCATGCCTTCCATCGCTTCTTTGACATCATTTATAGCATCGTAAATAATGGAATAGGTTCTAATTTCAATTTCTTCACGTTCGGCAATCGCTTTAGCTTGAACTCCTGGTCGAACGTTAAATCCAATGATTACAGCATCAGAAGCTGTTGCTAATAATACATCAGATTCTGTAATTTGACCAACTCCCTTATGTACAATTTTAACATGTATTTCTTCTACAGAAAGCTTCTGTAATGAGTCAGATAGAGCCTCTACAGAACCGTCTACATCTCCTTTTAAGACAATATTCAATTCTTTAAAATCACCTAATGCTATACGACGACCAATTTCACCTAATGTTAAGTGCTTTTGTGTTCTTACAGATTGTTCACGTTGTAATTGCTTACGGCGTGCTGCAATGGTTTTAGCTTCTTTTTCATCGGTAAAGACTTTGAACTTATCACCTGCTTGAGGAGCTCCGTCAAGCCCTAAAATGGATACAGGTTGAGAAGGGCCTACTTCTTTTATATTATTTCCTCTTTCGTCAAGCATTGCACGAACTTTTCCGTGATAACTTCCAGCTAAAACATAATCACCTATTCTAAGTGTTCCTCCTTGAACTAAAATGGTTGACATATAACCTCTTCCTCGATCTAATAGTGCTTCAATTACAGTACCATTTGCAACCTTATTAGGGTTAGCTGTTAATTCTAAAATTTCGGATTCTAATAACACTTTTTCTAGCAGCTCATCTATATTAGTACCCAGTTTAGCTGAGATATCCTGAGATTGAATTTTCCCTCCCCAATCTTCTACTAATAGGTTCATATTTGCTAGCTGCTCTTTTATTTTTTCAGGATTAGCTGCTGGCTTATCAATTTTATTAATAGCAAAAATCATGGGTACTCCTGCTGCTTGAGCATGAGCAATGGCTTCCTTTGTTTGAGGCATGATGTCATCATCTGCTGCCGCAACGATAATAGCTAAATCAGTTACCTGAGCTCCACGAGCACGCATAGCCGTAAAGGCTTCGTGACCTGGCGTATCTAAGAAAGTTATTTTTTGTCCATTTTTTAATTCTACTGCATAGGCTCCAATATGTTGTGTAATGCCTCCTGATTCTCCCGCAATTACATTAGCCTCTCTTATATAATCTAATAAAGATGTTTTACCATGATCAACATGTCCCATTACTGTAACAATAGGTGCTCTTGGTAGTAAATCTTCTTCTTTATCCTCTTCTTGCTGAACAGCTTCTTCAACCTCAGCATCAATGAACTCAACTTCATAATTAAATTCAGAGGCCACTAATGTCAATGTTTCAGCATCTAAACGTTGGTTCATGGTTACCATAATACCCAAACTCATACAAGCTGATATAATTTCGGTAACTGATACATTCATCATAGTGGCTAACTCACTTGCTGTAACAAACTCTGTTACTTTTAGTGTTTGATTTTCTAATTGTGCCTTTTGCTGTTCTTGTTCACGCGCATCGCGCCCTCGTTGACGACGATCACGTCTATGTTTGGCTCCCTTAGATTTACTACCTTTATTAGTCAGTTTTTCTAAAGTTTCTTTAACCTGTTTTTGTACTTGTTCATCTGTTAACTCAACACGTGGAGTTGGAGTAGATTTTCGTCCTTTTCCTCTAAAATTTCCTCCTTTATAATTTTTCTTGTTTCCTCCACGATTTTGAGCTGCTTTTTTCTTTTCTTCCTCAATATTAACTTCTTTTTTAATACGAGTTCGTTTTTTCTTATTAGAAGCTCCTCCTTTCTTTTCGGTCTTTTTAAATTTAGATAAATCAATTTTTTGACCTGTTATTTTTGGAGCATTTAACTTTTTGTATTGAGTTGCTATTTTATCTGAACCAGCGCTTTCAGATTCTTTTTTCACTTCTTCTTTTACAGGTTGATTAGGCTCTACTACGGTCTCTTTTTTTGCTTTTTTTGGAGTTGGCTTATTCGATTTGATAGTGCTCAAATCAATTTTCCCTACAGGCTTAATTCCTTTAGAAACACTTTCCTCTTTGGGTATTTCCACAGGTTTTTCTTCAATTTCCTTTTTTGTAATTTCTTCAGCTTTTTTTGAATTTTTATTCATTTTAGAATCCAAATCAATTTTCCCTACCTGTTTGGGTTCTTGAACTTTAGCCTTAGCTTTAATGACTTCAGATTTTTTACGTTCTTCTTCTTCTTTGGCTTTCAATAATTCTTCTTTGATAGCTTCCTTCTCCTGCTTTTTCTTTTGCGTAACTTCCTCAGATTTAGCACGACGTTTTGCATCTTGTTGAAACTCCTGAACCAAAATATCATAAATTTTTTGGTCAATTTTTGTTGTAGGTCGAGCCTCTATTTTAACTCCTTTCTCTTCAAGAAAATCGATAGCACGACTCATTGAAATATTGAGTTCTTTTAAGACTTTATTTAATCTAATGTTTGACATGCGCTGTTTGTAATATTATTTTTAGTCTTCAAATTCTTCCTTTAAAATTCCAACTACAGAAAGAATCGTTTCTTCTTCTAAATCGGTTCTTTTTACTAAATCTTCAACATCAAGTTCTAGGATAGATTTAGCTGTATCTAAACCAACTTTATTAAATTCTTCTATAATCCAAGCATCTATTTCGTCAGAGAATTCACTTAATTCGACATCTTCATCGGTATCTACGTCACGGAATACATCTATTTCATATCCTGTTAATTGTGTAGCTAAACGAATGTTATGCCCACCTCTACCAATAGCTCTTGAAACTTCATCGGGATGAAGGTATACATTTACCTGCTTTTCTTCTTCATTAATTTCCATAGATGTTATTTTAGCAGGAGATAGGGCTCTACGGATATACAATTGAATATTGGTTGTATAGTTAATTACATCAATATTTTCATTTCGTAATTCACGAACAATTCCATGAATACGAGACCCTTTCATTCCGACACAGGCTCCAACAGGATCAATACGATCATCATAAGACTCCACAGCTACTTTAGCTTTTTCACCAGGGTGTCGAACTACATTTTTTACTGTAATGAGCCCTTCTGCTATTTCAGGAATTTCTTGTTCAAATAATTTTTCTAAAAATAAAGGGGAAGTTCTCGATAATTTAATTATTGGTTTACTTCCTTTCATTTCAACCTCTTCAATTACAGCCCTTATATTATCTCCTTTTCTAAAGAAATCAGAAGGTATTTGGTGATCTTTTAATAAAACCATTTCATTATCTTCTTCATCAAGAACTACGGCATGATTGCGTTTTGCGAAATGTACTTCTCCATTAATGATTTCACCAACGAGATCTTTAAAGGTCTTGTATATCAATGTGTTATCATGTTCTACTACCTTTGCTTTTAGATTTTGACCTAGCGACAACACCGCTCGACGACCCAAATCTTCTAATTTAACCTCTTCGGAAACCTCTTCACCTACTTCAAAATCAGGTTCAATTTTTCTCGCTTCGGCTAATTCAATTTCTTCATTATCATCTTCTGAGAAACCGTCTTCAACTACAATTCGATTACGCCATATTTCTAAATCTCCTTTATCAGGGTTTACAATGATGTCGTAATTATCCGCTGATCCGTATTGTTTTTTTAGTACATTACGTATAGATTCCTCTATAATGGACATCAGTGTCTCACGATCTATATTTTTATCGTCTTTAAATTCTGCGAATGACTCTATTAATGCTAAACTGTTCATCTTATTAAAAAATTATTTGCACCATGGCTTCTTTAATTTCTGTATATTTAATTTCTGCTGTTTTTTGTACCGTATGTTTTCCTTTGCCTATAGGTTTAGGTTCACGTTGTTTCCAATTTAGTAAGATCTTTTCATGATCAACCTCGGTTAAAGTTCCTTCATAGATATTGTTTTCAAGGGTCGTTACTTTTAATTTTCGATTCAAATTTTTTTTATACTGACGAGTATTCTGCAAAGGCATGTCAAGCCCTGGCGATGAAACATCTATTGAATAATCCAATTCGTCTTCATCTAACCCCTTTTGAATAAATCGACTAATTCGAACACATTCACTAATGGGTAAACCTTGATCTCCATCAATCAAAAGAGTGATTTTATTAGCTTCAGAAATAGAACAATCGACTAAAAACAAAGTTTCATTTTCAGCTAAGGCACTATTCAAGAGTTGCATGATTATTTCTTTCATATTCTAATAATAATAAAGAGGGCTATTTAAGCCCTCTCTCCTTCATCACTTGTATTTCTACGATGCAAATATAGTGCTTTTTATTTATATATAACTAAAAAGTAATATAAAATAAGTATGTGAGTTTAGAAAGCAGAGCCAAAAGAGAAGTGATGAATCAAAAGACGGTTTAAACTTTAGTTCATAAATTGTTGTAGATAAAAAATGTTTTGATTCAAATTTTCTTTATTTAAGGTCGTAAATCCAGAACTATTTTAGTTTCTTAATGCTTTATAAAAATAGAAGCTAATAATAATTTTAAGCAACTATATATAATTTTACACTAAATCATTTTGTTTTAGTGTAATTAACTTCTTATATTTGTGTTATCAAAATGAAAAGACAATGATTAATACAAATTTCAAATCAATATTAGAACTA
>JBKDZS010000062.1:0-2885 GCA_047971445.1 Flavobacteriales bacterium
CCTTTCCAAAGACGGATAAACCCTTAATCTGTGATATGTCATCTGATATTTTTAGTAGAAAAATTAATATAGCTGACTTTGGAATGATTTATGCCGGAGCTCAAAAAAATATGGGACCAGCAGGAACCACATTGGTTATCGTAAAAGAAGAATTATTAGGTCATTCGGGACGAGATATCCCCTCATATTTAGATTATCAAATACACATCAATAAAGACAGTATGTTTAATACGCCTCCTGTTTTTGCTATTTACACTTCCATGTTAACATTAGAATGGTTAAAATCAAAAGGAGGCATTACAACCATCGAGAAAATAAACAACGACAAAGCAGCTATTTTATATGATGAAATAGATCGAAATTCATTATTTGAAGGAATAGCTAAGAAAGAAGATCGTTCCATGATGAATGCCACCTTTATTTTGAAAAATAAAGAACATGAAACCTTATTTAACTCTATGTGGGAAGCCAAAGGAATTAGTGGTATCAAAGGACATCGATCCGTAGGAGGCTATCGTGCCAGCATTTATAATGGAATGCCTCACGAAGGTATAGAGGTCTTGATTAATACAATGAAAGAATTAGAATCAACCCTTTAAAAGAGTTCTTAACTTTTAATTAGAAGAAAATAGTAAAATGAAAATATTAGTAAACGACGGTATTTCAAAAGTAGGAGAAGAAGCTTTAAGCAAAGCGGGTTTTGAAGTAATTACTCATAAAGTAGCACAAGAAAAACTAATTCATTTTATAAATGAAAATTTAGTTGAAGTAATATTAGTTCGTAGCGCTACTAAAGTTAAAAAAGACATCATTGACTCATGTCCTTCCTTGAAAATAATAGGAAGAGGTGGTGTAGGAATGGATAATATTGACGTAGAATACGCTATAAATAAAGGCTTAAAAGTAATTAATACGCCTGCCGCTTCTTCAAAATCAGTAGCTGAATTAACTTTTGCACATATGTTCTCAATGGTTCGATTTTTACATAATTCTAATCGGAATATGCCTTTAGAAGGGGAATCACAATTTAAAGCATTAAAAAAACAATATTCAGAGGGAAAAGAATTAGCTGGAAAAACTTTGGGTGTTATTGGGTTTGGACGAATTGCTATCGAAACCATAAAAATTGCTATAGGAATTGGAATGAAAGTAGTTGTAGCTGATATAGAAAAAATTACAAGAGACCTTACATTAGATTTTTTTGATGGACAAACGGTTACTTTTAAAATAACAAGTGTACCATTAGATGAAATGTTACCGCAAGCAGATTTAATTACATTACACGTTCCTTTTCAAGGGGAACCTATTTTAGGTAAAACACAATTTAATAAAATGAGAAAAGGTGTTGGAGTGATTAATACAGCTCGAGGAGGCGTTGTTGATGAAAATGCTTTACTAGAAGCTATAGAAGAAGAAAAAGTGCAATATGCTGCTTTGGATGTTTTTGCAAACGAACCTTCCCCTGAAGTAAGATTATTAATGACTCCTGAACTATCTTTATCACCTCATGTTGGAGGATCAACCATTGAAGCTCAAAATCGAATAGGGTTGGAGTTGGCAGATCAAATCAAAGAAATTTATAATATCTAGTACGTTTTTTGTATTGGATAAAAATAGCTTTATTTAGGTTTTACTATAATTTTAGTTTGTGTTTTAAGATCCTTTCTAAAAAAATGGAAATTATACTTTTTACATTGTTTAATTAAAATTGTCTATTTAGAACAGAGGAAAACTCTCTTCAAAATTTTTTAAATCACGCTTAGTAAAAATGACTAAAAAGAAAGCATTCAAACAACTCAGTGAAACAGAGTTCATTTTAATTAAAGGAGCTAAACTACATAACTTAAAAAACGTAGACGTTGCTATTCCCCGAAATAAACTCGTGGTTATTACAGGGTTATCAGGATCTGGAAAATCTTCTTTAGCTTTTGACACCTTATATGCTGAAGGACAACGTCGTTATGTAGAAAGTCTATCTTCATATGCACGCCAATTTTTAGGGCGCTTAGATAAACCACAAGTCGATTATATCAAGGGGATAGCACCCGCTATAGCGATTGAACAAAAAGTAAATTCAACAAACCCACGCTCTACAGTAGGAACGACTACAGAAATTTACGACTATATCAAATTGCTATTTGCTAAAATTGGTAAAACCATCTCACCCAAATCAGGAAAAGAAGTTCGTAAATATGAAGTAACTGATGTCGTTAATTTTATAAAAAATCTTTCTTTAAAAAGAAAATTGCTCATTTTAGCTCCTATAATTTTAAAAAATCGAACAATTGACATTGCTTTAAAAGTATTAGCGCAGCAAGGTTTTTCAAGAATCAAAATAGGTCATGATATCTTGAAAATTAATGAGGCACAAAAATTAATCTTAAAAAATGAGAAACCTATATTTCTAGTAGTTGATCGTATCATTACAAAAAAGGAAGATTCTTTTTATCATCGTATAGCTGATTCCATTCAAACCGCTTTTTACGAAGGTCATGGACAATGTCTAATAGAAGATTTAAACGAAAATAAATTATATGAGTTTTCGAACAAATTTGAATTAGACGGAATTGAATTTAATGAACCCACAGTTCATTTATTTAGTTTTAATAATCCCTATGGAGCTTGTCCAAGCTGTGAAGGCTATGGTTCTGTAATTGGAATTGATGAAGATCTGGTTATACCCAATAAAGCCCTTTCTATTTATGAAGACACTGTAGCTTGTTGGCGAGGGGAAAAAGTTTCCAAATGGAAGTATGATTTGATTGAAGCTTCTACAAAATTTGAATTCCCCATCCATAAACCGTATCATGACTTATCAGAAAAAGATAAAGATAATCTATGGAATGGAAACTCTCATTTTAAAGGGATTCATACTTTTTTTAGAA
>JBKDZS010000063.1:0-22640 GCA_047971445.1 Flavobacteriales bacterium
GTTTGAGACATTTTTACAATAATTTTCTGAGTAGCTTTATTTTCTTTTCCATTAAAAACAATCCCTAAAGGTTCAATACCATTTTGACGTAATATTTCTAGTGTCATCAACGTGTGATTAATGCTTCCTAAATAGTTTTTTGAAACCACAATCACTTTATAATCAGGTTTAATTAAATCGAGAATCGTTTGTTCATGATTTATAGGTACTTTTAAACCACCTGCTCCTTCAATAACCAAATTATTTTTTGTTTTGGGTTTTTCTATAATATTTAAATTAATGTAAGTATGTTCCAAATCTGCTGCTGCATGTGGAGACATAGCGTGTTGTAAAGCATAACTTTCTTTGTGAAATTTTGTTTTCGAATTAGAAATAAGTTGTTGTACCTTCATTGTATCAGAATTCTGCAAGTCACCTGCTTGAATAGGCTTCCAATAATCTGCTTGAAGCGCTTCTACTATAATTGAAGAAACAACTGTTTTTCCAACATCAGTTCCAATTCCTGTTAAAAATAATGTATGCATATCCTGAATAATATAATTAAAACCTCCAAAGTTATATTATTTTAAATATAAAATTCCGCTCATTATTCTATTCTTTTGAAGAAATTGAGTAGAATTTAAATATCCTTTAGCATCCAGTTTTTCTATAGGGAAATCAAACACTAAAAATTTCTTTAAAAAAATAAATCCCTTATGATTAATCTTCGTCACTTTCTCGATTTATTTTTCTTGAATAATTTTTTCTAACTCCTAAAACTTATGAGTATACAAATTGTACCCTATATTTTAAACGTAATCTACTATTAATTTAATTAATTGCTCAATTTCTTCAAAAGAATTGAAGCTATGCAAACTAATTCTTAAACGTTCCCTTTTTTCAGGAACTGTAGGAGCATAAATAGGTTTAATGTTATATTTTTCTTGATTCAGTTTATTCGAAATTTTCATTAAAAATACCTTATCCTGACTAAAAAAAGATTGTATTGGCGAATCATTTAAAGAAAACATGCCTTCTAACTTCCTTTTTTTAATGATTTCTTGATAATAAAAAATATTTTCTTTTAACTTTTCTCGAACTTTATGATCCTCTTTCATCATCAAATATTGATTATGAATCTCTTGAGCGGATGATGGGGGTAATGCTGTTGTATAAATAAACGAGCGTGCAAAATTAATTAAATAATCTATTAAATCTTGTGATCCTACCCAAGCTGCTCCATGACACCCTAATGCCTTTCCAAACGTGTATAATCGAGCAAAACAGTCCTTTTCTAAATGGTGTAATTGAGAAAAACCTTCTCCTTTTTCTCCATAAACTCCTAAACTATGAGCCTCATCTATAATCAAATAAAAAGAATACTTTTGAACCAACTTTTTCAACCTCTTAATATCCAAAGAATCTCCATCCATTGAATAAACAGCTTCTATTACGACATAAATATCCTTATTTTCTTGTTTTCGAATTTTTTTTTCTAGATCATCTAAATCATTATGTTTGAATCGATAATGTTTTGCTAATGATAAACGCATTCCATCACGGATTGACGCATGAATAAATTCATCATAAAGAATAATATCCTCTTTTTGAGGTATGCATGAAAAAAATCCCAAATTGGCATCGTAACCTGAGTTAAACAATAACGAAGCTTCGCTTTTATGAAACTCTGCTATAAAATTTTCTAAGCTTATATGAGTTTCATGAGTTCCTGAGATTAAACGAGAGCCTGTACTTCCTTCTGAAAATGATGCTTTTTTATCCTTTGCATAACCTAGATAATCATTTGAAAAAAAATCTTTTTGATTTTTATTAAAAAGCTTAAGTGTTCGAAAAGTATGGTTATCTTTTCGTTTTTTAAGTTTCTCTATAAGTTTTTTAGACAAATTCATTATTTAATTTTTCAAATTATTTCGGTAATTAATCAAACTTTTTTATATTTGCGGACTTAAAAGTAAGGAATTACACATTTTTACGGTTATAAAGATATAAAGAAATGAGCAAAAGAACTTTTCAACCATCAGAAAGAAAAAAAAGAAATAAACACGGTTTTAGAGAGCGTATGGCTTCTAAAGCTGGGAGAAAAGTGTTGGCAAGAAGACGCGCTAAGGGAAGAAAGCAATTAACTGTTAGTGAAGTGAGAGCTAAAAGATAATACGCTTTAATTATAAACTAAGTATAAGCTTGGATATTTTTTGTATCCAAGCTTTTTTGTTATTTTTGTTTAAAATTCGAACACCCATGAGTTCAACTGTTATTCAGTTACAGAATGTTTCTGTGTATCAAAGAGATTACTTAGTATTATCTGATGTTTCTATCGAATTAAAAAAAGGAGATTTTTCTTATTTAATAGGGAAAACAGGTAGTGGAAAAAGTAGCCTTTTAAAAGTTTTATACGGCGATTTACCCTTAAAGAAAGGAGATGCGACTGTAGTTGGCTTTGATTTAAGTACCTTAAAAACATCAGACATTCCCTTTTTAAGGAGAAAAATAGGTGTCGTTTTTCAAGACTTTCAATTATTAAACGATAGAACAGTATACGACAATTTGAAATTTGTTTTAAAAGCAACAGGGTGGAAATCCAAAAGTGATATAAAAACACGAATAGATCAAGTCTTGGATTCTGTTGGAATGAAAACAAAAGGATTTAAATATCCTTATGAATTATCCGGAGGAGAACAACAACGTATTGTTATTTCAAGAGCTTTACTAAACAAACCTCAATTAATTATTGCTGATGAACCTACAGGTAATTTAGATCCCAAAACCTCTATTGAAATCATGAATGTTCTTCGTCAAGTCTCCGAAGAAAATAATTGTTCTGTACTCATGGCTTCTCATGATTTTGCCTTAATAAAACGTTTTCCTAACAAAACATTTAAATGTGAAGCAGGTAAGATTGTTGAAGCTGAAGCACAAAATCTCTTTTTGTAATGATCTACACTCATTTTATTAAAAATGAGTTCACGCCATTTAACGAAGCATGTTAAATGACCTTTATCATAAAAAATTATCTAAAATTCAAAAATTATTTTTTTGTATCTTTACCGAAGAAAAGTGTACTTTATACAATAAATAATAATTTAAAAATAATTCAAAATGAGTATTATTGCTGCTATCCATTCAAGACAAATCCTTGATTCTAGAGGAAATCCTACAGTTGAAGTAGATGTTATAACAGAAGATATGGTAATGGGAAGAGCTGCGGTTCCTTCTGGAGCTTCTACAGGTGAACATGAAGCTGTTGAGCTACGTGATGGTGGTGACCGCTACATGGGGAAAGGAGTGTTACAAGCTGTTAAAAATGTAAACGATATTATTGCCCCAGAATTAGTGGGTATGTCTGTTTTTGAACAAAATTTGATCGATAAAATGATGATTAAATTAGACGGAACAGATAATAAAGGGAAACTAGGAGCTAATGCTATTTTAGGGGTATCTTTGGCGACTGCTAAAGCAGCAGCAAATACATTAGGATTACCATTATACCGTTATGTAGGTGGTGTTTCAGCAAATACATTACCAGTTCCTATGATGAATATTGTAAATGGAGGTTCTCATTCAGATGCTCCTATTGCTTTTCAAGAATTTATGGTTATGCCGGTTAAAGCAGACTCTTTTTCAGATGCCATTCGTATGGGAACAGAGGTTTTTCATCACTTAAAGAAAGTCTTACACGATCGTGGATTATCGACTGCAGTAGGTGATGAAGGTGGTTTTGCACCTTCTTTTGAAGGAACAGAAGATGCTTTAGACACCGTTATTAAAGCTATTAAAAATGCTGGATATAAGCCTGGTGATGAAATGATGATTGCTTTAGATTGTGCAGCATCTGAATTCTATGTAAACGGGAAGTATGATTACACCAAATTTGAAGGAGAAAAAGGTAAAGTTCGTACAAGCGAAGAGCAAGTAGAATACTTATCAGAGTTAACCGAAAAATATCCTATTATTTCTATTGAGGATGGAATGGATGAAAATGATTGGGATGGATTCAAACAATTAACAAACAAAATTGGAGATAAAGTTCAAATTGTAGGGGATGATTTATTTGTTACCAATCCAAAAATTTTAGCAAAAGGAATTGAAACAAATACAGCCAATTCTATTTTAATTAAAGTAAATCAAATTGGTACTCTTTCCGAAACTATTGCAGCGGTTCAAATGGCACAAAAAGCGGGTTATACAACTGTAATGTCCCACCGTTCAGGGGAAACAGAAGATAATACGATTGCAGATTTAGCGGTTGCATTAAACACAGGTCAAATTAAAACTGGTTCTGCTTCACGTTCAGATCGTATGGCTAAATACAACCAATTGTTGCGTATTGAAGAAATTTTAGATGAAACTGCAATATATCCACAAAAGGAAGCATTTAATGTGAAATTTTAAACTATTTCGAACATATAAATAGAAACAAGACTTGTTTACTTTTGCAAGTCTTGTTTTTTTATGCTAGTTAGAATCGAATACTTAAACCTGCTAAGAAATGAATTCCTGCTTGTGGATAATAATAAGGATTATGGCTTAATTCATCCTCTGAAATGTAGTAATTATAGTAATAACCATTGTTTTCATACTGATGATCCAATATATTGTTAATTAATAAAGATATCTCCACTTGTGGATGGTTTGAATTAAGAGGAATTTGATATTGAAGCAATAGATCTGTAGTGAAGTAATCCTCTAATTTACTTTCTAAAATATTTTGATTGGTCATAAACTGTTCACCTACATATTTTCCAGTTAAGTTTAATAATAACCCTGGAATAGGTTTATGTTGAATAAATCCATTAGCAATAATTTCTGGAGAGTAGGAAATAGTTGTATTTCTCAAAAAAATAGGATTGCCATGGTAATCTGTTTTAAAATAATTCCGATTCTGGTTTTTTGAAAAAGTAGCATTTCCTCCCAGTTGCCATTTAGAACTCAAGGCATAGTGAGTTTCTAATTCAACCCCTAAACGATAACTTTCTCCACTATTTTCTCGAATAGGAGCACCTACTTCGTCTAACGTACCTGTTAAAACCAATTGGTCTTGATAGTACATAAAATAACCGTTTATAGTGTAATGAAGTTTGGAGTGACCTTTACGATATCCCAACTCTATATTATGCATTTTTTCAGGTTTAATATTAGGGTTGTTTTCATAATCATTACGACTAGGTTCTCTATGACCAAATCCATAATAACCATATACTTTAGCTCTTCCTAAATTCCAACTCCATCCTAATTTTGGATTGAAAAAAGTTAGATTATCTGAAAAGTCTACTTCATCCTCTTTATTTTTAGCAAATTTTGTATCTGCTTTATAGGTAATGTTTCGGATTTGAAGATCTCCAAAAACAACTATATTTTCTAAAATAGTATTCCACTCTGCCTTTATATAACCTGAAATTTCATTTTTAAAAGCTTTATTGCTATAATATTCACTTCCTAATTTAATATCAGTTCGTCCAGGCGTAGCAATAGCCAATCCAAAATGATCGCCTTCATAACGGTTTGTATGAGCTCCTATAATCACTTCAAGATCACCCAATTTCTTTTTTGTATTAAATGTCATTCCATAAAAATGGTTTTGCAGCCATTTTTGACGAATCACATCACCTTTATCTGTAGAACTTAAATTATAAAAACTATACGATTCATTATTTTTATAATTTTCAAAAAAACCGTTACCTCTTGTATAATGCAATGCTGCATGTGATTTCCATCCTGCTAAATCAAAATTATAATGCAATTGGTAATGATTTTGCTGATAATCGTCTACTTCATTATCATAATAACCCACTAAAATTCCTGAATCATTATAAATTTCACCTGCTGTATTATACGTTCGATTAGATTCTAAAGTCTTTTGATCAATTCCATTCCATGCTTGATAGGTTTTTTCATGCCCTCCAAAAGCTAAAAATTTCAATCGATTTTTATAGCCTGCTTTAAAAGAATAACCCAATAAATTGGAATTGGACCGGTCAATATATCCTTCAGAATTAATAAAAGAAATCCTACCATCTATATTAAAATCACCTATATTTCCTGTACCCAATTTTAAATTAATTTTTTGAGAATTAAAAGAGCCATATGAAGTATTTAATTCAGCAAATTTTTTATCACTGCTTTCCAAACTACCAATATTAATACTCCCACCAAACGAAGCTGAACCATTTGTAGAAGTTCCTAGACCTCTTTGAATGACAATAGAGTGAGTTGAAGAAGCAAAATCGGGCATATTGACCCAAAAAACACCTTGGCTTTCAGAGTCATTTAAAGGAATTCCATTAACCGTAACATTAATACGTGTTGGGTCTGATCCGCGGAGTCGCATCCCTGTATAACCAATTCCAGCTCCAGCATCACTTGTTGTGACAACAGAAGGTGTATTTTTTAATAAAAAAGGTAAGTCTTGTCCTAAATTTTTTTGATTAAGCTCTCTTTTATGTAAAGTCTTAGCGGTAATAGGCTTATCCACTTCTATTGTAACGGCTTGAATAGTTTCTATTGAATCTATTTTTTCTTGTGCCTTTATAAAAAAAACTCCTTTTACAGTATAAAATAATAAAATAAATAATCTTTTGCTCATGCCTACTTTTTTAAACACAAATAAAAGGGGATTTTATTCTTATAAGTTTGGTTAATTCTTAAAGTAAATGGATAGTGAATATCACTCAAGCCACGATTTGTGTATATCCCTTAGCAGCATTACCTGCCCAGGTTCATCGGGTATCATCTCAGCCAATTAATAATAAGTAAGTAGCAAATTATACTACAAACTAATAATAGCACCCCTTTGAGATTCGTGTTACAAATATAGACAAGGAAAGTTAAAAAAAGAACTAATTTTATAAAAATACCCCGATCATTCCGAACGGGGCAAAATTTAACTCACTTGTGTAGTTTACACTACTAACTTTCAAAACTTAACAGTTAATTAATTACAAATAGTATGCCAAAGCAATAATAGTAAGGTGTTTCTAAAAAGAAATTAAAGAATTGGGCTCTAATTCGTATATGGAATTAATTGATTTGAATATTTTTGCTGAAAAATCACCTCTTAGATATACGGTTTTATCTTTTACTTCTAACCAACTCCCTTCCCTTAACCCTACAACAGGAATAGTATTTTGATGTAAATATTCTTTAATACGAGTTTCACGCGTTTCTCCATTATGTTTTAAATTTGGAATAGGATCTAAATAATGAGGGTTTAAATTAAAAGGAACTAAGCCTAAGGCTTCAAAACTAGGTGGATATACAATAGGCATATCATTGGTGTTTTTAATATTTATTCCTCCAAGATTACTACCAGCACTAGTTCCTAAATAGGGTGTGCCTGATTCTACTACTTCTTTTAAAGTTGACATGAGGTCTAATTCGTACAACGTTTTGAGTAGTAAAAATGTATTTCCACCACCTATAAAAATACCTTGAGATTCTTGAAGTGCTTTTTGTTTATTTTGGAAAGTGTGAAGTCCAATAACGTTAATTCCAATTGTTTTAAAAGCTTGAAATGCTTTTTTTGTATAATCCTCTAAAGAAATACCATCAGGTCTAGCATAGGGTATAAAAACAACTTCAGAAACTTTTTTAAAATGTTCTTTAAGAATTGGCAAAATGTAGTCCAAGTACTCTCCTCCATAAATAGTTGAAGTACTAGCTAAAATAATATTTTTCATTCTATTTTAACGTTTAAAAAACATCAACTGATCAGTTGATGTTTCGACCTGAAGGTCTTTCCATTTCTTTATCTTCTTTACCAAATTTTTTCAACTGTAACATCCACCAAATAAACATAACAGACCCTACAATCATTAGGATGAAGTTTGGAATATTTCCCAAAAAGGGTAAAACCTCAAAACTTGCTTCAAAAAGATTGCCTATTCCATGAAATAATTCGCTTAACATAATGTGATTTTTTATTTGTAGGCCTTGAAACCTAAATAGTCCTTCATCAAAATTAGTAAAAAAATGTGGGACAATTGTATAAAAACAAAAAATATTCTCTTACGATGCAACAAGATTGGATGTTTTAATAAGATTTAGGAGTCCATTTCGTAAGTAGTTCCATCTCGACTATCTTTTAAAAAAATTCCAATATCAGCCAATTTATCTCGGATTTTATCAGATAAAGCAAAATTTTTATCTACACGAGCCTGAGAACGCATTTCAATAAGCATTTGCATAATCCCATCCAATTTATCAGAACTATTTTCTTGTTGGATATCTTCTAAACCTAAAACATTGAAAACAAAATTATGAAGGGTTTCTTTTAATTGTTTCAAATCCTCCTTAGTTAAAGTTTCTTTAGCTCCTTTTTTTATACTATTGATCACTCTCACAGCATCAAATAATTGAGCAATTAAAATGGGGCTGTTAAAATCATCATTCATAGCGTCAAAGCATTTTTGACACCAAGTTTTTACATCAAAGGTTGAAGTTTTAGAAGCCTGAATACTATCTATATTACGAAAAGCTTCCATTAATCGATTGTAACCTTTTTCAGCAGCAAGTAAGGTATCATTTGAAAAATCTAATACACTGCGATAATGTGCCTGTAAAATAAAAAAACGTATAATGGTAGGGTGAAAAGGTTTATCAAAAAAAAGATTATTTCCACTAAACAATTCTTCAGGAAGGATTGTATTTCCCGTAGATTTGCTCATTTTTTTACCATTCATGGTCAACATATTGGCATGCATCCAATAATTCACAGGGTTTTTCCCATAGGCACCTTTAGCTTGTGCAATTTCACATTCATGATGTGGGAATTTTAAATCCATTCCCCCTCCATGAATATCAAATTGATCACCCAAATACTTCGTACTCATTACAGTACACTCCAAATGCCAGCCTGGAAAACCTTCTCCCCAAGGAGATTCCCAACGCATAATATGAGAGGGGTCAGCCTTTTTCCACAACGCAAAATCTTGTGGGTTTTTCTTCTCAGACTGACTGTCAAGCTTTCGTGTATTAGATAATAAATCTTCTATTTTCCGCTTACTAAGTTCTCCATAATTTTCGGTTTCATTATACTTTAAAACATTAAAATAAACCGATCCGTTAACTTTATAAGCTAATCCCTTTTCGATTAAAACTTCTGTAATTTTAATTTGTTCTGTAATATGTCCTGTAGCAGTAGGCTCAATATTAGGAGGGAGATTATTAAACTTTTTAAGTACACTATGAAAATCTAATGTGTAGCGTTGAACAATCTCCATAGGTTCTATTTTCTCTAAGCGGGCTTTTTGAGCAATTTTATCCTCCCCTTCATCTGCATCATTGAGTAAGTGACCTGCATCTGTAATGTTACGAACATAGCGTACTTTATATCCTAAAAATTTAAGATAACGATAAATTAAATCAAACGAAATAAAAGTACGACAATTTCCTAAATGTACGTTGCTATATACGGTTGGGCCACATACATACATACCCACATTCCCTTTTAAAATAGGTTTAAAATTTTCTTTCTCCCCTGTAAGAGAATTGTATATTTTTACTTTTTGTGTTTGATATAATGGATTCATTTTTAAATTCTATGATTAAACATTAAAACGTGTTTCCATTTGAATGTATTGGATAAATTCTTTTCTTATTTGTTGATCTGTTTTAAAACGACCTCCAAACTCTGAAGTTACGGTTGAACTGTCTATGTCCCGGATTCCTCGAGAATTAACACAAAGGTGTTTAGCATCAATAATACACGCAACATCTTCTGTATTCATAACTTTTTGTAATTCATTTACTATTTGCATAGTTAACCGTTCTTGAACCTGAGGACGCTTGGCATAAAAATCAACTATTCGATTTAATTTGGATAAGCCGACAACCTTACCAGTTGATATATAGGCAATATGAGCTCGTCCGACAATCGGTAAAAAATGATGTTCACAGGTAGAATATAATACGATATTTTTTTCTACAAGCATTTCATTGTATTGATAGGCATTATCAAATGTTGACATTTCAGGCTTTTTTAGGGGATTTAATCCTCCAAAAGCTTCTGTTACATACATTTTAGCAACACGCCTGGGCGTACCTTTTAGACTATCATCCGTTAAATCAAGTCCTAAAGTTTCCATAATTCCCGTTATATGCTCCTCGATTTTAACAATTTTTTCTTCATCAGATAATTCAAACGCGTCAGCACGTAACGGGTTATCAATGGATGTCATAATATGGTTATCACCCAATTCTTCTGCATATTTATCGTTGATATCACTCATTTTTCTTTCTAATATTTAAGAAAACAAAGATAACTTATTTGTTTTAATAATGTATTTCAATTTATACAATACCCTTTCTTAACTTAAAAGGGAATTTGTGCAAAACATGCTTTCAAGTAACAAAATGATCATCACTTGTAAAATTCATTATACAACTTGAATAACAAAGTAATTCTTTTTCCCTTTTTGTAATAAAACAAATTCATCGTTAATTAAGGTGTTTTCACAAATCACAAAATCTTCCTTAACCTTTTCTTTATTAATTGAAATGGAGTTTTGTTTTAATTCACGTCTTGCATCACCATTTGACTTTAAGAAATTTGTTTTAGAGGAAAGAGCTCCAATCATATCCAGTCCTTTTTCAATTTCAGCACGCGGTATTTCAATCTGAGGAACTCCTTCAAAAACAGCTAAAAAAGTTTCAGAATCTAATGCTTTTAAATCTTCTGAAGTTGATTTTCCAAATAAAATTTGGGTTGCTTTTTGTGCTTTTTCTAATTCTTCTGTTCCATGAACTAAGGTTGTAACCTCCTCAGCTAGACGTTTTTGTAAAACTCGTATATGAGGAGCTTCATCATGCTCTATGATTAAATGATCTATTTCTTCCTGGGTTAAAAAAGTGTAAATTTTAATGAATTTTTTAACATCCTCATCAGAAGTATTAAGCCAAAATTGATAAAATTTATAAGGAGATGTACGATCTTTCGTTAACCATATATTTTCACCTTCAGACTTTCCAAATTTCGTTCCATCAGCTTTTGTAATTAAGGGACATGTCATTGCATAAGCCTTAGCATTTTCTCCTCCCAATCTCCGTACCAATTCGGTTCCTGTTGTGATGTTTCCCCACTGATCAGATCCTCCCATTTGTAATAAACAATTATGTTCTTTAAATAAATGGTAGAAATCATAACCTTGTATTAATTGATATGTAAATTCTGTAAAACTCATTCCTTCATTAGATTCAGCACCTAAGCGTTTCTTAACAGAATCTTTAGCCATCATATAATTAACTGTAATTCGTTTTCCTATATCACGTGCAAAATCAATAAAAGAAAAGCTTTTCATCCAATCATAATTATTGACTAAAACAGGTGCATTTTTATGAGATGCATTAAAATCTAAAAATCGTCCTAAAACATTTTTAATTCCCGCAACATTCTTATTTAGTGCATCTTCATCTAATAGATTTCGCTCATTTGATTTTCCAGAAGGATCTCCAATCATACCTGTAGCACCTCCAATTAAGGCGTAAGGTTTATGTTCTGCCCGTTCTAAATGCATTAGTAGAATAATAGGCACCAAACTTCCAATATGTAAAGAATCGGCTGTAGGATCGAACCCTATATAGACTGATGTGGATTCTTTATTCAATTGTTCTTCTGTTCCAGGCATGATATCATGAATCATTCCACGCCAAGTCAATTCTTTGACTAAATTTATTTTCATTATATAACGTGCTTTTTGTGTTTTGCAAATATACTTTATTTGAAATGGTCTATAAAAAAGAAAAGATGCTAAATTTAGCATCTTTTCTTTTTTATGTATGAGAATAACTGATAAACTAATTGTTTTTAATAGGTGCTTCTATTCTTTTTTCTTGAGCAAATATTTCCTCAACTTCTTTTATTGCTTGACGCTTATTTTTTTCCTTTAAATTCCAAAATTTGGTGAATTTATCCAATTGTTGATCATTTAAAATATTAGATAATTGCCTTTTTTCTAGCATATCCATTTGAGATTCTATTAACGCTCTTTCTTTTCCTTTACTGGTTAATTGAGATCTTAATGCTATGTATTGTTTCTCTGTTTCAGTATATTGCTTTTGTTGTTCTTCAGACAATCCTAAAAGGTTTTTAACATCTAGATTAGCTGTTTTATTGATAGACTCTTGTTGAAAATTCAGTGTCGTCGAATCAGCAACTTTTTGAACATCTTTTATTTCAGATTTTTGGGAATTAACGATCGATTCAGTAGCAGAGATATTCTCTTGAGCAGAGGATAAACCTATAAAACTTAAAAACAGACCTACTACGAGTAATTTCAAATTTTTCATCTTGTATTCAATTTTTCATAAAAGTAAAAGATTGAAGATAAGAAACAAAATGAATTAACTTAATTTAATATAAGTTTAGAACTACGTTAAACAATGCTTTAATAAATAGGAAAACATTCATAGCATAAAGGGCTAAATAGTTGACAGCATTAATGGCGTTTTCTTTGTCCTTCCTTTAAATCAGTATTGAGAACTTTTATTTCATCATCCTCTGAAATTCCTCCTTTTATTTGAACATTTGTCCCATCACTAATCCCTAATTCAACATAACGTTTTTCATAAGGCTTTTCTTCATTTCCAGTTGAAATTTCTACATACGTTTTTCCATCATCTTCAAATCGTAAAAGACTTTCTTTAATAGCTAAAACATTCTCAACTGTTTCCAAAATAATTTCAGCATTGGCACTATATCCTGCACGAATAAAAACACCTTCTTTTAATTGAACATTGGCTTTTATTTCAAATTTTACTGTTCCATTATCATCCACTCCCAAAGGAGATATAAAATATAAAATCGCTTCAAATGACTCTCCTGCTAAAGCACCTATAGTAATCTTGATTGGCATTCCTTCTTTTAGTTTTCCAACTTCAGCCTCATCAACACTTCCTTCAAAAATCATATTGGAAACATCAGCTAATATTGCAATAGTTGTCCCGGCATTCATAGTATTAGATTCAATAACTTGATCTCCTACTTCAACAGGAATATCCAACACCATACCATTAATTTTTGCCTTGATTTGAGTATTGGCTTCATTAGCAAAACTACTAGAAGTTCCTGTACGAATAATTTCATAATTTTCTTTGGCAGCTCGAAGACTTTCCTTTGCATTTAAATACGAAACCTCTGCCTGCTCATAATCAGCTTTTGAAATAACACCTTCGTTATATAAGGCTTTTTGACGGTTATAGTTTTTAGATACATTATTAAGTGAAATTCGAGCTGTATTAATTTGAGATTTAGCGTTACTCAAATTATTCACAGAAGGAACTACATTTAATCGGGCAAGAATAGCCCCTTTTTTAACATAATCACCTTCTTCAGCTATAATTTCATGAATAATTCCTGAAATATTGGGTTTTATTTCGATATCTTCTTTTGCTTTAATAGATCCTGTAGCAACCGCCTTTGTACTGATATTGGTTTTAAAAGCCCGCGTGGTTTCATAAAGAATATTTTCTTTTTGATTGGTTTTCATTAGATATGTAATTGCCCATGCTGCTGCTACCAAAAAAAGTCCTATTAAAATAATTTTGACGATTCTATTCATGTTCTATTCTCCTTAGCAATTTGTATGTAATTTTTAAATTGATCATTATAATTTTCCACTTTAGAAAATTCTATTTTGTATGCCTTATTAATTCTAAATACAATAGATTTATCGTTCTCAATTCTTTATTTAGAGTTGATCTAAACATTTTATTCTTTCGTTTTTGGAGGTGTGTTTTTTCTTTTTTTATTGCTTACTTTCATTGCTTCTCCGATTTGGTTAGATGCTGTAAACGAAGCGACCATATTATTTAACATATCACTTCCTGCCTGAGGTGAATTGGGCAATAAAATTAAATTAGAGTTTGTTTCTTCACCTATCGACTGTAACGTATCATAATGCTGAGTTACTACAATTAAGGCTGAAG
Source organism: Flavobacteriales bacterium (assembly GCA_047971445.1). GTDB lineage: Bacteria > Bacteroidota > Bacteroidia > Flavobacteriales > UJ101 > UJ101. Next base: position 13,918 of record JBKDZS010000063.1, read on the forward strand.
CTTCTTGGGAATTAATTCCTACATTATTCAATGCATCGACAGAATCTTCTAATCCTTTTGCTATCTCACGACGCTGATCTGCGATACCTTGTCCTTGTAAACGTTTGCTTTCAGCTTCAGCTCTTGCTTTTTCTACAATTAAAATACGTTGTGTTTCTCCTTCATATTGAGCTGCTATTTTTTCTCTTTCTGCTGCATTAATACGGTTCATTGCATGCTTTACCTGTGCATCTGGATCAATATCAGTTACCAATGTTTTTATAATATTGTATCCGTATGCTTGCATCGCGTCCTGTAACTCTCGTTTTACTGCAATTGCTACATCATCTTTTCGAACAAAAACATCATCTAATTTTAGCTTAGGAACTTCTGCACGAACTACATCAAAAACATACGAAGTAATTTGATCATGAGGGTAATCTAACTTGTAAAATGCTTCATATACTCGGTCTTTTATAACTTGAAACTGCACTGAAATTTTCATTTTAACGAATACATCGTCCTCTGTTTTCGTTTCAACCAAAACATCCAATTGTTGAATTTTTAAACTTAAACGCCCTGCAATTTTATCAATAAAAGGAATTTTAAACTGCAATCCTGATTGACGAATACTTTCAAATTTTCCAAATCGTTGTATAATGACTGCTGTTTGTTGCTTTACCGTAAAAATACTAGCTCCAATCAAAGCAAATGCAATAACAATAAAAGGGGCATAGCCTATAATATTTTCAATAAGATCTTCCATATTTAGTTTAATTTATAATTTATACTATTCTCTATACGTTGTAAAGTTTCTTTTTTCCCAAGAATACTCATGATTTCAAATAAATCAGGTCCTTTCATATCTCCAACCAATGCTAAACGAAGCGGTTGCATTACTTTACCAAAACTGATTTCTTTTGAAGTAATCCACCCTTTAACTAAAGTTTGTAAATATTCTGCTGTAAAGTTTTCACTATTTTCTATAACCTTTTTTAGCTCTAACATCACATTATTTGTTCCTTCTTTCCAAACTTTCTTATAAGCCTTATCTGCATAATGTTTCGGTGTTTCAAAGAAAAACTGACTTTGCTCAACCAAATCTTTTATAAAACTAGAACGTTCTTTTACTAAATCGATTATTTTTAATAAAATCGTATCCTCAAATTTGAAGGTAGTTATTAGAGGTTTATATTTTTCTAAAAGATCTTTAGATGTTTGTTCCTGCAAATAATGATGGTTAAACCAAATAGCTTTATCCTTACTAAATCGAGCTCCTGATTTACTTACTTTGCTTAAATCAAATGCTTCTACTAATTCTTTTAATGAAAAAAACTCTTGTTCAGTTCCAGGATTCCAACCTAACAAAGCCAACATATTCACAACTGCTTCTGAAAAGTATCCTTCTTCCCTATAACCTGTTGATTCTTCCCATGTCAAAGGAAAAATAGGAAATGCTCCTTCAATACCGTCTCGTTTACTTAACTTTCCTTTTCCTGTAGGTTTTAAAATTAACGGTAAATGTGCAAATTCTGGAATATTCCAGTTAAAAGCTTGGTACAGCATAACATGAAGTGGTAACGATGGAAGCCATTCTTCTCCTCGAATAACATGTGTTATTTTCATCAAATGATCATCTACAATATTTGCAAAATGATATGTTGGTAAACCGTCCGATTTAAACAAAACTTTATCATCTAGCGTTAACGTATTAACTTTTAAACTTCCTCGAATAACATCCTTAGCTATAACAAACTCATTATCAGGAACTTTAAATCGAATAACATACGGAACTCCATCCTTAATTTTTTTCTGAACCTCCTCTGTTGTTAAATTTAAAGAATTATCCATGTTTTTTCTAGAAATCGCATTGTACGAAAACACTTCTTTTCTAGCTTCGTATTCTTTTCTGATATCAGATAATGCTTCCGGAGTATCAAATGCATAATAAGCTCCTCCTTTTTCTAATAATTCCTGAATATAATTCTTATAAATCTCTTTCCTTTCAGACTGCTTGTAAGGCGCAAAGTCCCCTCCCATTTCTTCACCTTCATCAGGATAAATTCCCAACCATTTTAAAGATTCTAGAATATACTCTTCTGCGCCTTCCACAAATCTTGCTTGATCAGTATCTTCAATTCGAAGAATAAATTTTCCTTTATTTTTCTTGGCAAACAGATAATTATATAGTGCTGTTCTAACACCTCCAATATGTAAAGGTCCTGTTGGACTAGGTGCAAATCGTACGCGTACTGACATTTGTTTTTATTTTCAACAAATATAGTTAATTAAAGTTATTCTTATATGGGTTTTTAACTGTATAAAATACTTAGTAATAAAAGTATTTTTTTCTATTATCAGATCAATAGACTATCTTTAATCACTAAATTAACATCATGATTCAATTTTTTTCCAAAAATCATTTTATTCCAGAAAATCAAAAAGCCCTCATCGATTGGATTGAAAAAGTCGTAATTTTTCATCAGGGTAAAATCGTACAAATTCATTATATTTTTTGTAATGATCATGATCTTTTAAAGATTAATCAAGAGTTCTTACAGCATAATGATTATACCGATATTATTACTTTTGATGATTCAATAGGGAAACAACTTGAAGGAGAAATATATATATCCACTGATCGAGTACAAGAGAACGCTAACAATTTTAAAGTCGACTTTGAAGAAGAATTACGAAGAGTTTTAATTCATGGAGTTTTGCATTTATTAGGATTTAAAGACAAAACTCTTCAACAAAAAAATCAAATGACCGAAAAAGAAAACGAAGCTTTACAACTTTACAAATTATAATTTACTATTTTAATCAACAACATGTTCCACGTGGAACATACATTCAAAAATCAAGTAATCATCATTTCAGAATAAACGTTCCATTTTTAATAATTACCTTTGCAGAACTAAATTTAACAGAGATGTTTTTAACAGAATACGATGTCATTGTTATCGGAGGAGGACATTCAGGGTGCGAAGCTGCTGCTGCTGCTGCTAATCTTGGCTCTAAAACTTTATTAATTACAATGAATTTACAAAACATTGCTCAAATGTCTTGTAACCCTGCCATGGGAGGTATTGCAAAAGGGCAAATTGTAAGAGAAATTGATGCATTAGGAGGGTATAGCGGTATTATAACTGACAAAACTATGATTCAGTTCAAAATGCTTAACAAGTCAAAAGGACCTGCTATGTGGAGCCCAAGAGCTCAATCAGATCGCATATTGTTTGCCGAAGAATGGCGTCTAACACTTGAATCACTTCCCAATGTTGATTTTTACCAAGAAATGGTCTGTGAATTAATTATTAAAAATCATAAAGTTACAGGTGTAAAAACTTCTTTAGGTATTGAAATAAAAGCTCAATCTGTTATCCTAACAAACGGGACTTTTCTCAATGGATTAATTCATATTGGAACAAAACAATTTAGTGGTGGAAGAGCTGGAGAAAATGCAGCATTTGGCATTACAGAACAACTTACTCATTTAGGATTTGAATCAGGAAGAATGAAAACAGGAACTCCACCTAGAGTTGACGGTAGATCTTTAGATTTTTCTAAAATGATTCCTCAACCTGGAGATCAAGATCCTAAAACATTTTCCTATTTAAATACTACAAAGTTAACCGCTCAACTCGACTGTCATATGACCTATACTTCAGAAGAAGTACACAACATTCTACGTTCTAGCTTTGATCAATCTCCAATGTTTAACGGAGCTATTGAAAGTGTAGGCCCTCGATACTGTCCCTCTATTGAAGATAAAATCAATCGGTTTTCAGACAAAAATAGACATCAAATATTCGTAGAACCTGAAGGGTGGAAAAGCTGTGAAATGTATGTAAACGGCTTCTCTACCTCTCTACCTGAAGATGTTCAAGCTAAAGCTATACGAAAAATAGCGGGTTTTGAAAAAGCTAAAATATTTAGACCTGGCTACGCTATTGAATACGATTATTTCCCTCCAACTCAACTTAAACATACTTTAGAAACTAAATCAATTCAGCAATTATATTTTGCAGGACAAATTAACGGAACAACGGGTTATGAAGAAGCAGGAGCACAAGGATTAATGGCAGGAATTAATGCCGCTTTAAAAGTTCAAGAAAAAGAAGCTTTTATACTAAATCGTGACGAAGCTTATATTGGCGTATTAATTGATGACTTGATTACAAAAGGAACAAAAGAACCTTATCGAATGTTTACTTCACGAGCTGAATATCGCTTACTACTAAGACAAGATAATGCCGACGAACGCCTAACATCTTTAAGTCATGCCTTAGGACTAGCATCAAATGAAAGACTCGAAAGACTTGAAAAAAAGACTAAAAAAACGCAAGACTTCATTCGATTTTTTGAAAAAACATCTGTAAAACCTGAACGTATAAATCCTATTCTTGAAAAACTAAACTCTAGCCCTGTAAAAACTAGTCTAAAAATGAAATCCATTGTTCTAAGACCACAGGTTAATTTATACGACTTAAAGGAAATTTCAAGAGTTTCCAGTTTTATCAAAGAAAATGAAATAGACGATGAAATCCTAGAGCAAACAGAAATCAGAATAAAATACGATGGGTATATTTCTCGAGAAAAAGAAAATGCAAAAAAATTAAACCGACTTGAAAAATTAAAACTACCTGAAAATTTAGATTATTGGAAATTTGCTTCATTATCACATGAAGCGAAGGAAAAACTATCCAAAATAAAGCCTCTAACTATAGCACAAGCATCACGAATCTCAGGAGTCTCACCTTCTGACATTTCTGTTTTACTCGTCTACATGGGAAGGTAATTAAATACCTCCTATGTTCCACGTGGAACATTACGATTTTTTTATAGGTTCTCCTCCCCTTCTATATTAAATTAATATATTTGTTATAAATCACACTATTTTGAAGCTTAAAGACTATTTCTTAACTCAAGAAGAATTTGAATTAAAAGAGAATTCTTTTGGTATTTTAGAAACTACACCTCAACCTAAAGTTGAAAATCTTTCTAATTATTACCAAAGTGAAAAGTATATATCACACACTGATTCTAAAAAATCTATTTTTGATTTTGTCTATCAATATGCTAAAAATATTAATTTAAAACATAAAAAAGTACTATTAAAAAAACATAAAAGCTCAGGAAATCTTCTGGATTATGGATGTGGAACAGGTGACTTTTTAAACTATATAAAAAAGGATTTTGAAGCAGAAGGAATAGAGCCCAACAAACACGCAGCATCTATTGCCGTGAAAAAAAGTAACCTCAATATAGCGTGCAGCACAGACTTAACCTTATTTAAAAATGAAAATTTTGATATTATTACATTATGGCATGTATTAGAACATATTCCCAATTTAAAAGAAGTTTCTATTCAACTAAAACGTATTTTAAAAAGGGATGGTGTCTTAATTATAGCTGTGCCTAATCATAAAAGCTATGATGCTCAATATTATCAAAATTTTTGGGCAGCCTACGATGTTCCTAGACACTTATGGCACTTCTCAAAAGATTCTATGAAAAACTGGTGGAATCAATTTGAAATGAAAATAATTGAAGTTGCTCCAATGAAACTGGATGCATTTTATGTTTCTATCTTATCTGAACAATACCGCAAGAAAAATCCCTTATATTTTATAAAAGGACTATTAAGGGGCTTACTTTCAAATCAAAAAGCAAAGAAGAGTGGTGAACACTCTTCTTTAATTTATATTTTTAAGAAAATCAGTTGAAAATCATCAAATAAAGCGATTTAAGAGGCTTTTTAGAAAAAATTATAGTTCAGTATCTATTTTTAAAAATAATCAAATAAAAGAGATTTCTTAAATCACTGAAAATCAATAACTTTTTATAAAATACTATTTTAGAGTCTTTATACTCTCTCCTACTTTATAACCATTTTGATACAAAGCAATTTTATAATCTCCTTTTTCAAAATGATCTTGTTCCCAGTCAAAAGCAATTGGTATTTTATCATGACCCATATAATCAAAAACCAGTTGGTCTGAATAATATACCTTTTCACCTTTTCTAGTTTTAATGAATTCATTATCCTCCTCTCCTTTAAAGTTAGCAAGATTACCATTTGGCTCATACAAACAAATAAAAATTTCTTTAGATCCAAATGAGGTTGTATTGTTTTTATTAATATCAAAAGAAACTCTTAATTTATTAACTCTACGAGATCGACTTGTCTCAACCTCTTTACCATTATTTCTAACCTTAACTCCTTCAATAGAAAAATTAGAAGCTTTTAGTGTAGAAGCGGTACTCAATATACTATCCTTCTTAGCAATTTCTTTACGAGCTACCTTAAGTTTTCTCTTGACAGAATCTCGCTGAATAATAGTTCCCTGATTTTGAACCAACAAATGATCCTTTTCTACTCTTAAAACATTATTCTCTTTTTGTAAGCCTTCAATTTTAACTTTATACGATGTTATTTCCCCTCTTAAAGAAGAAATTAAACCTTTGGCTTTGTCAACTTCATTTTGAGTTAATTTATTTTTACTTAAAAGTCTTTTTATTTCTCTTTGTTTATCTAAAATTAAAGAATCTTTTGCATTGATCAATATATCCTTACCTTCGGAGTCTTTCTGTAACGACTTAAACTCATCTTCCAAAACCTTTAACTCCAACTTTAAATCTTCATGAGAAGCTATTTCCTCTTCCGAATTATGTATAACTTCCTTATTTTCTCTTTCTTGTGCCAAAAAATAAGCCCAAGAACCTATCAATCCGATTGTTAATAAAGAGATAATAACCGCTGATGTAAAATTTTTGTCTTTTCGAGTAGTCATAATATGTAAACCTTTAATTTCGATCAATATTACAGATTTCATAAATATACTTTTATTAATGAAATACTAAACTTTATCGAAAATCATCTCAAATCTATTAAAAAAAGTTAAATACATTATATATTTTACCCTATTTCAAGTTGATTATTTTATCTAGAGCTTCAAAATTAAAATCACCCATTATTCTATAATAATCTTTCATTCGCCCTACTTTAATTGACTAATAATCGAATTTTATTAAATAACTAGAATAAAATATACTAACTTTCGGGTATGAAACGTTTTCAAGTAAAAAAGGAGCATATGAAAGTATTTAAATCACTTATTATTTTATTTACAACAATACTTCTAATGACACAATGTTCAGATGAAGAATCTATCATACAAAACGTAATTGATAATAATACGCCTCCAACAGCATTAAGCCCTAACATTGTCGGAATTCCTGTTGTTGGGGAAATTTTAAAAGGAAATTATACCTATTACGACCAAGAAGGTGACCAAGAAGGCCAATCTCAATATAAGTGGTATAGAGCCGATACACATTCTGGATTAAATAAAACTGAAATTCCTAATGCCTTCGATACCTTATATGCTATTACAGATGCCGATGTATCTAAATTTTTAAGTTTTGAAATTACACCTGTACAAATTGATAGTCAAAAAGGACAAACTGTTAGTTCCAATTATATTGGAGAAGTAAATAATAGCGGCACTCTTTCTTCTTCTCTTATCACTACTTACAGAGTAGAGAACGGTATTTTAAAAGATCCCTATAACTTGAATGTAATAGGTGAACTTCTCCAGGCTCAACAAGATACTCACAAACATCATGAAATATGGGATTTAGTAAGGAAAACAATTCCTGATTCTTATATCAATAGAATTACAAAATTTGAAATATTTTGGGGTAATACCGATCATTTAAATGCACTTGGTTATGTTTCTCCTAATTCTGATTTAAGTGTTTGGACACTTGGTATGGCCATCGATTACTCTTATCCTAATGGTATTTTTAACCAAAACAATATAGCTTTAGATACAGCTTTGCATGAATTTGCACATATCTTAACTCTAAATGAAACCCAAATTGATAAACAAGTAATTATAGGGAATTGTGATAATTACTTTCCTGATTACCCTAAGAAAGGTTTTCCTCGATATGGTTGCTCTTTTACAGGTTCCTATATCAATCAATATTTTATTCCTTTTTGGAAAGATTTATGGAATGCAGGGCAAATTAATGATATAATGAACAGTAACTCTTGGTATTTTTCAGAAAAATATCCTGAACAATTTATTACAGGTTATGCTGGAACTACACCTAGTGAAGATTTAGCTGAAGTTTATATTGCCTATATCTTAAATCAAAATTCCTTAAAACCTATTGTTCAACAGAAAATAGATTTTTTTAAAACATTACCTGAATTCGAGCAAATAAAGATAGAAACTCGAAATAAACTTGGCTCTTTGGCTAGCGGTCGTGTTAATTCAAAAACTCGAACAAATCGTGTACTAAAATCTGCAGCTTCAGGTCATCAGGGTTGTATAAGAATTCATTAATATGAGACTTTTCATTTTTATCCTATCTTCTTTTTTATTTATTTGTTGTCACTCAACTAAAACTGCACAAAAGGAGCCTATTTTATTTTTACAAAAAACAGCTTGTTTTGGTAGTTGTCCTGTTTACCATGCTACTGTATATCAAACTGGTAAAGTTGTATATGTTGGTGAAAAATTTACGCCTTACATAGGAAAAACCGAAACGAAATTATCCAAAAAAGATTTAGATAAACTCATATTGGAATTTGAAAATATCCAACTTGAACACTATAGTTCACACTATGTAAATAACAAAATAAGTGACCTTTCATCAACCATAATAGAATACAAAGGGAAACGGGTTACCATGAGAGGATTTAAAGTTCCTCAAAAACTAACCGATTT
>JBKDZS010000064.1:0-10473 GCA_047971445.1 Flavobacteriales bacterium
AGCTTACAATAATTTAAAGTTAATATGAAAAAAACACCCTTTTATCAAAAACACATAGATTTAGGAGCCAAAATGGTTTCTTTTACTGGATATGAAATGCCTGTTCAATATGAAGGGGTGAATATAGAACATAAAGCAGTTCGTGAGAATTGTGGAGTTTTTGATGTATCCCATATGGGGGAATTTATTTTCAAAGGAGATCGTGTTATCGAGTTATTACAAAAATTGGTATGCAATGATGTAACAAAAATAGCAATAAATCAGGCACAATATGGTGCTATGATGTATGAAAATGGAGGGATTATTGATGATTTAATTTTATACCGTTTGGATGAAAAAGAATTTTTAATGGTTGTTAATGCTGCTAATATTGAAAAAGATTTTGATTGGATAAATCAACAAAACGATTTGGGTGTAACAGTTACTGATATTTCAGAAAATATAGCATTATTAGCTGTTCAAGGGCCTAAAACAGTAACGATTTTACAACCTCTAACAAAGGTGAAGTTAGAGAACATTCAATTTTATCATTTTGAAAAAGGAACTTTTGCAGGTGTTGATGATGTTATAATTTCGGGAACAGGTTACACAGGATCAGGAGGGTTTGAATTGTATTTTGATAAAAAATATGCAGATACGGTTTGGGAGGCTATAATGAAATTAGGTGTAACGCCCTGTGGATTAGCGTCACGTGATACCTTACGTTTAGAGAAGGGTTATTCCTTATATGGAAATGATATTACAGATAAAACGACAACGTTGGAAGCAGGCTTAGGATGGGCAACGAAATTGGACACTGATTTTATAGGAAAAGAAGCCTTAGTAAAACAGAAAGAAGAAGGTTTAACAAAAAGGTTAAAACCCTTTATCATGTTGGATAGAGGAATTCCTCGTAAGGATTATAAAGTAGTCAGTTCAGATGGGTGCGAAATAGGTTTTGTAACCTCAGGAACGATGTCTCCAATGTTAAAAAAGGGAATAGGTTTAGCTTATTTAGATAAAGGCTTTACTAAGTTAGATACGGAGATTTATATTCAAGTAAGAAATAAAAATATTAAAGCTAAGGTAACCAAGTTACCTTTTGTATAAAATGCAGGTGTCACATAATTAAAAAATGGCAGCTTTAGTTTAGTCTTTAAGAGAATCTTATTAGATTACAGATATTATAAAAACAATTTAGTTGATTCTTTTCGCTGATGTAGTAGGTATCACGTATTGTCCTAAATGAAGTGAAAAGTAATAAGGGAGGAATCTATGGTATAGAATGCCTTTTAGGATTCTTTTTTTCATTGGACTACCTTTTTGTTCTGCACTTTTGACTTACGAAATAAGAACTGTATCTTTACAAAAAAACAGGATTCAACATGACTCAAGAACATGCCAATACGGACAAACGTTTATTTTTACTTGATGCTTACGCTCTAATATTTAGAGGCTATTATGCCTTCATTAAGAATCCTCGTATCAACTCCAAAGGTTTAAATACATCTGCTATTATGGGGTTTTGTAACTCCATGATTGAAATTCTAAAAAAAGAAAATCCTACTCATATAGCTGTTGTTTTTGATGTAGGAAAATCAACGATTCGAACGGAACAGTATCCTGAATATAAAGCCAATCGCGATGAAACTCCAGAGGCTATTAAATTAGCAATTCCTTACATACAGGAAATCATTAAAGCTTTTCATATTCCGATACTTTACAAAGAAGGCTATGAAGCTGATGATGTTATTGGAACTCTAGCTAAAAAAGCAGAAGAAGCAGGCTTTACAACCTATATGATGACACCTGATAAAGACTTTGGTCAGTTGGTAAGTGAGCGTATCTTTATGTATCGTCCTGCAGCAAGAGGTAATGGACCTGAAATATGGGGTGTTCCTGAAATTCAAGAAAAATTTGGAGTAGAACGTCCTGAACAGGTGATTGATTTTTTAGGTATGATGGGCGATTCTGTTGATAACATCCCCGGTCTTCCTGGAGTAGGGGAAAAAACAGCCAAAAAATATTTAGCAGCGTACGGTTCTTTAGAAAATTTATTAGCCAATACACATGAATTAAAAGGAAAAGCCAAAGAAAAAATAGAAGTAAATAAGGAACTCGGAATATTATCAAAACAATTAGCCACTATTATTTTAGATGTTCCTATTGAGTTTGACGAGAAATTATTACTTATGAAAACGCCTGATTTAGAAAAAATACAGGAAATTTTTCGAGAACTGGAGTTCAGGCGAATGGCTGAACAAGTAACCCGTTATTTTGGTCAGAAAACAGTAAATAAAAATGTAGAAGAAGCTTCTGTTATTCAGTCGTCTTCTAATAAGTCATCGGGTCAAAACGAACAAATGTCTCTTTTTGATGATGATCATGTTTCCTTAACACTTCCAAAAGAACCTAATAATTTGGAATATAAAACACTGGAAAATTCTCGTGTTTTATATCAGTATATAAATACAAAGTTAGGTAGAAAGCTTCTTTTAAATAAACTTTTACAACAAAAAGAAGTATGTATTGACACAGAAACAACTAGTTTAGATACCTTTGAAGCTGAAATAGTTGGATTGGCTATCTCTTTTGAAAAAAATACGGGGTACTACATGGCTTTTCCTGAAAATCGAAGAGAAACAAAACACATCCTTGATGAATTTAAACCTTTTTTTGAAGCTTCAGATATATTAAAAATTGGACATAATCTAAAATATGATTTAAAAATATTAACGAATTACGGTATAGAAGTAAAAGGAAACCTTTTTGATACTATGATTGCGCATTATCTAATAAATCCAGATATGCGACATAATATGGACATTTTAGCAGAAACGTATTTAAACTATCGACCTGTCAAAATTGAGACACTTATTGGTAAAAAAGGAAAAAATCAACTTTCAATGCGAGAGGTAGAAGTTGAAAAACAAACACCTTATGCTTGTGAAGATGCTGATATTACATTGCAATTAAAAAGCCTCTTAGAAGAAAAATTTACCGAGAATACCAAAAAGTTATTTTATGAAATTGAAATGCCTCTTATGAAGGTCTTGATGCAAATGGAATTAAACGGTATTTCTATTGATTCAAATTCACTAGCGAAACTATCTCTAAAATTAGAAGAAGATCGTATACTGTTAGAAAAATCTATTTATAAGGTAGCTGGAGAAACATTTAATATTGCATCACCTAAACAATTGGGTTCTATTTTATTTGAAAAATTACAGATATCCAAAAAAGTAAAGAAAACAAAGACAGGACAATATTCAACTTCAGAAGATGTATTGTCAAAGCTCAAGCATGAACATCCAATTGTAGCTGATATATTAAGCTATAGGCAGGTCAATAAATTAAAATCAACTTATGTAGATGCTTTACCTAAGGAAGTTAATTCCAAAACACAAAGGATTCATACTACTTTTGGACAAACAGTTGCGTCTACAGGAAGGTTAAGCTCGAATAATCCTAATTTGCAAAATATTCCTATTCGCACAAAACAAGGGCAAGAAATTAGGAAAGCATTTATTCCAAAAGATCAAAATCATATACTAGTTGCAGCTGATTACTCCCAAATAGAGCTTCGCTTGATTGCAGAAATAGCTCAAGAACCTAATATGATACAAGCTTTCATTGATGGAGAGGATATTCATGTATCAACAGCAGCAAAAATTTTTAATGTTGATCTTAACAGTGTAACTCGAGCACAACGTTCACAAGCAAAAACGGTAAACTTTGGAATTATTTACGGGGTTTCTGCATTTGGATTAAGTGAACAAACAGGTTTATCACGAAGTGATTCTAAAAAACTGATAGATGCATATTACGAAAGTTACCCTGTTTTAAAAACATTTATGGCAAAACAAGTTGAATTTGCCCGACAACACGGTTATGTTGAGACTATTTTGGGAAGACGTCGTTATTTAAAAGATATTCATTCTAATAATGCTGTAGTTCGGAGTCATGCTGAACGAAATGCTATTAACGCTCCTATTCAGGGAAGTGCTGCTGATATTATAAAATTGGCAATGATTAGAGTGCAAGATCACCTTATAAAAGAAAATCTCCAATCAAAATTAGTATTACAAGTGCATGACGAACTTCTATTAGAGGTACCTTTAGAAGAAAAAGAGCTTTTAAAAGTTACCTTAAAAAACATTATGGAGCAGGTAATACAGACACGTATTCCCCTAATTACAGAAGTTCAAGAAGGTGAAAATTGGTTAGAAGCTCATTAAGCTAGAATTATAAATTCATTTTTGTTAATTGAAAGTTATATTTTTTGCTTTTAATATAGAATTCCTTAAAAAAGAATACATATTTTTGAAAGAAAACACATGATTTCTTTGTTTTTCCTGATACATTTCTTACATTGCTTCATATAACTACAAATACTTAATGTCATTATGAGGACAATTTTAAAAATTACCCTATTCTTTATAGGGTTCTTGGCTAGTATAGTCTATGCTCAAGAAAAAACCATTACGGGTATCATCACAGATTCGTCTGGAGAAACATTACCTGGTGTCTATGTGGAAGTTAAAGGTACTCAAAATAGTGCTGAAACAGATGTAGATGGAAAGTATGAAATCCATGCAAAAAAAGGAGATGTATTGATTTTTTCATTTATCGGGCTTCCTGATATTGAAAAAACTATTGGACAAGAAAATTTGGTTAATGTACAATTTTCGGAGAATGATAATCAAATTGATCAAGTTGTTGTAACAGCATTAGGAATAACTAGAGATAAAAAATCTTTAGGATATGCTGTTCAAGAAGTTGATGGAGATTTACTAGCGGAAGCTCGTAACACCAACCCCTTAACCTCATTATCAGGAAATGTTGCAGGGGTTCAAATATCCACTCCCAGTGGAAATATGGGAGGTTCAGCCAAAATCTTATTAAGAGGAGCTGGATCTGTTACCCAAAACAACCGACCTTTAATCGTTGTTGATGGTATTCCTTTAGCTAACAATAATGTTAACTCTTCAAATACTCAAAGAGGAGCTGGAGGTCGTGATTACGGTGATACGGGATTTGATATCAATCCTGATGACATTGAAAAGATCTCCGTTTTAAAAGGAGGTCCAGCTTCGGCACTTTATGGTTCTAGAGGACAAAATGGGGTAATTTTAATTACAACAAAAAAAGGTAAAAAAGGAAGAACGCAGATTACTGTAAACTCTGGAGTTTCATTTGAAGAGGTTGCGATTATGCCTGATTTACAAAATCAATATGGAGGAGGTTCTTCAGATACTTTTTCCACAGTAACTATTGATGGTAAGGAATATAATGTTGCAAGTTATGCTGTGGATGAAAGCTGGGGACCTAAATTTGATCCTAATGTAAAAGTTTTGCATTGGGATGCTTTTGATCCTGAATTTTCACAAGATTATTTAAGACCAAGAGCTTGGACAGCTTCTCCAAACGATGTAGAAAGTTTTTTTAATACAGGTGTTACGTATAACAATAATGTTTCTCTTGCAAAATCTTTTGAAGGTACTAATTTACGATTTTCATTGGGGAATGTGATGACCAAAGGTATTGTTCCCAATTCCAATTTAAGAAAAAACACCTTTAATTTTTATGCAGATACAAAATTATCTGAAAAACTAACAGGGATAGCCTCTTTTACTTATGCTAATACAGATGGTTTTAATAGACCAGAAGTAGGGTATGGAGATAATAGTGTTTCTCAAAAATTCTTTCAGTGGGGACAAAGGCAGTTAGATTTTAATCGATTAAAAAGATATAAGTTGGCAGACGGATCTCAACGTGTATGGAATCGTACTGCGTTTGATAATGCAACACCAAAATATTCAGATAACCCATATTGGACTATTAATGAAAATATTTCCGAAGATAACCGAGATCGCTATTATGGAAAATTTGAATTAAAATATGACATCATGGAAGGTATGTATGCCGTAGCTCGTGTTATGGGAGATGCTTACTCTTTTGATTATAATGAGCGTGTTGTAATAGGGTCTCAAGCGAATTCTTCATATAAGACTTTTGATTCTGATTTTAAAGAATTCAACTATGAAGCACGTTTGCATTATGATAAAGACTTATCGGATAAATTAAATATTAATACTTTTATTGGAGTTAACCGAAGGCATAATGTGCTTAATGAGTTAGAGATGGAAACACAAGGAGGTTTAGCTATAGATGATATTTATAATATTAGTAACAGTAATGAGCCCCCAAAAGTTAGGGAATATAATGAAGATAGAAGGATAAATAGTGTTTTTGGAGGGTTTAGCTTAGGGTATAACGATATGTTATTTGTCGATGTGGCTGCTCGTAACGATTGGTCGTCTACATTACCTGTGGATAATAATTCCTATTTCTACCCTTCTTTAACCGGTTCTTTTGTCTTTTCAAAAGTAATCGATGCTTCGTTTTTAAATTTTGGTAAGATTCGTGCAGGATGGGCTAATGTGGGTAATGATGCTACACCTTACCAACTAGTCGATGTTTATGTAAATAATCCTCCTTTTCATGATAATCCTCATTATCTAACAGGGGATACAAAGAGAAACCCCAATTTGGGGCCTGAAAATAAAGAGACTCTAGAATTTGGTATAGAAGCCAGCATGTTCAAGAATCGTTTTGGATTTGATGTAACGTACTATAGAGAGAAAACAACGGACTTAATTACAAGACTAGAAGTAGATGGAGCAGGAGGTTATAAAGGAGGTCAATGGATTAATGCTGGGGAAATGACCAACAGAGGTTGGGAGGTTCTATTAAGGGGTACACCTATCAAGACAGCTGATTTTCAATGGGATGTAGCGGTTAATTTCTCTACAAATGATAATACTTTGGAATCCTTGTATGAAGATGTTTCTTCTTTACAGCTAGTTAATGCACCTTTTAATGTGAGCTTGCAAGCAATTGTCGGAGAATCTTATGGGCAAATTATGGGAACAGATTTTGTATATGATCAAAATGGAAATAAAGTAGTCAGTGAAACAGGACGTTATGAATCGTCTACTATCAAATCATTAGGATCGATCTTACCTGATTACAATATGGGAATTCGAAACAGTTTTAATTATAAAGACTTTAGCTTAGGAATTTTATTTGATATCCAACAAGGAGGAAAGTATTTTTCTACAACTCATATGTTTGGAATGTACTCTGGTATGTTAGAAGAAACGGCTGCTAATGGAATTCGTGAAAACGGGATAGTGTTAGATGGAGTTTTAGCTGATGGTACTCAAAATACAACGAATATTTCAGCTCTTCGTTGGGCCGGAGACCATTACTCAGGACCTGCAGCACAGAATGTTTTTGATTCGGATTACATCAAGTTAAGAGAATTAACATTTGGGTATACATTACCTAAAGATTTAACAGGTGATTTCTTAGAAAGTATTAAGTTTTCGGCTTTTGCACGAAATCTGTTTACTTGGGGCTTAGATTACGATGGTATTGATCCTGAAATGACGACCTATGGAAGTGGAAATATTCAAGGGTTAGAAGGAGGTTCTTTACCTTCTACGAGAACATATGGATTTAATGTTCAATTTAAATTTTAATAAGATCATGAAGAAAATAGTATATAAAATAGGATTAATTAGTTCAGTAATATTGTTTACAGCTTGTGACAGTGACTTGCATGGAGTTAATGACAACCCAAATGAACCTGAAAAAGTACCAACTTATACACTTTTAAATGGTGCTATAAAAGAATTTATGGACACCACACGAGACGAATGGTTTTCAGGTAGAATTGCGTTGCCTTGGGTTCAATATTGGGCACAAACAGCTTATACAGAAGAATCTCGATACCAATTTAGAGAAGGTACCAATAAAGGAGGGTATGAGGATATGTATAAAGTAGCTGAAAATTTAAGACAAATTATTGCATATAATACAGATGAAGCTACCAAAGTTGAAATGGCAGTTTACGGTAGTAATAATAACCAGATTGCTGCAGCACGTATTTTGTTAGCATATGTTTTTCAACAATTAACCGATATTTATGGCCCTGTTGCATATTATTCGTATGGAAGTTCAGATGAAACTTTTCAAGGATTAGATATTCTGAATCATAACAAGCCTGTTTATGCATCACAAGAAGCTATTTATAATGATCTTTTAAAGGAGTTAAAAGAAGCATCAGCTATGATTGATGTTAACGAAATTGTATTTTCTAAAGGAGATAATATTTATGGAGGAGACCCGATTAAATGGAAGAAATTTGCTAATTCATTACGAATGCGTGTAGCCGTTCGAATAGGTAATACTGATGAAATTGCAAGTGCTATTGCAGAAGGTGTTTTTGAATCTAATGCAGATAATGCTTCATTATCTTATATGTCTTCTGATACCAATGCATCACCTATGTATAAAGCTTTCTTAGTAGACAATCGTTCGGATTTTGCAGTGTCTAATACTTTTATTGATTTGCTAAAAGGAAAGTCTAGTGTGTTTTCTGGAATGGTAGATCCAAGGTTATTCCAGTATGCAGCTCCTAAGTCAGTTCCAATGTATTATGATAAGAATAAACCTAAAGTAGCATCTATTGAAGAATTAAATTACGAAGTAAGTCATGATCCTAATGATTATGAAGGAGCTCCTATTGCTTATGAGAATACAGATGAAGTTCGCGATACAGAATATTCTTATGCAAGTGGTTACAAGGTTTTAAGACCTGATTATACGGAAGTATTTATGGAGTATGCAGAAGTTGCTTTTATTAAATCTGAGTATATGGGATGGGATCAAGGTGAATATGAAAATGGTATTCGAGCTTCCATGGAACGATGGGGGGTAGAGGCTTCTGATATAGATGCTTATATGACTAGTGTGCCGGCTTCCAATGAAGAAAATGTATTGACACAAAAGTATATAGCACTTTATATGCAACCTTATGAAGCATGGTCAGAATACAGGAGAACGGGATTTCCTAATACATTGTTATTACCAAACCAGTCGAGCACATTACCTAATGGTACAGCTTATACCTTTGACCCTTTGGTTGATTATTTAACAGATTTACCTACACGTTTACCTTATCCAACGGATTTACAAAATTTAAATCCAGAAAATTGGAAAGAGGCTGTAGATAAATTAGGAGGAGTAGATCGTATGGATGTGAAACTATTATGGGATAAAAATTGATAAATAATAGAATAAAGAAATTATAAACGTTTTTCTTGTTTAATTTAAAAGGCTATCTGAGATAGTCTTTTAAATTAAAAAATATTTAAGTTCGTTTGTCAGATAAAATACAATTCCTATTTTTGACGTTGTAATGATGATAAATAAGTGTACATATGTAAATTTTGATCTTTATTTCTTTTAAAAGATTAGAGGTGATTTTTTATATAAAAAACATTAAAACGATAACCTCTTGAAAAGATCAAGAGGTTTTTTTTGAGATAAGTTTATGACTACAAAAAAAATAGCCATACAAGGAATTAAAGGTTCGTTTCATGATGAAGCAGCACATACCTTATTTTCATCACAATCTATTAAGTTAATAGAATGTTTTACCTTTAAGGAGGTAGCAAAAGCTGTTATAGAAGAACAGGCAGACTATGGTGTTATGGCTATTGAAAACTCTATAGCAGGCTCCATTTTACCTAATTATAACTTATTAACTGAATATAATCTCCAAATTACAGATGAATTATATATGCCCATAAATCATTATGTAATGGCACAGTCAGGGCAAAAATTGGAACAACTTAAAGAAGTTCGTTCACATCCTATGGCATTAATGCAATGTGAAAATTATTTTGAGCCTTATGCTACCCGAATGGTTGAAGTTGCTGACACAGCTTTAGCAGCCAAAGAAATTACAATTCAAAATTTAAAAGGAATTGCAGCTATAGCTCCCAAAAGATCTGCTTATGTCTACGAATTGGAAATTTTGGGTGAAAAAATTCAAACTGTTAAAACGAATTTCACACGATTTTTTGTTGTTCAAAAAAAAGCACTCAAACAGATTGATTTTAATAAAGTGTCCCTTAAATTTAAAGTATCGCATGAATCGGGTTCTTTAGCTCAAATTTTAAATCAAATTGCTTTTAAACGAATTAACATGAGTAAAATTCAATCAGTTCCAGTTATTGAGGAGCCTTGGAACTATAGCTTTTTTGTTGATTTAATTTTAGATAAAAATTCAGAATTTGACCTTTTTTTAAAAAGTATTCATCCTTTAGTAAAAGAACTCAAAATTTTAGGGAAATATCAAAATAAGAAAGAATAATGATTGAGACAGCACAACGCTTGAAAGCTATTAAAGAATACTATTTCTCTACTAAATTAAAGGAAATTAAACGTCGAAATGAAGCAGGGGAAAATATTATCAATTTAGGTATTGGAAATCCGGATCTTCTACCTCCCAATTCTGTAATTAGAGCTTTACAAAATAGTTCTGAAGAAGTATTAGCCAATCAATATCAACCTTATTCAGGTACCGATGGTTTACGTCAAGAAATGAGTAACTGGTATGCGAAACATTTTGATGTTATG
>JBKDZS010000065.1:0-4847 GCA_047971445.1 Flavobacteriales bacterium
TTATTTTTTTATATCTGCATTTCGGGTTATGGCTCTCGTTCGGTATAATTTAATATTTTTAAATTTTTCATCGGATTCAAAGCCGTTTTTTGCAATTAAAGAATCCTTATCCAACCGAATAATTCGTGTTTTTACATGGTTGTATATTTTTTTCTTCTTTTTATCCCAAAAAATATGAGACGTTTTAAGGGTGTCTCCATCTTCAGAAACCATAACAACATGCCCTTTTCCTTCATAGATTCCTTCTTTATCATCTAACTTAGCCCAATCAGCACGCATTAAGGTTGGTTTTCCTCCTTTTTTATTGTACCTTTCTACATCACCTCCTTGTGGTAATAATGTATAAGGATTTTTTTCATCAAACTCGTATTTTTGAATAACCGGAGCTTTAATACGCATCATAGCCACACCTGAGTCTGTCCGGATAATATTGGACTCAAATAATTCTTGAACAGGGATAAATGCTAAATTTCCTTCTAAGTTAATAGAAGAATCTTTTTTATCAGGCTGACAGCTATAAAGAAACATAGCAACCCCTAACAGGATTGCTATGCTTTGTATGGTATAATCTTTCTTTTTATGCATTATCTAGCCTTAGTTGTACCGTAACATGTTTTCACCGATTGTCCCGGTCGAACTCCTGCTTTAAACATATCCGCTTTAGTAGGGGCTCCTTTTTCAAAATTGGCTGCCGTTCTTTTTGCTTTTGAACTTACACGAGGGTCAACCCGTGCTGCTTTTCTAGCAACATCTGCTGCTAACCAATACGTTGATTTCTTTTCGAATAATGTAGTCCCACATGAGTTGGCTCCTTTTGCATAGGCTGAAGCCATAATCAAATAAGGATCTCCCCATCCTTCTCTTAACGAAGCGGCTTTTTTTGCCTGAGAACTCGCGTTTCCTAAACTACCTGTCTGTAAATAAGCGTAGGCTGCATAATAAGCCGCTTTGGAGCGCTCACTTTTTGAATAACTACTATCTTTTGAAACCTTAGCCAGTAGAGAAGCAGCTTTGCTGTATTGTTTTCTTTGAACCATTCTCAAACCTGTACTGTAATCATTCGCTGCAATTTGTGGCTTTCCACCTGTTGAGCCACTATCTAAATCTGATGTACTCGATTTACATTTGTCCGCATTTTGTTCACAGTATAATTTAGCAAATTGATTTTCTATTTGATCCGCAAAAGCAATATCCTCTGAACATTCGTTGTACAATAACGCACCACGAACTTCATTTAACCAAGCAAGATCATTTTGTTTCGTACTATATTGAGCCTTGTATGTTGGAATTAAGCGATCACAGGTATACAAATACTGAACACTCCCTTCTACGTAATTGTATGAGTCTGTATAAGCTTGACGCTGTTCTGTCTTCTGTGCTAAAGAAGCTTTTTGTTGTTTGGAAATAGTGCCCAACGAATCTAACTTTTCTAAATTCGTAATTTCAATATTAGAGCGTTCTATATTTTGATCTAATGCACCTTTAATTGCGTTGTAAACGGATAACATTTTATCAAATTGGATTTCATTCGCATCCAACATAACCTGACCTAGATAAAAATAATCACTCATAGCTGAAGAAGGTAAATCAGATGCATCTCCTGTAAAAGCTTTATCATAAGCTGCTAACCATTCTACATTATTTCCTATTTCATAATAGCGCAAGTACGATACTTTTTGAGCAGCATAATAGTTAGCCTCTTTCGGGTATTTTTGTATATTTTTATCAAATGCTTTTACTATATAAGCTTCCATTTCAGCTCGCTTTGGATCTCCTTTTGGTGTTGCATCCAATGCTGCTGTCACAATATATTCTGCATCAATCAAAATATTTTTACCAAACTTGGTATCCACACAGTCATCAAAAGATTTCTTCCACCTTTCAAACAAAGGGGCGTAGTTTTCTGCTTTATACTCAGCTGACTCAGAATAAGAGAAATAAGCTGGGCAATTTTGGGCATTGATTCCTATTCCCATTACTATAATTCCTATTCCGATGATTATACTTTTCATTCTCATACTTAATAAGGTGTTGATATAATGTATTTAATTGTAAACTCTTTTTCTAAACCAGGTTCCATTTAAATTAAAGCTAATCCTTAAATCAGCATAACTTTCTCTTATCCATCCTCCTGAAGTTGTTCCTCTTTGCCCTAAGATTGCTCCAATATTTAGCATAGAGCGTTGATCCTTTCCTACAGGTAATCCAACCCCAAAAGTTATGCCAAGGTTATCAATATCATGGTAAACACCCTCGTTTCCTAACAGTGATAATCCTGTTTGTTCATAGAAGAAACCCGCTCTGTACGTCGCTCTTGAAAAGTAACTTTTATAGGAGTTGAATTTTGGAATCCAATAACCTCCTAACGCTATACGATGCTTATCATCGTACATTAAGTTATCTCGGTTTTCATTTGTATTTAGGTGCGTCATTTTTTCAAAATCATATTGAGTTCCTATCATCCACCTACCCGGTTTTTCATAACTAATAGAAAAACTGGATTTTCTAGGTAGTTTGAATTTTTCTTTTGATTTTGAAAGAGAAATTGTATCTAATGTTCCTAAATTAGGCGCTCCATTATCATGCTCGATATAAGACAATAAGTATTGGCTTCGATCATTCGTTAAATTACTGGAAATGGCATAGGTTGCTCCAATATTTAATTGTTTATTTTTCTCTAGTTTATGCCTGTATAATGAACCTATAATTCCTGTAAAACCTTTTACATTATCACTTCGAACATCTTCACTCACCAAATCTATGCCGTCAATTCTCATAACTTGTGAATCATCAAGGTTTCCAAAAATGTACTGTCCCGTGATTCCAAAACTCAAATCCGTTTCTTTCCAAGGCTTATAAGATAACAATACATGAGCAGAATTTAACCCTCCTTTTCCTTCAAAACTGGAATTTGTTGTGACTATCTCGTTCGTTCCTTCAACACGTTGCGAACCCGAGGCCTTTAATCTATACCCTATTCCTGAATAAGGCTGGAAACCAAAAGCAAAAGCAAATTTATTTCCTAAGGGAAACCCTAATGATAAGTTAGAAATATATGTCGTACTATTTTGATCTGAAGATTCCTGCGTTTTAAACTTTATCATATCTGAATTTACACCAAATTCAAATGAAGTATATTGTAAATAGGCATTGGCTGCCGGGTTGCTATAATTCACTTCTGTTCCAAACGGATTGGAATATGAAGTTCCAAGACCTCCCATCGAGTTAATTGATGGAGCATTATTAAACTTAAGATCACCATAACCGAAACTCGAATACGGAGAAGTTGATAATCCTTGTCCAAAGAACAGAACAGGAAAACTAGTAACCATTGTTATTAGTATCTTTTTCAATTTCAGAAAATTCATGATTGCAAATATGCTTAATTTGATGGAAAGTACAAAAAAATATCCCCTATAAGTTTGTTAAATGGTCATGTCAACCGACTGAACTATTAAAAAATTTAATCCTAATTCAAAAAAAAATAAAGAGCTCATTTTTTAAAAAAAGTACCTATATTTGTATTTGTTCTAAATAAATTTTAGTGATGAATGATCAAGAATTGCAAACATTAGGTGAAAAAGTTATAGAGGTCTTACAAACTATTTACGACCCTGAAATCCCTGTTGATATTTATGAATTAGGTTTAATTTACGATGTTCAAGTCAGCACAGATAAGGAAGCCCAAATTTTAATGACTTTAACCACGCCCAATTGCCCAGTTGCTGAATCACTTCCTTTAGAAATCCAAGAAAGAGTGAAGGCAATGGAGGAAATTAATGACGCTAAGGTTGAAGTTACATTCGACCCTCCTTGGGATAAAGATATGATGAGTGAAACAGCTAAATTAGAACTGGGAATATTATAAGCTATTTTTCCGTATATCCTACCTAATTCACACTATTTTAATTCCTGCTCTAAACGAACTTTTACGTACTGAAATACCTGACAACACCATCCATATTATTAGGGTTTACACCAATAAAGATACGTTCTTCATCTAGAAGAATGGGTCTTTTTAGGTACGTATATTCCGATAAAATTAATTTTTCATAATCTTTTTCGGTCAATTTATCTTTATTTTCCAATGTCCTATATTTCCTTGCAGATTTAGAAAATAGTTGTTCATAAGATTCCACCAAGCTTCTCATCTCAACCAATTGATCTTTCGAAAGAGCTTTTACTTTAATATCTTGTTTTTCCAGTTTAATATTACTTTGCTCTAAGATTTTTAAAATTTTTCGACATTTATCACACGAACCTAAGTAGTATATTCTCTTCATTGTTTTGGTTATTATTCTGAAACAAAGATAAGCCTTATTATAAGACGTAAAAAACACTTTAAACAAGCTTCTTTTACAAAACCTGTGATACGAAACTTTGGGGAAATTTAGATTTTTATCCGTAATCTTTACAGTTTTTATTCAAATTTTGTATATTTGCAGGCTAAAGTTTAGAAATTAAATAACCATACTATGTACGCAATTGTAGAGATAGCAGGGCTTCAATATAAAGTTGAACAAGACCAAAAGTTGTACGTACACCGTTTAGAAGGTAACGAAGGTGATTCTGTTACTTTCGATAAAGTCTTATTAACAGACAACGGTACTGTAACGATTGGCGCCCCGGCTATAAAGGGAACCGCTGTAACCGCAAAAATCCTAAAACACCTAAAAGGGGATAAAACCATTGTCTTCAAAAAGAAAAGAAGAAAAGGGTATCAAAAAAGTAACGGACACAGACAGTATTTAACTCAAATTGAAATTACTGCTGTAGGTCTTGGAGCTAAGAAGAAAACGGCTAAAAAACCAAAGGAGAAAAAAGCAGTAGAGACAGAAACGCCTAAA
>JBKDZS010000066.1:0-26876 GCA_047971445.1 Flavobacteriales bacterium
CCATTCATTTACCTGTATATTCGCGGATGAACAAAATTTTAAGAAAAGTTATATGTTTCATGAAGAAGGAAAACACATTATTTTAGTCTCAACATTAGGATTTGTTGTTTTAATGTTTTTAAACTATTTATATATTCCTTCTATACTTTTTGTGGTAATTGGAATATCGCTACTACTACTGTATTTTTTCATTCTATATTTTTTTAGAAATCCAAAACGAACGACAATTTCCAATGAAGGTGATATTATAGCAGCAGTAGATGGGAAAGTGGTTGCAATTGAAGAGACAGTAGAAACAGAGTATTTTAAAGACAAACGAATTCAAATATCGATATTTATGTCTCCTTTTAACATTCATGTTTGTCGATATCCATTAAGTGGTATAGTTAAGTATGTTAAGTATCATTCAGGTAAGTTTTTAGTTGCGTGGCATCCTAAATCTTCAACAGAGAATGAAAGAACGACTGTTGTTGTGGAACGAGATGGAGTAGAAGTATTGTTTAGACAAATTGCTGGAGTTTTAGCACGAAGAATCGTATTATATTCAAAAAAAGAGGATCAAGTCAAAATAGGAGATGATTTTGGATTTATAAAATTTGGTTCACGTGTAGATGTTTTCTTACCTTTGGGGACACAAGTCGAGGTGAAACTTCATCAAAAAACAAAAGGGGGAATTACTCGGATAGCGAAGTTGAAATAATCAAAATTAATCATAATTTAAAAAAGCCATCAGATGAAAAAAATTATTTTTTTGTTAAGTTTAGCAACTATGGTCTCATGTTCATTTGATAAATCGTCAAAGGGCAATCCGGGTAGTATTCCTGGAAATAGCGATAAGAAAATTCATGGTGCACATGAAGAAACAAAAAATGAAATGGTAGAAGTAGATAAAAAAGCAGATGTATTTCGCTTTGATCCTACAAAAGTAAAATTAACTTTTACAGCCTATAAGCTTCCTGGAGAAAAAAAAGCAGGAGTTAATGGAACATTTAAAACAATTAATGTAACAGGAGCAAAAGAAAGTGATCAAGCAGAAGAAGTACTTTCAGACAGCAGTTTTTCTATCCCAGTAGCCTCGCTATCAACTAAAGATGAAGATCGTGACGGAAAGCTTAAAAAGTTTTTCTTTGGAAAATTGATTAACACAGAAGAAATAACAGGTGCTTTTGGAAAATTTGAAGGAGGAAAAGTACCGGTAACGTTAAAATTAAATGATAAATCAGTAACAAGAGATTTTCAATATGAAGTTTCAGAACGTAAATTAATATTAGCAGGAAAGATAGATCTTATAGATGATTATGTCGCTTCTGAAGCTTTAAATTCTATTAATGAAGCTTGTAAGGACTTACATGAAGGAACAACATGGCCAGATGTTGATTTAAAAGCAGAGATTGAATTATAGTAGTATTTATAATAAATATAAATTTTATGCTAGCCTAAAGCTTGATTGCTTTAGGCTTTTTAAAACAATATAATTTACCTTATTGAAAAATGAAAAGTGTTTTAACAGTTCTTTTTATACTATTTGATTCGAACCAGCTTAACTTCCAAAATTATTAGGACGACACATTTTTCGTAAGCTTAAATTATTCCTTGATATAAGTCTTTTATTACAAAAAATTATCCAATAATTTCACCATTCTTTATAGTATCATCGGGAGTAACAAAAGATAACTTACCGTCATCTTTATCCGTTAATAGCAACATTCCTTGACTTATAATTCCTTTTATTTTTCTAGGAGCCAAATTAACTAAAACCATGACTTGCTTTCCTATTAATTCTTCAGGAGAGAAGCTTTCGGCTACCCCTGAAACAATAGTGCGAATATCAATTCCGGTATCAACTTGAAATTCTAATAAACGATCTGCTTTTTTTACTTTTTTTGCTTCTAAAATTGTTCCAACACGCAAATCAATTTTTTGAAAATCATCAAAAGTACATTCCTCTTTTTGAGGTTTGGCATCTACATTGGTCATTTTATTTTGAATTTTACAATCCTCTAGTTTTTGAATTTGAGTATTAATATCTTCATTCTCTATTTGAGTAAAGAGTAATTCAGATGAATTAATTTGATGCCCATCACATAACAGTTCTATTTCTCCTATTTGATCCCAAGAAATGGCCTTTATATTTAACATAGCCTTTAATTTTGTAGAAGAATGAGGTAAAAAAGGTTCTGATAAGTGAGCTAAAGCTGTAGCCACCTGAAGTCCTACGTACATAATCGTTTGAGTACGATTTTCATCTGTTTTAATAACTTTCCAAGGCTCTACATCAGCTAAATATTTATTCCCCAAATGGGCTAATTTCATAAGATCAGATAAAGCCTCTCTAAAATGATATGCTTCTATATTTTTTCCGATTTTTTGAGGACATTTTTTAATTGCATTTAAAATTTCCTTGTCATAATTAGAAAATTCGTTTGGATTAGGAACAATACCTTCATAATACTTATTGGTTAAAACTAAAACACGGTTAATAAAGTTTCCTAATGTATTAACCAGTTCTGAATTATTTTTGGTTTGAAAATCTTTCCAAGTAAAATTATTATCCTTTGTTTCAGGCATATTGGTTGTTAATACATAACGTAAAGCATCCTGTTGTCCTTCAAATTCTTTTAAATATTCATGCAACCAAACTGCCCAGTTTTTAGATGTTGATATTTTACCATTTTCTAAATTTAAAAATTCATTAGCTGGCACATTACTTGGTAAATGATAATTTTCACTATGGTATTTCAACATTTGAGGAAAAATTAAACAATGAAATACAATGTTGTCTTTTCCTATAAAATGAACAAGTTTAGATTCATTATTTTGCCAATAAGATTTCCAATCTTTCCCTTGTTTCTCTGCCCACTCTTTTGTAGCTGAGATGTAACCAATAGGTGCATCAAACCAAACGTATAATACTTTTCCTTCAGCTCCTGTAATGGGTATTTTAATACCCCAATCTAAATCACGTGTAACAGCTCTTGGACGCAATCCGGAATCAATCCATGATTTGACTTGACCTAACACATTAGATTTCCAGTCTTTTTGATGATCTTTCAAGATCCAATCAGATAAAAATGATTCATCAAAAGGTAAGTACCAATGTTTTGTTTCCTTTAAAACAGGTGTGTTTCCTGTAATAGTTGAGCGTACATTCAACAAATCTTTAGGACTGTGAATTGTAATACCACAATTTTCACATTGATCTCGATAGGTATCTTCTGTTTTACAATTAGGACAGCTTCCGGTTAAATAACGATCTGCTAGAAATTGTTCAGAAACTTCATCATAAAATTGTTCAGAAACATGTTCTTCAAAAACACCCTGATCGTATAAGTTCTTGAAAAAATCAGCTGCTGTTTCGTGATGAATTGCTGATGAAGTACGTGAATAATTATCAAATGATATACCAAAATCTTTAAACGATTTTTTTATGATTTCATGGTATTTATTGACAATTTCTTGGGGGGTTACACCTTCACTTTTTGCTTTTAAAGTAATAGGAACTCCGTGTTCATCAGACCCGCATATAAAAGCGACATCATGCCCTTTCAAACGTAAATAACGAGCGTATATATCTGCGGGAATATAAACTCCTGCAAGATGTCCAATATGAACAGGACCATTTGTATAAGGTAATGCAGCGGTGATTGTATAACGTTTCGGTTGATTCATGTATCCATTTTTCAATAGTGGCAAATATACGGCATTGCTATCAAAATCTAGACACAATAGCCTCAGGATTTACGAATTAAACCATTTTATATTAAAATGGATGTTATTTTGTCTTTTTACTTAAGTTTTTTTCCCATTTCCAGGCGGTTTTTAACGACTCTGTTAAGGGGGTGTTGGCCTCCCATCCTAAGCTATTTTTGGCTTTCTGAGTATCTGCGTAAGCAGCTTCAATATCACCTGCTCTACGTGGGGCTATTTTATAATTTAACTTTTGTTTTGAAGCTTCTTCAAAAGCATGAACTACTTCTAATACGGTGCTTCCTGTTCCTGTTCCTAGATTAAAGACTTCATATTTTTCTTCATTCTCAGAGGCTATTAATCGCTTTAAAGACTTTACATGAGCCTTTGCTAAATCTGAAACATAAATATAATCACGTACGGCTGTTCCATCATGTGTCTCATAATCATCACCAAAAATAGATAAACAGTTTCTTTTTCCAATGGCTGTTTGAGTTACGTAAGGAATTAAATTTTGAGGAACTCCAATAGGTAATTCTCCTATTTTTGCTGTTTTATGCGCTCCTATTGGATTAAAATAACGCAATGCAATTACATTCTTATCATAGGCTTTTGTGTAGTCCATTAAAATATCTTCACACATTTGTTTTGTTTTACCATAAGGTGATTCCGCTATTTTAAAAGGTGCTTTTTCCGTAATGGGTAAGATATCAGCTTGTCCATAAACCGTACATGAAGAGCTGAATATAAAATGATCTTTTTCTCGTATTCTGAGTTCTTCTAGTACATTCATTAATGAAATTAAATTATTTTGATAATACATTAAAGGTTTCTCAACGCTTTCTCCTACTGCCTTTGATGCTGCGAAATGAATCACACCTTCTATGTCAAACTCATCAAAAAGAGCTTTTACTTGTTTTTGATTTTTTAAATCAAAATTTTTAAAATCAGGACTTACTCCTGTTATGGATGTAATTTTTTCTAATACATTTTGCTCTGAGTTTGACAAATCATCTACAATCAAAACTTCAAAACCTTCTTCCTGAAGTTCTACTACTGTATGAGAACCAATATACCCTAATCCTCCCGTTACCAAAATTTTCTTTTTCATTTTTGAGTTTTTTCTAAATAAAACAATGCTAAAATTAGTACAATTCCAATAATAGGTTGTATCAAAAATCTTCTCACATAAAAACCAATCATTAAACTATATTCAAATTCTGTATCTAAAAAAATATAATATATAGGTAAAAAAATAAGCCAGCCTACAAAAAATACTATTCCTGATATCTTGATGTATTTTTTATTTTTAAATAGGACGTATATAATTCCTAGTGATAAAAATGTGTTAATAAGATAGCGAAAGGTGACAGACATCAAATGTTTAGGAATATGAATTTCTAACAAATTTGTTTTATTATGACTACTTTTAAAAAAGTGCAATAATGGATCATAAAATAGGTGTTCTTGATTTAATCTAATCAATATTAACCCTAATATTAAGATGCCTAGTAAACTATATTGTAGTTTTTTACTCATTATCTATTTTTTTAAAGATAAAAAATTTAATCCACACTATGCAAATCAGAATAACCGCTCCATAAATAATTCCTGGAAATAGTGCGTCATGAGCTAATTTAGCATATTCTGAATGTTTAAAAATAATATTTGCAAGAATACTGATTCTGAAAATATTGACTATGTGAACAAAAAGCAAACTAAGTAACGTGTATAAAATAGTTGGCATTACTTTTATTCCAAAAGCTATAATGAAGGATAACATAATAATCATTACGGAGATCGCATTACATCCTTCATTTATAATTGCGACTTTTCTTTTTTTGATAAAAAAATCCATATAAGGATTATTTTCATTTTGCTTTACATAAGAGTTTTCATACATAAAACTATATAAATAAGAAGCTTCTATTGCAACCTCTTTTGTATAAGGGTCTGTTATTGAGCTTCCTTCATTAGTAACCTGTGTTTTTTTTAAGTAAAAATCATAGCTCAATGTCATGATTGAATATGTTACAAAAAATTTTATTAAAAAATAGATTAACGGTTTATATTCTTTCATTTAACGAATATTTAAATAGCAAATTTACTAAATTTATGCTGTCTAAATTATTTAAAAACGAACTAAATGGAATTTATAGAACATAAAATAGAAGAACTAATACAATCCGATAGATTATTGGAAGAAAAGCTACTCCTAATTTGTGAGTTTTTGAACAAAAAATTTGAATATTACAATTGGGTAGGGTTTTATTTTAAAAACGGAAATAAAGATGAATTAAAATTAGGTCCTTATGTTGGGGCTCACACAAATCATACGATTATTCCTTTTGGAAAAGGAATCTGTGGTCAAGTAGCCCTTTCCAATAAGTCCTTTCTTGTCGATGATGTTTGTAAGCAAGAAAATTATTTAGCGTGTAGTATTGAAACGAAATCTGAAATTGTAGTTCCTATTTTTAAAAATGGAGAAAATATCGGTCAAATCGATATAGACAGTCATACTGTAAATGCTTTTACTGATAAAGATCAGCAATTATTAGAATTCATTTGTACAGAAATCGGAAAATTTCTTGAAAAAGCCTAACTTTGTGTATTTTCAACACTTAAAAACAATAGTATGAATAAAAAAGTATTACTAATGATATTGGATGGTTGGGGATTTGCTAAGGATAAAAAAGTTTCAGCCGTTGACTTAGCACAAACTCCTTTTATAGATTCTCTATATACCCAATATCCTCATTCTGAATTAGAAGCTTCTGGACTTCAGGTAGGCTTACCTGAGGGGCAAATGGGAAATTCTGAAGTAGGTCATATGAATTTGGGAGCTGGGCGTATTGTCTACCAAAATTTGGTTAAAATAGGAATGGCTCTCCAAAATGGATCTATTAAAGAGAATAGTGTCTTTAAAGAAACTTTTGAGTTGGCTAAAAAAGAAAATAGACGTGTTCATTTTATGGGCTTAACATCAGATGGAGGTGTCCATTCTCATATAGATCATTTAAAAGGATTATTAAAAATAGCTTCAGAAGAGAAATTAGAAAACGTTTACATTCATGCTTTTACAGATGGACGTGATGTAGATCCTAAATCAGGAAAACATTTTATTCAAGATTTGATTAATGCTACACATGAGACTACAGGTAAGTTAGCTTCTATTACAGGGCGTTATTATGCTATGGATCGAGATCGTAGGTGGGACCGTGTTAAACTAGCTTATGATGCTATGGTTAATGGTGTTGGAATAGAAACAAATGATCCTGCTACTGCTATTGAAAATTTTTATCAAGAAGGAATTACTGATGAATTTTTAAAACCTATTATTGTTACTGAAAATGGAGAACCTCTTGCTACCATTCAGGAGGGTGATATTGTTATTAATTTTAACTTTAGAACAGATCGAGGACGCCAAATCACTATGGCTTTAACTCAAGAAAATTTTCTTAACCCAAAAGAATATAATCAGGATACTTCTTACCCTGTTGAGATGAAGAAACTAGATCTTTACTATGTGACTATGACTGAATATGATCAAAACTTTAAGAATGTTCACGTTATATTTGGTAGCTCTCTTCTAAAAAACACATTAGGGGAAGTCTTGGCAGAAAATAATAAAAGGCAAATTAGAATTGCTGAAACAGAAAAATACCCCCATGTAACTTTTTTCTTCTCTGGAGGACAAGAGAAAGAGTTTAGGGGAGAAAAACGCATTTTATGTAGTTCTCCACAAGATGTTGCTACGTATGATTTAAAACCAGAAATGGCTGCCTATGATATTAAAAATGCCATCATTCCAGAGTTAGAAAAACAAGAAGCTGATTTTATTTGTCTTAATTTTGCTAATCCTGATATGGTTGGTCATACAGGTATTATGGAAGCTGCAATTAAAGCTTGTGAAGTAGTAGACGAATGTACTAAAAACGTTACGGAAAGTGCCTTAAAGAATGGTTATACTACACTCATTATTGCTGATCATGGCAATGCAGACTGTTTAATTAATTCTGATGGATCACCTAATACAGCACACACAACACAACCTGTTCCTTGTATTCTAATTGATTCAAACTTCACTCCCACAATTAAAAATGGTAAATTAGGAGATATAGCACCTACTGTTCTTGAATTAATTGGAATTCAACAGCCTAAAGAGATGACAGGTGTAAGTTTATTGTAAAAATAAGGTTAAAACATTATTAATTTAGTACTTTTAACCCTATATTTCGAAATTTCTAATAATTTTAGCGTACATTATGAAATCTAGTAAAATTATTGCAGTTGATTTTGATGGGACTATAGTAGAAGATGCTTACCCAAAGATAGGTAAACCAAGACTGTTTGCTTTTGAAACTTTAAAAAGACTTGAAAAGGAAGGTTATCGACTAACTTTATGGACTTATAGAAGTGGTAAGCGATTAGAAGAAGCCGTTACTTTTTGTAAAAGAAATGGTATTGATTTTTTTGCAGTGAATAATAGTTTTGAAGGAGAAGACTTTGATAAAAGTAAGCAAAGCAGAAAAATAAACGCGGATTATTTTGTAGACGACCGTAATGTTGGTGGTTTTCCTGGATGGGGCGAGGTCTACGAATGTATTATAAAAAGAAAAACACTTGATTTTGATAGAGCTAAACAACGTAGAAAGAAAAAGAAAGGATTTTTTGGATTTTAATTAAAAAATAATAAAATTTTCTTTTATACTTGTACTTTATGGGTAAAATTAATTTAAAATCTACTGAGGAAATTGCTCTAATTAAGGAAAGTGCACAACTTGTTTCCAAAACCTTGGGCATGTTAGCTCAAGAGATCAAACCTGGTGTTACTACTTTACATTTAGATCAGTTAGCTGAGGAATACATTCGAGATAATGGAGGAGTTCCCGGTTTTTTAGGAATGTATGATTTTCCTAATACGCTTTGTATGTCTCCAAATGATCAAGTTGTACATGGAATACCTAATAATACGCCATTAAAGGAAGGTGAAATTATCTCAATTGATTGTGGTGTATTAATGAATGATTTTTATGGAGATCATGCTTATACTTTTGAAGTTGGTGAAGTTTCTCCCGAAATAAAAAAACTTCTACAAATTACGAAAGAAAGCCTTTATCTTGGTATAGAACAATTCAAATCGCATAATCGTATTGGAGATGTAGGGTATGCTATTCAAAATCATTGTGAAAAAGAAGGGTACGGTGTTGTTCGAGAATTGGTAGGGCATGGTTTAGGACGTACTATGCATGAAGAACCCCAAATGCCTAATTATGGTAGACGAGGAAAAGGAAAGGTTTTTAAAGAGGGAATGGTTGTTGCTATTGAGCCTATGATTAATATGGGAACTGAAAAAATCAAGTTTCATAAGGATGGTTGGACTGTGACCACTCGTGATCAAAAACCTTCTGCACATTTTGAACATAATGTGGCTATTGTAAATGGAAAGCCTAAATTACTTTCAACCTTTCAGTATATCTACGAAGCTATGGGTATTCAGTCAGATGAGGAATATCCTTTTTTATAAATACAGTTCTAGTTAGTCTTATATTTATCATTTTTTAATATTTTGTGTACTATTTCATAATAAATAAAAAAGGTTAGTCAATTATTGACTAACCTTTAATTTTAATGTTATTACTATAACTTTATTTTATCCTCCAAAATCGTCAAAACGAACATTTTCTTTAGGAACTCCAAAATCATCACACATTTTAACCACAGCTTGGTTCATCATAGGAGGTCCACAGAAATAAAATTCAATATCCTCAGGTTCATCATGTTTTGATAGATAATTATCGATTAAAGCTTGATGCACAAAGCCTACAAAGCCATCTCCGTCATCATCAATATCTTTCTTTTCCTTCCAATTATCTTCTGGCAATGCATCAGACAGTACTAAATGAAATTTAAAGTTTGGAAACTGTTTTTCTAAATCTCTAAAATAATGTAAATAGAATAATTCAGCTTTTGAACGCCCACCATACCAATACGATACTTTACGACCCGTTTTCATGGTGTGAAATAATTCATATAAATGAGAGCGCATTGGTGCCATACCAGCTCCACCTCCTACGTAAATCATTTCAGCATCAGAATCTTCATTAATAAAGAACTCTCCGTAAGGTCCTGATATTACACATTGATCACCTGGCTTCAAGTTAAAAATATAAGAAGATGCAATCCCTGGGTTTACATCCATCCATCCACCTTTCTGGCGGTCAAATGGTGGAGTAGCAATACGTACGTTTAACATAATTTCACGACCTTCAGCAGGGTAAGAAGCCATTGAGTAAGCTCGCTCTACCAATTCTTCATTTTTCATTTTCAAATCCCATAGTCCAAACTTATCCCAGTCTGCTTTAAATTTATCAGGTTCACCTGGGTGGTCTTGAGGATGTGCGGAGATATCCATTGTTTTATATTCAATTTCACAAGCAGGTACTTCAATTTGAATATAACCTCCTGCTTTGTAATTCATATCTTCAGGAATCTCAACTACAAATTCTTTGATAAAAGTTGCTACATTATAATTACGTGCTACAGTAGCATTAAACTTCTTAATTCCAAAAATTTCTTCAGGTACACGAATAACCATATCTTGTTTTACTTTAACCTGACAGGATAAACGTACTCCGTGTTCCAATTCTTTTCTTGTAAAATGAGGGGTTTCTGTTGGTAATGCTTCTCCTCCTCCAGCATCAACATGGCACTCACATTGCAAACAAGTTCCACCACCACCACAGGCAGATGGTAAAAAAATTCCTTCTGCTCCAAGAGTTGACAATAATGTCCCTCCAGAAGCAACTTCTACTTCTTTTTCTCCGTTAATTTTAATCTTGACAGGACCCGTAGAAACTAGCTTTGATTTAGCTACTAAAATAATTCCTACTAAAGCCAACAACAATACCATAAAGGCTACTACTGTTGCTCCTATCAAAGCGGGTGTACTTACTTCTAATATTGTTATCATTATTTTTTTATTTCTTCTGTTTGATTAATATGAGCTGTTACATTTTCCTTTTCTTCTGAACTTTCAATTGTAACTGTTTTTGCTTTTTCTGTTCCTGCTTCATCGTCTCCTCCTGTAAGCATACCTCCAAAAGACATGAATCCTATAGCCATTAACCCAGTTAAAATAAAGGTGATTCCCAATCCTCTTAAAGCAGGAGGGACATTGGAATAACGAATTTTTTCACGTATGGCTCCGATAGCTAATATGGCTAAAAAGAAGCCAATACCCGAACCTACTCCATAAACTGTAGCCTCACCAATATTATTAAACTCTTTTTGCTGCATAAATAATGATCCTCCTAATATGGCACAGTTTACAGCAATTAAGGGTAAAAAGATTCCTAATTGGTTATATAACTCAGGTAAAAATTTTTCTACGATCATTTCTACTAATTGTACCATAGTTGCAATGGTTGCAATGAATAGAATGAATGTTAAAAAGCTTAAGTCATATTGTGCAAAATCTGCTCCCAGCCATTTACCTAAAGCTCCTGGCTGTAATATGTATTGATCTAACAAATAGTTCATAGGAACGGTAACGAACATCACAAAAATGACTGCTGCACCAAGACCTACTGCAGTAGATACTTTCTTTGAAACTGCGAGGTACGAACACATTCCTAAAAAGGTTGCGAATACC
Organism: Flavobacteriales bacterium; assembly: GCA_047971445.1. Taxonomy (GTDB): domain Bacteria; phylum Bacteroidota; class Bacteroidia; order Flavobacteriales; family UJ101; genus UJ101. The sequence continues at coordinate 11,342 of JBKDZS010000066.1, forward strand.
ATATTATCTATAAAGATTGACTTAAAAAATAATTCTAAATAGTCCATATTCTTTGTTTTTGGTTTTTGGTTGTTTGTCGTTGGTTTTTAAAAACCAATAACGATTCACCAACAACTAGTTAATGTGTTTCAATTAAATTTTTATTTTTCATTCTTTGAATCCAAATGATTATTCCTACCGTAATTAAGGCCATGGGTGCTAACAACATAAATCCATTATTTTCATAACCCAAAGCATACAAACCTGTTTTTGTAATAGGGTCACCTAAGACAGGGAATCCAAATAATGTTCCTGCACCCAATAATTCACGGAAAAAACCAACCATAATTAAAATCAAACCGTATCCCCAAGCGTTACCAATACCATCCATAAATGATTGCCATGGCGTATTATTAGGGTCTAAAGCAAAGGCTTCAAAACGTCCCATAATAATACAGTTTGTTATAATTAATCCAATAAATACAGATAAGGTTTTTGCCAAATCAGGCATATAAGCTTTTAGTGTCAAATCAACTATAATAACTAATGTTGCTACTACAACTAATTGAACAATAATACGAATAGAAGAGGGAATAATGTTTTTCATTAGAGATATCACAACATTTCCTACTCCTAAAACAAACATTACTGAAACGGTCATAACAACAGAAGCCATTAATTCTGCGGTAATAGCTAGAGCAGAACAAATACCTAATACTTGTACTGTTATAGGATTATTATCCCATAAAGGATCTTTTATCAAATCTATATTTTTCTTTGATGCCATAATTCTATTTTTTTAAGGTTTTGAAATAAGGTAAATAAGCCTTAATACCTGATTTTAACATCGCTGCAACTCCATTACCTGTAATAGTAGCTCCTCCAATTGCATCAACTTCATTATCAGTTTTATCATTATTTAAAGGGTCATTGTTAGATTTAGAAACTGCTACTCCTGCATAATTTCCTTTAATATCGTAAATCTTCTCTCCCTTAAAGTCATCTGTAAAATATGATTGTGTAATATTTGATCCTAAACCTGGAGTTTCTGATTGGTGATCAAAAAATACGCCTTCAATAGTTTCTAGGTCATCTTTTAAGCCTACATAACCCCACATAGGACCCCAAAGACCAATTCCACGAATGGGCACAATGTATATTGTTTTTCCTTCCTTTTCTGCTATAAATAAAGGTAATCGTTGGATTTCTCCATTTTTAGCTTTGGCTTGTTCTTTTTTTATGTCAATTAGATAAGCTTCTAGGTTTTCTGTGGCATTTGTTCCTTCAATTACATATTGTTTTTTGATATTTTCCGTGAACTTTTCTGTGGCATTTGAACGATTTGCTTCTATCCCTATAGAAGATAAAATATCGACTTGAGCCTTTACTTTATCATTATTTTCACGACTGTCTTTAGTAAAACTTGCAAAAAAAGCTAATAAAGAACCTACTATTATTACCATTCCTATGGAAAATAGTATTGTATATAAATTTGAATCTGTTTTCTTTGCCATGATTAAGCTGTTTTAGTTTTTAAACGATTCATTCTTCTTTTTATATTGGCATGTATCACGTAGTGGTCTATGGTTGGAGCAAATACGTTCATCAATAAGATTGCCATCATCACACCTTCTGGGAAGGCTGGATTAAATACTCGTATCATAACACTAATAAACCCTATTAAGAACCCATAAATAATTTTTCCTATATTGGTTTGTGATCCCGATACGGGGTCTGTAGCCATAAAGACAATACCAAAGGCTAAACCTCCGACTAATAAATGTTGCCAAAAAGGAAAACTCATTAACCCAAAGAATTTACTTCCTTCGGGTACTAAATCTGTTCCTGCAATACTGTTAAAAATTAATCCCATAACAATTGCTCCAATAACAGCCGAAAGCATAATTCGTAAGCTACCTACTCCTGTAGCTATTAAAATAAGAGCTCCTATTAAGATAAAGAATACAGATGTTTCTCCTACTGAACCAGGCATATAACCCATAAACATATCCATAACGGAATAATGTTCTATACTTCCGTTACTAGCCAGAGTTCCCAAAAGAGTTTCTCCAGAAATAGCATCTACACCATATTCAGATGGATTTACACCTCCGTGAACCCAAACTTTATCTCCAGACATCCAACCTGCCCAATTAAAAAATAAAAAAGCACGTATTGTCAATGCTGGGTTTAAAATATTCATACCCGTTCCTCCGAAGATTTCTTTTCCAATAATAACTCCAAAAGCAACAGCAACGGCTAACATCCATAAGGGAACATCTATAGGAACAATTAGAGGTACTAACATTCCTGTTACCAAGTAACCTTCTTCTACTTCATGTTTCTTAATAGTTGCAAAAATAAATTCAATTCCTAGTCCAACTCCGTAAGAAACCATTAATAAAGGTAGAATTTTAGATAGTCCAACTAAAAAATTATTCATGGTTAAAAATTCAGCTGTTCCACTTATTGCTAAATGGTGCTGATAACCTGCATTGAATATACCGAAAATTAAGCATGGAACTAAAGCCATGATTACGGTATTCATAATACGCTTTAAATCTGCTGCATCTCGAATATGAGCTCCAGAATGTGTCGTACTATTTGGTAAATAAAGAAACGTATGAAGGGCATTAAATCCTTGCTCCATCTTGGTTCCTTTATATTTCTCTTTTAAATTATGTAAATTTTGTTTTAATCCCATTTTAAAGTATATAAATTAACCGATTTCTTTTATCATTAAATCTAACCCTTCGCGAACAATTTGTTGATGATCTTGTTTTGAAATACAAATGTATTCTGTTAAAGCAAAATCTTCAGGAGCAACTTCATAAATTCCTAGTGCTTCCATTTCATCAATATCTTTTACTAAGATGGCTTTTAATAATTGCATTGGATAAATGTCCAAAGGGAATACCTTTTCATATTCTCCTGTAACTACAAAAGCACGATGTTCTCCATTAGTATTGGTATTTAAATCGTATCTCTTATTAGGTGTCAAAAAAGAAAACAAGCTAGCTCTTGAAATACTGAATTTTTTTGGCTGTGGTTTATTCCATCCAAAAAAGTCATAATCATCTCCTTCAGGAATCACAGTAATTTGACTAGCATAATACCCTAAATAATGATCTTTAGATGATTGTGTGCCCGTTAAAACATTTCCATTGATAATACGATAATTTCCTTCTTTTAAATTCCCTGCGATTACATCTTCTATGGCAGCTCCTTGCTTCACTTTTACATAAGAAGGCGTATTAAAACCCGATCCTGTTAAAGCAATTAAGCGTTCTGCATTGAATTTACCTGTTAAAAATAGTTCTCCAATAATGGCAACGTCTTCAGGATTCACAGTCCAAATTTTTTCGCCTTTATTTATAGGGTCAATGGTAGCAATTTGTGTAGAAATTAATCCAACAGGGTGCTTCCCACTTGCTTGGTGAACTTCTACTCCTACAACCTGAGGAAACACACTGGATGATTTTTCAATTGTTAAGTGCACTTTTCCTTCTGTTAATTTTGTTAAAGCAGTAAAACCTGCTTTTAAGGCTTCTTCTTTACCAGCTAATACAAAATTTATATCAGGTGCTAGTGGAGCTGAATTTATTCCTGAAACAAAAATTGCTTTAGGCTTATCATTCGGAGAAGCTATAATGTCATAAGGACGTTGTTTTATAAACGGCCAACATCCTGAAGATGTCAAATAATCGATTATTTGTTCACGATTCATAGAAGTTGGATCTTTTATTCCAAAATCTTCATGAATTTGTTCTGAGTCAGCTAAAACTTTTATCTCTAAAATTTTTCGCTTTTCACCTCGTTTCACTTCTATTACTTCTCCGCTTACAGGAGAAGGAAACCATACTTTATCATTTCCTTTAGCAAAAAATAAAGGTGATCCAGCTTTTACTGTATGTCCTTGCTTTGCTATTAATTTTGGAATAACTCCATGAAAGTCATTGGGGGATAAAGCATAAACTTTTGAAGCGGGTAAATCTTTGGTTACCATTTCAGCCTTACCGACTAATTTGATGTCTAACCCTTTTCTTATACGGATGTCTTTTGACATTTGAAAGTTTATTTGTTAAAATTATTATTCTTAATGTTTATTCAAAAACGGTCACAAATTTAAGTTTATTATTAAACTTTATCAAATTCTTGTTTTAAAAAGCGAAAGCATTTTCGAAGGAAAATGCTTTTAAATCATTAATTTAGAATAATTTTAAATAAAAAACATGATATATATTATGTTTTGTAGATGCCTACTTTATATTTTTACACGCCATCCAAACGGATCATTTTGAGCTCCTGTTTGAATTCCTACTAAACGATTTTTAATCTTCAAAGCAATGCTTTCATCATCAGGAGGTAAATTCAATTCCCATGTTTCATTTTTATAGCCCACTATTTTATACGATATTAAAACAACTGCTGTTCCACATCCAAACATTTCTTTAATATCACCTGATTGAATTCCTTCAATAATTTCTTTAACAGGGATAGGACGTTCTTCTACTTCTAAGCCTAATTCTTTTCCTATTTCAATAATACTACGGCGTGTCACACCGTTTAGGATGGTTTCGGTAGCAGGTGCTGTAATTAATTTATTTTCATAACGAACAAAAACATTCATTGTTCCTGATTCTTCTATGAAAGAGTGAGTCTGTGCATCTGTCCATAAAACTTGATCAAACCCTTCTTTTCGAGCTTCTTCAGTGGGAAAAAAAGAGGCAGCATAATTCCCTGCAGCTTTTGCGTATCCTACTCCTCCATTGGCAGCTCGGGAATAATGATCGGCTATTTTTATTTTCAAAGGTTCACCATAATATGTTCGAGCGGGCGAGCAGACAATCATAAATGTGTATTCCATTGAGGTTGTTGCTTTCAACATGGCTTCAGATGCAAAAACAAAAGGTCGTAAATATAAAGAAGTTCCTTCGCTAGTAGGAATCCACTTACGATCTAAATCTACCAAAGTCTTTAACCCTTCCATAAAGGTTTTTTTCGGTACTTCAGGCATATTTAAGCGTTTACAAGACTCGTTAATTCTGATAAAGTTATCTTCTGGTCTAAATATAAAAGCCTCATTATTTTTATTACGGTAAGCTTTCATGCCTTCAAAAACAGCTTGACCATAGTGCAATGCTTGTGTAGCGGGAGAAATTGAAATGTTTCCATAAGGTTTAATCACGGGCTCACTCCATTTACCATCTTTATATTTTGCAATTAGCATATGATCAGTAAAACTTTTACCAAATATGATATTATCAAAAGAAGTATCGCTTAATTTTGATTTTTCTATTTTTTGTATCTCCACACTCATTTCTAGTCTGTTTTTCTCAAATATATATTTTTTTGATTTAAAAGATGTTCGTACATAAATTTCAAGTTGATAATAAAAGAGGGGTTAAGATTCGAATTTGTTTAAAAAAAATGTTTTTCTTAGGCGCTTTTTTATAAAAAAACCTTTTTAATCGTGATTTTAGATAAAAATTTTTAAAAAAAATAATATGATTAAAATTCCTATTGTATTTTTGGTAATATGATACTCAAACGAAAAGTCGTTATGACAGCTGATGGTTCTTCTTCTATTCAAATTGAAGATTGGAATGAGGGATACCATTCGAAACACGGTGCTATTCAGGAGGCTCAACATGTTTTTATTCAAAATGGATTAAATAAAATTCAACAAATGAAAAAAACTGTTTCTGTTTTGGAAATTGGTTTTGGAACAGGGTTAAATTGTTTTTTAACCTTAATTGAAGCTCAGAAAAATAATGTGAGTATCCACTATGCAGGCATTGAGAAGTATCCTGTTACTGTAGAAGAATGGAATGCCTTAAATTATTTAGAACAGATAAAAAATGGATCCGCTTTTCAAAATGAATATGATAAGATTTTTCATGCAAATTGGGAATCGACTCAACTTGTTACATCGTCTTTTTCTTTATTGAAAAAAAAACAGGATTTTTTTGATATTTCATATGACACTCAATATGATCTTATTTATTTTGATGTTTTTGGCTTTCGGGTACAACCTGACTTGTGGAGTCAACGAATGTTTGACCATATGTATAAATTAATTCGAGAGAACGGGATTTTGGTTACTTATGCTGCTAAAGGAAGTGTTAGAAGAGCTTTAATTCAGGCGGGGTTTAAAGTAGAACGATTACCTGGGCCTCCTGGAAAACGAGAAATGTTAAGAGCTTGTAAAAGCTTATCTTAATACTTTAGGATTTTATACCAGTGTGTAAAAAGTTATTTTTTAAAACAGACCATGAATTTCAGCTTCGATTTTATCAATTATAAATCCTAAATCCTCCTTTCTCTCAACAAAATCTAAGTTATCTATGTCTATAATTAAGAGCCTTCCCTTGTTGTAATTTTTTATCCAATTTTCATAATGATCATTTAATCGTGATAAATAATCAATGCTAATAGAATTTTCATAATTGCGTCCTCTTTTATGAATTTGACTTACCAAAGTAGAAATAGAACCTTTTAAATAGATGAGTAAATCAGGAGCTTCTACAAAGCTTTCCATCAATTCAAATAATGATTTATAATTACTAAAGTCTCTTTCACTCATTAAACCCATCTCATGCAAATTAGGGGCAAAAATGTGAGAGTCTTCATAAATCGTTCGATCTTGAATAATTTTTTTCCCACTTTCACGAATACTTTTTATCTGAGAAAATCGACTATTTAAAAAATACACTTGTAAGTTAAACGACCATCGACTCATATCTTCATAAAAATCATTCAGATAAGGATTTGTTTCTACGTTTTCAAAGTGAGGGTTCCATTTGTAATGTTTAGCTAATAATCTTGTTAATGTTGTTTTTCCTGCTCCAATATTTCCTGCTATTGCTACGTGCATTTTGTTGTATATAATTATGGTTAAGAATTTATTTATCGATCAATCAACACCACAAAAATACGTTTTTATACCAAATATCTATTATCCTATTTAAAAACTATTCTTGAATTGTAAATTAGCTAATGTATTTATTAAGTAACACATTAAAAACACACAGAGATGAAAAAATTATTATTAGTATTAATTTGTTTGCCAGCTATAAGTTTTGGACAATTCAAATTTTCGGCTGAAGGGATAAATTCTAAAATTTTCACATACGAAAATTTTCACGCAGAGGAAATCCATTCTGAATTACGTGATTGGATTAACATTAACTTTATGGAGCCTAAAAATGCTATTATTGCAGATGCAGATGGTAAATATTTAAAGTTAAAAGGGTTTGCTCCAGAATCAGCTTGTGAAAAAAAGGGGAAAGAATGTTATAGTATGCAATATGCTATAGAGTTTATGTTTAAAAAAGACAAAATGATCGTAAAACCTGTCGTATATCAAGTAAAAAGTCCAACATTTGGATATAGACAACCTGAAAATCATTGGTTTAAAAAGAATGGAGATCCAAAAACAAAAAATGTTAAAACAATAGAATTAGCAGGTGAGTTTTTTGATCGTATGATGTCGAAAATTGATCGTTCAATAAAAAGTGTTCAATTATCAATGAAATAGAATAGGGGTAGAATAAAGAAAGGACTTTACTTATTGTAAGGTCTTTTTTTATGTAAAAAAACCTATATTTCTTTTTAATAAGACATATAGTTATTGAGGTAAATTGAATTGATTGATAAAGTGTGTTATTTCTTTATAAAATACCTTAGACTTGTCCATTTCAATTTTAATGGGCAAATAATAAATGTTTTGATTAGATAAGTTGATTTTTTTTAACCTCATGTAATCTTTTTCTGTAGTAATAATTAATTTATTCGCTGCTTTTTTCTTAATTAAAGAAATATCTTTTTTAGAAAAGTTATGATGATCTGAAAAAGCTAAATGTTCCACTATTTGAACTTTGTCTCTTAAATAATCGATCATGGGTTTTGGGTTGGCTATTCCTGTTACTAAGAGTACCTTTTGCCCATAAACAGATTCTAGTATTAATTCATTTAGACCGTAAAGTTTTGTATGATATCGGATAGAGGAAAAATAAATTCTTGCCCTATATGCTTTTTCTAGCCTTTTAATTATGTGTTTTTTATCAACTATGGGAATTTCTTTTGGACATTTTGTTACGATAATTATATCAGCTCTATTTGCGCCCTTTCTAAACTCTCTTAGATTACCTGCTGGCAGCACATAATCATCCATAAATAGGTCTTCAAAAGGAGTTAATAGAATATAAAGTCCTGCTTTAATTGATCGATGTTGAAAAGCATCATCTAATAAAATAACATCAGGGTTTACATCTTTTATTAAATTTTGTACCCCTCTCACTCGGTTTTCATCAACTGATACAGTTAGTTCTTTTCCAAACTTTGAATAAAACTGTAAAGGTTCATCACCTAAGGTTTCAAAAGTTGATTTTTTATTAGCCAAAATGTACCCCTTAGTTTTTCTACCGTATCCTCTGCTTAATATAGCTATTTTATAGTGTTGTTTTAATAAAGAGGCTAAATATTCTGTATGCGGGGTTTTTCCTGTTCCTCCTAGACTTAGATTTCCCACGCAAATAATAGGTAAGTTAAAATATGTAGATTTAAAGATTGATTTATCATATAATATGTTTCTTAAGTACATTATGAATCCATAGAGTACCGATATTGGAAATAATATTAATCTTAATTTTTTTAATAGCATAGATTGCTAAAGTAATAAAGTATTTATAGATTTACTAATTAAGATAATAATGATAAAAAATACTTCTTTCTAATTCAAAATTCATTCGATGAATATTTCATCATTAAAAACACTTATTAACTGGATTATAAAGTGTATGTTTTTTAATATATTTGGTGAAAAATCATTGTATGACGGTACAAGATATCACACATGTTTTAGAGGAAATTGCTCCTAAACAATATGCCGATAGTTTCGATAACGTAGGGTTGCTAGTAGGTGACTTTAAACAAAAAGTTTCTAAAGCTTTATTAACATTAGACTGTACTGAAGAAGTTGTTGATGAAGCTATAGATAAAAAAGCAGAGCTTATTATTACCTTTCATCCTATAATTTTTAAAGGCTTAAAAAGTATCACAGGGAAAAACTATGTGGAGCGTGTGGTATTAAAAGCTATTAAGCATGGTATTTCCATTTATGCAATCCATACCAATCTTGATTTTGCGTGGCAAGGAAGTAATAAAAAACTATGTAATATTTTAGGACTTTCTAATATTCAAGTATTACTTCCTAAAGAAAAAACGATTAAAAAACTTACTTTTTATGTTCCTACTAATTCTGCTGAAAAAGTTCGAAAGGCCTTATTTGATGCTGGAGCTGGAAGTATAGGTAATTATGATCATTGTAGCTTTAATTTGGAAGGTATTGGAAGCTTTAAAGGAACTCAAGTTAGTAATCCAGTTATAGGAAAAAAAGGAGAGCTTCATTATGAAAAAGAAACAGCTGTTAATTTAATGTTTCCATGGCATCTTGAAGATCAGATTCTTTTGACTTTGAAAAAGGCACATCCCTATGAAGAAATTGCCTATGAGGTTACATCATTAGATAATGTGAATCAACATATTGGAATAGGTATGCATGGAGATTTACCTTTTTCTATGAGTGAACATGATTTTTTAGCTTTTGTGAAGGAAAAATTACCGACCGAATGTATTCGACATTCAAAATTAACTGGAAAAACGATACAAAAAATTGCTGTTTTAGGAGGTTCTGGTAGTTTTGGGCTTGAACAAGCTAAACGGATTGGGGCAGACGCGTATATTTCGGGAGATTTTAAATACCATGAGTTCTTTACTGCTGAAAATCAAATTCTAATTTGTGATATTGGACACTATGAAAGTGAACAATTTATAAAATCACTTTTATTTGATGTCCTTACAAAAAAAATCACTAATTTTGCATTCGCCTTATCTGAGGTAAATACTAATCCCGTCAATTATTATTAAATTATGGCTAAGAAACAAAGAGAATTAACTATAGAAGATAAATTAAGAGCATTATTCGATTTACAATTGATTGATTCAAGAATTGATGAAATTAAATTTACCCGTGGTGAATTACCTTTAGAAGTTGAAGATTTAGAAGATGAAATAGTAGGGATCGAAACACGTATTTCAGGTCTTACGGACAAAATCAAAGATTTTGATGGGCAAATAAAAGTGAAAAAGGAGGAAATTAAAGCTTCTGAAGCCCAAATTAAGAAATACGAAAAGCAACAAGAAAACGTGCGAAATAATCGTGAATTTGATGCTTTAACTAAAGAAATTGAATATCAAGGATTGGAGATACAGTTAGCTAATAAAAGAATTAAGGAGTTTAAGGCAAAAACAGAGCAATACAAAGAAACTATTACTTCTGCTAATGAAAAATTAACTAGTCTAAAAGAACATTTAATGCACAAAAAAGAAGAATTAGACTCTTTAATTGCTGAAACAAAGAAAGAGGAAGATTTCTTGAATTCTAAGTCAGATGAATATTCTAAAAATATTGAAGACCGTCTACTGGTTGCCTATAAGAGAATTAGAGCAAAAGTAAAAAATGGATTAGCTGTTGTTCCAGTGGAAAGAGGGGCTTCATCAGGTTCTTATTTTACAATCCCACCACAAATACAAATGGAAATTGCACAACGTAAAAAAATCATTATTGATGAGCATAGTGGACGTATTTTGGTGGATGCTGATTTAGCAGCTCAAGAAAAAGAAAAATTAGAAGATTTATTGAATAATATTTAATATACCATAAGAAAGAAGCCATTCTATAATTTATAGAATGGCTTCTTTTTTAACACATACGGAATTTGTTACGTTACATTATCTTTAGAAAGTATCGCTTCAAATAATTCTCCTTTCGAAAATTCTGCACCTTTTTCAATCAGATCAAAAAGCTCTAAATTTCTTTTTGTTGTATAGTTTTTTGCTCCTTTCATTACTTGAATTTTATCCTCATGAAAATGATTTAAAATCCATTGAATATTTTCTTTAGAAGAAAAATCTTTAATTTCAGACTCTATAACAATTCGTTCAATATTAGTTTCATTACACTTGAATAAATTCAACACATTAGGAGAAATGTGCTCCAAATATTGTACTTTATTTAGAATTTTTTCCCAAACTAAATCACTAAACACATCTATCTCTTGTTCAGCAACTTCAGGTTGATTTTTCTTTAACTCCTTCCATTCCTCAGCATCAATTTGCTGTAATGCTAAAAATTTGGCAAAATCTTCATGTAATGCCTCTAGTTGTTCCTTTGCTAATCTTCGATATTTCATAATACTAAATACAGCTATTAAAAAACAGTCTATATGTTTCTCTACTTTCTATTTAAACTTAATATCTTTTATATAATCTTCACCTATGGTGTAATTTAAATTACGAATTAACTTAGTCCGAGAATACTGTAATTCATTTCGTAACTCAGGGGATTTAATTTTTACATATAAAATATGCTTTCTAAGCCCTATTTTTTCTGTATAACTTGCAATGTAACTTCCTACAATTTTTTCCCAAAGAGATTTGATTTGCTCTACTTTAAAATGATCTTTCATTCTATAGCGCTCAATCATCATTTCAAAAACACCTTTTAAAGGTTTCATTTCACTCATTTTAATTGAAAAATTTTATGTTCACCGTAAATTCGATTTACAATTTCTTCCATCCTGTCAGTATGTGTATCCGAAATAAAAATTTGTCCAAAATGATCTTCATTTACCATAAGAATCAATTGTGAAACACGATTTTCATCTAATTTATCAAAAATATCATCCAGTAACAAAATAGGTTTTATACCTAAATGTTCTTTAATAAAATCAAATTGGGCTAATTTTAATGCAATTGTAAAGGATTTCTGCTGTCCTTGTGAACCAATTTTTTTTACGGGAAATGTATTAATTAAAAAAATTAAGTCATCACGGTGAATCCCTTTAGAAGTATATTGTAATACTTTGTCTTTAATTAGACTTTCTTTCAAAACATGTGTAAATTCTTGTTTATTCAAATGCGAATCATAAACAATATCTACCGTTTCTTTACCTTTAGATATGGTTTTATGATGCTTTAAAAAAACAGGTAAAAATTCTGCTGTAAATGCGTTTCTTTTTTTATGAATTTTGATGCCATACTCAACTAATTGTTCATCATATACAGCTAATGAAGTAGAATCAAAATGACCTTCTCTAGCAAAGAACTTTAATAATGCATTTCGTTGTGAAAGTGTCCTATTATAAGCAATCAAAGTAGCCAAATAGTCCTTATCTGATTGTCCAATAACATTATCCATAAACTTTCGTCTCACCTCACTTCCATCTGTGATGAGATCTCTATCATAAGGAGAAATAATAACCAAAGGGTATTGTCCTATATGATCTGAAAGTCTTGAATAGGTTTTGTTGTTCTTTTTTACAATTTTTTTTTGCCCTCGTTTTAAACCACAATAAACTTCTTCTTTTCGCTTATCCTTATTAAAAATTCCTTCCAACATAAAAAAAGAGGATTTGTGGTTAATGTTTTGAGAGTCAGTTAAATTAAAATAGCTTTTACAAAAACTTAAATAATGAATCGCATCCAAAACATTGGTTTTACCTACACCATTTTCACCCACCAAACAGTTAATTTTATCAGAAAAGATAAAATCAAATGATTCAAAATTTTTAAAATTAACAATATTTAGTGATTTCAGAAACATATCTCAACAAAGGTAAAAATAACTTTTATTATGTAAGATAATTTCTTTATTTTTGCTCGAATATTTATAGAAAACAATCGTTTAATTATGGCGAAGAAGTATAAAAAGAAAGCTGTTGAAAACAGTACAACAAAAGAAGTTTTTGAAAGCTTAGATCAATCTGTGATAGAATCAGAACTATTTTTAGAAAAAAATGCAAAGCTTATCTCTATAGTATTTGGTGTATTATTAGCTATTGCTTTAGCCTATTTCGCTTATGTAAATTTGTACCAAGAGCCTCAAAACCAAGTAGCAACTAAAGATTTATATAATGCTAAAGTAGAGCTAGATAAAGATTCTTTAAGCCTTGCGTTGGATGGTCAAAGTGGAGGATATATTGGATTCAATGAAATTAAAGAGAAATACAGCAATACAAATGCTGGAAATTTAGCACACTATTATGCTGCTATTGCAAATTATAAGCAAGGTGAATATTCAAAAGCTTTTGATAATTTAAATGAGTTTGATGCTAATGATGAGGTTTTAGCTGCTATGAAAATAGGTATACAAGGAGATTGTTTAGTCCAAATAGCCGAATATGAAAAAGCATTAGAGTATTATCAGAATGCGGCCAATACTCGTGATAATGAATTTACAACCCCTATGTATCTATTAAAAGCTGGAAAACTAGCCTTAACACTAGAGAAAAAAGAGCAAGCATTAAAGTTCTTTACTCAAATAAAAGAACAATATGAGGAATCCAGTTATGCTTCTGATATTGATAAATACATTGCACGTGCAAAATAAAGAATATGGCTACAGTAAGTAAAAATTTATCTGAATACAACAGCCAAAACATACCCAATGCCGACTCTTTTCGATTCGGCATTGTTGTTTCAGAGTGGAATCATCAGATTACGGATAACTTATTAAAAGGAGCTGTAGAAACTTTAAAAAAAAAGGGTGCTCAAGATAACAATATTGTTATTTGGCATGTTCCTGGAAGTTATGAGTTGATTTATGGGAGTAATCAAATGGTGAGAACACAAAATGTAGATGCTGTTCTAGCTATTGGAAGTGTTATACAAGGTGAAACAAAACATTTTGACTTTGTTTGTGAAGCTGTTTCTCAAGGAATTAAAGATGTTAATATTCAAACCAATACCCCCGTCATTTTCTGTGTTTTGACAGACCATACAGAACAACAAGCTTTAGATCGTTCAGGAGGAAAACATGGAAATAAAGGAGTTGAATGTGCTATAGCAGCGATTCAAATGGCTGATCTAAAGAAAATACTAGAAAAATAAATTTATATTGAACTGTAAAACTACGCTTGTGCAGTTTATTTAAATAAAAAACACCTATGTTTGTGTTATAATTACATGTTTTAGAATTAAAAAATTATGAAAAAAATTGGATGTATTTTTTCTTTAGCTATTATAGGACTGATTTTAGCTATTGGAATGTGGGTTATGGGAATTTATAATAACATGATTATGTTAAAAGAACCTGCCACATCACAATGGGCTAATGTTGAGTCAGCCTATCAAAAAAGAATTGATTTAGTACCTAACCTAGTCAATACAGTAAAGGGGTATGCAAAACATGAAAAAGAAACTCTTACCGAAATAATTGAAGCACGTGCGAATGCTACTAAAATTAATATTGATGCTTCTAATTTAACACCTGAGAATATTGCTGCTTTTCAAAGTGCTCAATCAGGTTTAAGCTCTTCTTTATCTAAATTACTTGCTACATTTGAGGCTTATCCAGATTTAAAAGCCAATCAAAATTTTATGGCTTTACAAACGGAATTGACTAGTATTGAAAATGAAATTAAGTTTGAAAGACAAAAATTTAATACCAAAATACAAGATTATAATACTTATGTTAAAAAAGCTCCACAGAATATTATTGCAAGCTTTTTTAGTTTTGACGAGATGGGGTATTTCAAAGCAGAAAGAGGAGCTGAAAAAGCACCTGAAATAGAATTTTAATACTCCGTAAATGAGTATAGTAGAGAACTTCTTAAGCACAGAAGAAGAAAAACAAATTGTAAAAACTATTCAACAGGCTGAGAGATTGACTTCAGGTGAAATACGTATTCATATTGATCAACACACACACAAAAGTCAAATAGAACGTGCTAAGGAAATTTTCTATTTACTTAAGATGAATGAAACGCAAAACCAAAATGGTATTTTATTTCATGTATCCATTGAAAATAAAGCTTTTTCTGTTATTGGTGATGAGGGAATTGATAAAAAAGTTCCACTAAATTTTTGGGAAGATATTAAAGATGAAATTACCTTATTTTTTAAACAAAAACGTTACGCAGAAGGTTTAATAAAAGGGATTCAAATGGCAGGTGAATCTTTACAACACTATTTTCCTTATCAAAAAAACGATACTAATGAACTTCCTGATGAAATTAGTAAAGGCTAATTATATAATTTTATTTCTTTTTGGGCTTATTATTTTCGGACAAGTTCCTAAAAAGCCTGAAAGTAAAATTTATCCTGTTAATGATTATGCTAATTTGTTGACAGATCGAGAAGAACAATTACTTAATAATAAGCTGATTAGTCATTTTAGTGACACTTCTACCGAAATTCTTATTGTAACTATTAAAAGCTTACAAGGAGCTAATGAAAATATGATTGCAGCTCAAATTGGAGAAGATTGGCAAATAGGAGATAAAGAAAAAGATAATGGGATTGTTATTTTAGTGAGTAAAAATGATCGTAAAATAGCTATTCAAAATGGCTATGGAACCAATATTCATTTAACTGCAACTCGATCTAAACAAGTTATTTCTAATACGATATCACCTCATTTTAAACAAAATAATTTTTATAAAGGTTTAGATAAAGGAACTGATGTGATTTTTCAAATATTACAAGGAAAATA